>NZ_JASOYM010000005.1:0-492918 GCF_030226665.1 Paenibacillus sp. UMB7766-LJ446
CCCCTCAAGATGAGATTTCCCAGTATGTAAGACCCCTTGAAGACGACGAGGTAGATAGGCTGGGGGTGGAAGTGCAGTAATGCATGGAGCTGACCAGTACTAATCGGTCGAGGGCTTATCCAAGATATGCAGGTGATACATCGCGAATTTCGTTTCGGATCTAGTTTTCAGAGAATGATCTCTGAAATGTAAGGCTAAGCTATGCGTTTGGTGGCGATGGCGGAGGGGTTCCACACGTACCCATCCCGAACACGACCGTTAAGCCCTCTAGCGCCGATGGTACTTGGACCGCAGGGTCCTGGGAGAGTAGGACGCCGCCAAGCAATCGAAAGACACGATCGTATATAAGCGATCGTGTCTTTTTCTGTTATTAGAATTATAGGGATTATTATAATTACTATAGACTGTCTTATTTATATTAGTCCGTAGAGATAAAACTCATTTTATACATAAAATACTGGCCTTCCCATCATCGAAGCTGTGATACAATAGGTGAGGTCTATATAGAAACGGAAACACGCATGAGTATGAGGGGGAACTGGAACACGATGAAATCCGCACCGTTTATTGCAGTGGAAGGTCCCATTGGAGCCGGGAAAACAACGTTGGCAACAATGCTTTCCCAGGAATTGAATCTTCCGCTGGTCAAAGAAATTGTAGAAGAGAATCCCTTTCTGGCTTCCTTCTATCAGGATATAGATGAGTGGAGCTTCCAGCTTGAAATGTTTTTTCTGTGCAACCGATTCAAGCAACTGGAAGACACGGGCGCTCACTATATTCAACAGAACACTCCCGTTATTTCGGACTACCATATCTATAAAAATATGATTTTTGCCGATCGTACCCTAAAGGGAACAAAACGGGACAAATACCGTCAAATCTATCATCTCTTAACGGATGATCTTCCGAAACCAAATCTGGTGCTATATATTGAAGCTGGACTCGATACATTGATGCAACGCATCAACAAACGTGGACGGTCTTTTGAGCAGGATATGGACCCTGCGTATATGGAACAGTTAATCGCAGATTACAAAACAGGTATGGCCTACCTGGCTAACAGTCCGAATCCGCCGATTATCATTAAGGTGAATGCGGAACAGCTCGATTTTGTAGAATATCCTGAACATTTTAAACAGATTGTTAATCAGGTAAAGGAGTATATCACATGAACAACTATGGCATTCCCACGAATGCATTAATCACGGTAGCAGGTACTGTAGGGGTGGGCAAATCCACACTAACTGCAGCTCTGGCAGAGCGTTTAAATTTCAAGACCTCTCTTGAGCAAGTCGACCACAATCCATATCTGGAGAAGTTCTATCATGACTTTGAACGTTGGAGCTTCCATTTGCAGATCTACTTCCTGGCAGAGCGTTTCAAGGAACAGAAGAAAATCTTTGAACTGGGCGGCGGATTTGTACAGGATCGTTCCATTTATGAGGATACTGGCATCTTTGCGCAAATGCATGCCGATCAGGGCACAATGTCGACTACGGATTTCGAGACATACAGCAGTTTGTTTGAAGCGATGGTGATGACACCATATTTCCCTCATCCGGATGTACTGATCTACCTGGAGGGTAGTCTGCCATCCATCCTGAATCGAATTACGGAACGTGGACGGGAAATGGAGATCCAGACGGATCGTTCCTACTGGGAGCATATGCATGAGCGCTATTCGGTATGGATTAATCAATTTACGGCTTGTCCGGTGTTGCGTTTGAACATTGATGAGTATGACGTGAATGACCCAGCATCGGTGGATGCCATTTTGGCACAGATTGCAGCTGTCATTAACCCGGCTAAGGAAATCTAAATAAGAAATCATTATAATTTCGCATCCCCTCCTATGACAATAGGAGGGGATGTATTTTTATTTTACAGTGGAGCTTGGTTTATGCTTTGTCAGATAGTACAGGAACCATACGGCATGCCTTTGCTCGTCTGTGGCAGCCCGTCTAAATGTTTCTTTAATATGCGGGTCAGTGGCCTGATCTGCAGCATCAGAATAAAATTCGACGGTCTGTTGCTCATCTTTGAAGGCATAGTGAATTCCCGCGATGTATTCGGATGGACAATCCTGGGAGATTTGGACAGTGGGCTGAACTCCCGTCAAGGATACATAGATACTAATAAAATATTGAAGATGCTTCATTTCATCCTGGCGTATCTCCTGAATACGCATTTTTTCTTCTGTAGTTGGTGCCAATTCGGCAAGTTTAGTATAACAGGCAATAGCTGAGGATTCTCCGTTTATGGCTTTCGTAACCTGAGCTATGATCATGCTGTCATTCCGATAATAAGGATAACTGTACAAGGGAGTTGCTCCTTCCGTACATCTTCTTACAGCATATTATGTGAATCATAGGCAAATGTGCCTGTTCTAAAAATCAATAATCTGCATACCTAAGCATAGAAATTTGTTGAATAAAAGCAGGTTTTGTGGTTTCATAGGAAAGGTGAATTCTGGAAAATAAGCATAAGCATGACTCAGGAGGGAAAGTCAACGTGGAAGAGAAACAAGGGATCAAGATCGGCATGCCAATCGTTGGTGGTTTATTGGCAGCAGTTATAGGGGGTATTGTGTGGGCAGTGATCGCTGCCATGACGGAAAGAGAGCTTGGGCTCATTGCTATTGTCATTGGGGCGCTCACAGGCTACGCGGTTGTATTGTTCTCAAACAAACGAATCGCAACAGTACATAAAGTCATCGCAGTTATATTTGCACTTATAGGTATTTTGCTTGGAAAGTATCTGACGGTGGTGTATTTTACATCCGAGTTGTTCAGCGATGCGAGCATGATGGATCTGGTATTTGATGGTGAGATGGTAAGCGCATTTGTGGAAACCTTTACGGATTATTTCAGCGAGCCGGTTGATCTGTTATTCATCGTACTGGCGATCGTGTCGGCATGGCAGATTCCAGGACGGATGGCAAAAACCAGTCTGGCATCGGATGCATCGTCGTCTGATCACGCTCCAAGAGCTTAAACTGATTCGACTGGAAGACGCAGAAATTCTGTGGAATACAGGATTGCATGCAAAAAAAGGCGTACTCAGAGTGAATGGCTTTAAAGCCCGTTCACATTGCGGCTGAGATACGAAAAAGGGGACGTAGGCCAATGGCGTACGTCCCTTTTTGAATGAACTCAGCAAGAGGTAGATCCAATTGATCCTCTAATGTTCTAATCGTCCAAGTAATCACATGAATACCTAATGGTGGTGGACATCGGATGAGACAAAATGGAACTACAGCTTATTGCCTGATTAGCTGTTTCGATCAGCAAAGGCAGTCATGGCATCCCGCATAAATACAGCCAAGCCTTCGCCGAATTGATCAATATTACGTGTAAAGCGTTCGTCTTCCACGTACATCTGCCCCAGCCCTTTGAAGGCTTCAGGTGAATAATTACCCATGTTGTTTAGATAGGTGTACCATTCCGAGATACCGGCTTGAGCTTCGGCAGATGTGGGGTCAATGTGACGAATTGCTGCCAGTCGGGTGTAGATTGAGTTCATTTGATCGGATAGGGCTTTTTGCTTCTCAGGAGGCTGGTTCTGTAATTTTTGGTTAGCCTGATCCACGACTTGGTCTCCCCAACGTTCCCGCGCTTCCTGCTCATACGGATTATGACTGAAATTAAATCCTTCGAATTGTTCCTTGGCTGTCATTTTAATTTCTCCTCTCGCGTGTTGAACTGATTTATCAATGGTGGCAATCATTTGGTCCAACCGCTGGCGCTTTTCCAGTAGAATAC
This sequence comes from Paenibacillus sp. UMB7766-LJ446, assembly GCF_030226665.1. Classification (NCBI taxonomy): domain Bacteria; kingdom Bacillati; phylum Bacillota; class Bacilli; order Caryophanales; family Paenibacillaceae; genus Paenibacillus; species Paenibacillus sp. UMB7766-LJ446. The sequence continues at coordinate 3,762 of NZ_JASOYM010000005.1, forward strand.
GGCGATGCATATTTAGGGCTTCCTCCTGATCGAAAGAGGGATTGTTTATAATTTTCTTGATATCTTTCAGGGAGAAATCGAGTTCTTTGAAAAATAAAATCTGCTGCAGCATTTCCAGATTGGCATCTGAGTACAGTCGATAACCGACAGAAGTCACTTCGTCCGGTATTAACAGTCCGATCTCATCATAATGATGCAGTGTGCGCACACTGATCCCGACAAGTTCAGCTACTTCTTTTACTTTCATGGCCATGATTAATACCTCCTTACACCACCGATTGTACAGTGTCACGTTACGTGAGAGTCAACAGGGAAAAATGAAAAAACAAGATGCGAGCATGGAAACCGCATCTTGAGAATGGATTGGGGGAGTGAAAGCTAAGTAAATGTGTAAATGAGTAAATGTGTAAATGATTGCAAGCTTGGATAATTTCAATTATCCGTTGCTTACAGGAGTGCTGCTTGTCCATGTTATAGACTGTTGCGCTGTATGGGTAGTGCGACTGCCTCCTCTGTTATGGAGAGGAGGCAAAGTGTTGTTAGGCTGCACCAGGCACTTGGTGCAGCACAAGAGCTGGCGGTGCAGGGAGCGCATGGCTACGCCTGCATCCCGCGCACCGCCGCAGCGAACTGCGCAGCCGCTGCGCGCACATCGGCCGCGCCCGCGATGGCGGAGATGACGGCTACGCCGTCGGCTCCTGCCGCCATCACGGCGGCCGTGGTATCGGGCGTAATGCCGCCGATACCTACCACCGGAACTGCGATGCCTGCGGCGCGCAGTTCGGCCACCCCGGCGGGGCCCAGCACAGCGTGGGCATCCGCTTTGGACCGCGTCGGGTACATGGGCCCGACGCCAAGATAATCGGCGCCCGCCTGCATCGCACGGCGGGCTTCCAGCGCGGAGTGGGCGGATACGCCAAGCATCCGCCCTTCTCCGATGCGGGCGCGTACCAGCGCCGCGTCCGCATCGTCCTGGCCGACATGCATGCCGTCGGCCTCCACCGCCACAGCCAGCTCCACATCATCGTTCACGATGAACGGTATGCCGTGCTGGCTGCACACCTCGCGAAGCCGCATCGCAAGCGTGATGCGTGCTTCGCAAACCAGAGCGCCAGTTCCTTTTTCCCGGAACTGGAACAGCGTAATGCCGCCAGCGATGGCCTGGCGCAGCACCTCCACCGGGTCACGCGTCGTATTCACGCTGCCCATCACCAAATACACCTGCATCGCACGGCGTATCGCTGCTGCATCCAGATGGCGCATCACTGCTCACCTCGCTGTCTGCGCTGATACGCAAAATGATTCGTCGGCCCATGCCCGGCCCCAATCCCTAGCTCATCTTCGATAGCTGCCTGAATGAATGCTCGCGCGGTCGTGACGGCAGCAAGCACAGAGGAGCCCTTCGCCAATTCGGAAGTAATGGCTGCAGAATACGTACATCCCGTTCCATGGGTATGTCGTGTCACTACCCGAACATTCTCCAGGTAATGAAATGACTGCCCATCATAGAGCACATCGACAATCATGCCACTTCCCTCATCATGACCACCCTTCACCAAAGCATACGTCGAGCCCATCTGCACGATCCGCTTGGCAGCTTCTTCACGCTGACCCAAATTCATAATGGACATTCCAGTGAGCAGCTCGGCTTCCGGAATATTCGGTGTCGTGATCAGTGCATGAGGCATTAACTCTGTAATTAGCGCCTGAACGGCTTCCTGCTGTAACAGGGGGGCGCCGCCTTTGGCAACCATAACCGGATCAATGACCAGATTGGACCAGGCGTATTGCTGCCATTTCTCCGCGACCAGCCGAATGATCTCGGCACTGTAGAGCATGCCTGTCTTTACCGCTGAGGGCTGAAAGTCATCACCGGTCGAATCCAACTGTTGAGCGATACCTTCATATGAGATAGGGAAGACGCCCTGCACACCTGTTGTATTTTGGGCAGCAATGGCTGTAATCACAGTCATGCCGTATGCGCCGAGCTCCTGAAAGGTCTTCAGATCGGCCTGAATTCCAGCGCCGCCGCCATTATCCGAACCTGCGATCGTCAAAGCCTGCGCAATACTCATTGGACACCTCCATCGATCTGGCGAACCTGTACCCGTTTTGCGAGAATGTCAGGTGTCACTAGGGCCAGTTGATTTAGCAACTCGATTTGGAAGCTGCCCGGTCCCTGGTCAGCGGTACGTTCTGCCGCAATCTCTGCTGCAATGCCATAAAAAGCGAGTGCTTCCACAACGCTGTTCAGCAAGTCGTCACCTGGTTTCGCTAGGGCTGCAAAAGCCCCAATCACTGAACTGAGCAAGCAGCCAGCACCGGTCACTTGGGTAAGCAAGGCATGTCCATTACTCGTCAGGAACGTCGTTTGTCCATCCGTAATGACATCCTCTCGTCCGGTAATGACAACCACACAGCCGAGTTTTTGTGCCGCCCGTTCGGCTATTCCGACGCGATCTCCCTCGCCTTGACCTGCATCCACGCCTTTGATACTCCAGCTCTCACCGATGACATTGGCGACTTCCGCCACATTGCCACGCAATACCGTAAGGCGAAGCTCACGAACGAGCATCTGGACCGTTTCCGTACGATAGGGGGTTGCCCCAGCTCCGACCGGATCAAGCACAACAGGCACGTTATTTGCATTCGCCGATTGACCAGCCAGGCGGATTGCTTCAACTACCCTTTCGTCCAGAGTGCCAATGTTCAATACAACCGCTCCGGAAATTTTGGCGACATCTGCCACTTCTTCATGTGCATAGGCCATAAAAGGAGATGCACCGAGTGCAAGTAAACCGTTGGCGGTAAAGGGAGCAACGACAATATTAGTAATGTTATGAACAAGTGGATTTTGCGTACGAACACGTTCCAGATAAGACATATAAGATCCTCCTTATAAACAAGAAATTCGATCAACAAAAGCAGGCAGGGAAGGGTTGCCCTTATATTCAGTTGTTAATTCTGCAACGTTGGGAGTAGTGGGGGTTCCAATAAATGATGGGAGTTAAAAGCTATTCACGGATAGCTGCAAAGTCCATTTGTAAAAGCTTAATTAAAGATCCAAATCCTCGATAAGAATTCTATTCGTCCAAGAGCTGAATTCCGAATCTACTCAGGTGGACCGACATGGATAATGAATGACAATTTTCGGATTTTGCTTGATCTCATCCAGCAAGCGATTTCCTCACTCGCCCTGCAAGTTAATAAAAGCTTCCTCTGCCTTCACGGAATCTGGAATCAATTCACTTTGGACCAGCCATGCACGAACGTTTTCCCAAGACGAGGCGTCCTGTCCACCAAACGGCTGACCTTCTTCATTCATCAGGGGCAGTAAAATATTCAAGCTTTTGGTTTCGATCTCCGGGTCAAGCGGAGAGGTTTCGTTCTCATGTGCGAGCAGAATGTTCAACGCGTCCTCGGGGTGCTCCGTTACGTATTTCTGTCCTTCCTGTATCGCTTTGATAAAGCGTGTAAGCTGATCCTTTTTCGTTTCAATGCCCACCTCACTTGCAGTGAGGACCAGTTCATAATAATCAGGTACGCCGTAATCGACGGGATTGAATGAATTTATCGCATGGCCTTCTTTTTCCAAAATCAATTGCTCATGGTTAATAAAACCACCCATAATGGCATCCGCCTGTCCGGAAGCCATGGAAGGAATCAGGTCGAATCCCACATCCACCAGATCCATCTTGTCAGGATTACCTCCATCCTGGCTGATCATCGTACGCACCATCGCTTCATACAGGGGAATTGAGGAATAGCCGACCGTGAGCCCTTGAAGATCTTTAGGCGACTTTACTTTACCATCTACTTCAGTCAACAGATGCACAAGCGGATGCCTAACGATGGCTGCAATGGAACGTACAGGAATGTTCTCCCCACGCGCGAGCAGAATTTGCGGCTGGTAGCTCAACGCCAGATCGATTTTTCCGGCAGCAACAAGCTTGAGCGAGTCATTCGTATCGGCAGGCATCTGGACATCGACATCTAGTCCTTGGTCCGTGAAGTAACCTTTCTCCTGAGCAACATAGATGAAGGAATGTACGGCATTCGGGTACCAATCGAGCATGATGGACAGCTTATCGTTGGAATCTGATGACGTTTTGGTCGCAGATGATTCTGTATCTTTTACATCGGGAGCTGAATCAATAGCAGGTGTGTTGGTACCCGTATTCCCGCATCCGCTAACGATCAGCATCAGGGTTATAAGAAGGAGGGGGAGTAGGGGATAGATATGCTTTGTATTCATCATTTAAAGTACCTCGTTTCCTTGTTTTCTGTTTTGAATATGACGTTGTGTACCGAATCTTCTTTCCAGCCATGCAATAAGTACAAACAGGGCAATACCAAGCAGGGATAACAGCACAATAGCGGCGAACATGGCATCCGTGTTCATGTTGCTCGACATTCTGCGGCTGAAATAGCCAAGTCCCTTACTTCCGCCGAGCCATTCTCCAATCGTTGCACCAACTACGCAGTACACCACAGACATCTTCAGTCCTGAAAAGAAGGAGGGAAGGGCAAGTGGAATCTGGAGTTTACGAAAAATATCCCACTTGTTGGCCCCCATCGTCAGCAGCAGTTCACGCTGTTCCGGATCACCTTGGCGCAGGCCATCATAGGTGCTCACGACAATCGGGAAGAACGCGATCAGGAATACCACCGCGACTTTGCTCCACAGCGTGTAGCCAAACCACAGGATGAAGACGGGGGACAAAGCGATTAGTGGAATCGTCTGACTAATTACGATGAAGGGATATAACGCCTTTTCAATGGATCGGTTCATATGCATGCCTGTTGCAAGCGCAATCCCTGCACCAATGGACAGGACAAAACCGACGGTAACTTCGATCAAGGTAGCAGGTAAATGTGTAGCCAACAGGAGTCGGCGATGCTCATATAGCGAACTGGCAATTGCCGTAGGGGCTGGAATGATGAAGGAGGGCACCCATACCATATTCACAATCCACTCCCAGATAACGAGCAGTAACAACATGAGCAAGAGAAACAGACCATAACGGGCAAGCCAACGCTTTACACTATCCTTCATGCTGTCTCTCCAGTTACCGTTTCGCATGCAGTTGTTCCTCCAGAAGTCGTCTCATCTGAACGAGAGCCGATGCATAGATCATGTCTGAATGTCTTGGACGCGGCAAAGGTACCGTTATATCCTGCAGCTGTTGGCTTTGTCCCCCTGGAGTTAACAGGATAATTCGATCACTGAGCAGCAAGGCTTCTTCAATATCATGCGTGATGAACAACACGGTTTTGCCCAAACTTCCCCAGAGTTCTAGCAGCCAGCGATGCATCTCCCGTTTGGTCAGGGCATCGAGTGCACCGAATGGTTCATCCAGCAGCATCAGCTGGCCGCCTGTAAGCAGGGTGCGCAGCATTGCGACTCGCTGCCGCATGCCGCCGGACAGTTCGTCCGGGTACGCATGCGCGTAGCCGGATAAGCCAAATCTGTCGAGGCCAGCCAGGATGTCCGCCCGAATCTTTGCCTTGTCCTGCCGCCCTGAAGCAAGTTCGGAGGGGAGCATACAATTCTCCATGACGGTTCGCCAAGATAACAGGAGGTCCTTTTGCGGCATGTATGCCACGCGTCCAAGTCGTTCTCCTTCGCGAACCCACGGAATTTCGATGGTTCCGTGGGTTGGCTCGAGTAAGCCTGCCAGCAGCTTGAAGAGAGTGCTTTTACCGGAGCCGCTGGAACCGATGAGGGAGACGAATTCGCCTTCCGCTACACGCATCGACACATTGGAGAGCACGGGGGAATCCCTTTTTTCCGGGAAAGCAAAGCTCATGTTGTGAATGGTTATGTCGTTATCCATCTCGTTCCGTTCCCCCTTCTGATTCAAACATCAAACTGCGGGATCTTTAATTACATCTTCTGATCTGTCGCAGAACGCGAAAAAGACCCACCCATTTCCAGAGAAATGAGTGGGTCTATACGTTCAATTCATATTAAATTTCATCATTAACATGAAAAAATCCGCTTACGGATAGGCCGCTCCACTTCCCTCCGCTGGTATAATCCAGATCAGGTTCAAAGGGTCCGAATCGTTCGATTCATCTCAGCCGCAAGGCCCCCCTAGTGCAATGTGCAAGATATGCAGTTGTGTACTCAGCATATATCACAATGAAGCGGAATGTAAAGAGCAGGATCAGGCACGTCGTGGTGAGAAGATAAATGAATGAGAGAAGAAGCATGTACCGACTAGTGAATGAGTACACCCAGCTCACGGATCAAACGGGCAATCTGCTCAGGGGTGCCAATCGTAATCCGAAGCCAGGTAGACATACCGAATTCGGCACCGCCGCGGACAGAGATGCCTCTGTTCAACAATTCTTTGGTAATGGGGCCGCTATCCTGTAACAGATTGACCATGATGAAATTCGTATGGGAAGGAATATAGGGCAATTTCCACTGATCAAAGGATCGCATTAACGTTTCCCGTCCCTCACGATTGTAGTGCAGGCAGTGAGAGACAAATTCATGATCATCCAGACTGGCCGAAGCGGCTGCCTGAGAGGTAGCGGTCAGACTGATGGGCAGCTTGACCCGGTTAATGCCTTCAATGATGCTTTCATTCCCGATGCCATATCCGATTCGCAGGCCGGCAAGTCCATATATTTTGGAGAAGGTCCGCAAAATAATCAGATTATTGTAATGCTCCAGCAGTTTGACCGTATCGGGATAATCCTTGCTCTCCACAAATTCATAATACGCTTCGTCCAGGACAACCACCACATGAGAGGGAACATGCTCGAGGAAACGATGCAGTTCCTCTGCGGTAAATATAGTTCCGGTCGGATTATTCGGATTGCACAGCCAGATGATTCGGGTTGAAGCGTTGATTTGCTGCCGGAATTGCTCCAGGTCGAGCGAATGGTTGACCAAAGGCACTTCACGGATGACACCGCCTACCAGCAGCGTCGCGCCCTTATACCAGTTGAAGGAGGGTACCGGAATGAGTGATTCCTCGCCCGGATTAAGATAGGCTTGGGCAGTGAGGGTCAGCAGCTCGAATGATCCACTACCAAATACCAGTTGGGATGTACTGACACCCAGTCGCTCCGCAAGTTTGTCACGCAACAGTTGGCTGGAACCGTCGGGGTATTGTGCCAGAAGATCGGAGCCTAGCGATCTGACCGCTTCCGCAGCCAGGGGAGAAGAACCAAACGGATTCTCGTTCGCTGCAAGTCGATCCACACTTTCCAGTCCCAGCTCTCGCCGGATCTGTTCCATGGATTTGGCAGGAGTATAAGCCGGAATTTGATTTAACAGGTTTTTAACAGGAGGAGAGGGAACGGGTGAAAGGGATTGCATAATCATGCCTTCTTTCCAGTGGAATTAGATCGAGAATGATATCTGTTTCTGGGCAATCTGCTGTGGTGTCTCTTGTGGCGGAGTCAACAATCGATTCAGAATCAGGTTTTCAAAATGAGCAAACCCGCTGTCCCGAATGCGTGGCCGCTCCAGCGTAATTCGGGTATCCATCGTTATATGACCATCCTCGATTAACAGGACTCTGTCCGCAAGGGCCACCGCTTCACTTACATCGTGGGTGACCAAAATGACGGTCAAGTCTTCTTCCACCCACAAGCGTTCGATTAACTGCTGCATCTCAATTCGGGTCAATGCATCCAGCGCACCCAGCGGTTCATCCAGCAGCAGTAAGCGTGGATGACTGGCGAGTGCCCGTGCCAAGGCGACACGTTGTTTTTGCCCGCCGGATAATACGCCCGGCCAATCGCCTTCACGCTCTCCCAGTCCTACATTCCGAAGTGACTGGCGTGCATCTTCCTTGTTCTTGTCGGGGATGCCCAGCCGTACATTGTCGAGCACGGATTTCCAAGGCAGCAGTCGGGCTTCCTGAAACAGAAACCGTGTCTCGGGTGCCGTACTGCCAAGTTTTCTGTTGCCCAGCATAACGCTCCCGGAAGAGGGGGCTTCCAGCCCGGCGATCAGACGCAGCAAAGTACTTTTGCCACAACCGCTTCGTCCAACGATGGCTACAAATTCCCCTTGTCTTACATTGACGTTGATGTCAGATAGAATTGTCCGCTGATCATACGATTTCTGAACCCCGTTGACTTGAAGAAAAGGACTGATCTGACTTGTGCTCATGGATTAGTTCACGCTCCTTTGGCTTTACTTGCGGGATAGAGTCGGGTTCCAGCCCAGCCAGCGCCGTTCCAGCCATTTGGCGATGGTATCGGACAGCTTGCCCAGCAGAGCATATAGCAGAATGCTTAAGACGATCACATCCATCTGCATGAATTCCCGTGCGTTCATCGCCATGTATCCAATTCCCGCATCCGCTGCAACCGTCTCCGCTACAATGAGTGTCAGCCACATGATGCCAAGTGCATAGCGAATGCCCACCAGAATGGAAGGCAGCGCACCTGGCAGGATGATGTCCCTGTAGAGCGACCAACGGCTGAGGCCGTACACCTTGCCCATTTCAATCAGACCGGGATCGACCGACCGTATGCCGTGGAACGTATTCAGATATACGGGAAAGAAGACGCCCAGGGAAACGAGAAACAGTTTCGCTTCTTCACCGATCCCGAACCATACGATAACGAGGGGGATCAACGAAAGATGTGGGATATTACGGATCATCTGGACAGAGGAGTCTGCCACCTTTTCCGCAAGAGTAGAGATGCCATTCAGTACACCAAGCAGGAAACCGAGACCACCGCCAATGATGAATCCACCCAGGGCACGCCGCGCGCTGATACTAATATTGTTCAGCAGCTCACCGTTACGAAGCAGCCGAATGAAAGCCTCCAGTACCTGAGCGGGACGGGGCAATATATTGGCTGCAACGACTCCAGACGCCGTGAGCCATTGCCATAGAGCCAGAATGAGCAATGGTACGACAAAAGGGATGAATCGGTTAAACCATGTCCGGTTGAATATGTTGGAACGCACGTTAAGCATACCTCCTTGCCTGTTCTTATTTGCCTTCAGCAGCTGGCAACTGATCGCTAAGTACATCACTCCAAAACCTGCTTACATCTACCGCTTGATCAAAAATGCCTGCTTGCTGGAACGTATCCGCTACATCCTGTTCGGACTTGAGTGCATTATCAGAAATGGCAACAATGCGTGAAGGCCGTTGGGCTTCTCCGTCCCTGTAGGTTTTAAGTGCCTGCTCCAATGGCTGGTGGGTGCTGTCAGCAGTAATTTGAGCCCATTCTTCCTGATGTGTGCGAGCCCATTCGTTAAATTTGTTAATTCGTTCCAAATAGTCGGCGAGAGCCTTTTTCTGATCTTCATCGGCAAGGGCCTGATCCGAGGCGGCAACAAGAAAGCTGCCTGACAGAATGTCTTTGGCGCTGGCGATGGTGATTGCTTCATTCTGATGTGCGGAGATGATGGCGTTGCCGTAACTGGCGAGAGCTTCCACTTTTCCGCTGATCAAGGCGCTGTGGCCATCAGCAGTCGTAAGTTCGACAGGGCTGATGTCACTCCAGGTTAATCCAGCTTCCTCCAGCATTTTGAGCAGGAAATAGTGGGCAGTTGTATTTTTTACAAATGCGACTTTCTTGCCTTTCAATTCAGCGATGGATTGAATCGGTGAATCTTTGGGTACAACAACTTCCTGATTTAATGTGCTGCCTTGTTGTACGGCTATGATTTTGAAGCTCCCACCGTTCGCAGCTTGGGAGGCAAAAATAGGAGGGATCTCGCTAGTCACACCAAAGTCAAGCTGGTTTGCGGCCATCGCTTCCAGGATGAGATTGCCGCCCTGAAATACGTTGTAATGCACTGTGTAGAGGGTGTCATCGAGCCCGGCGGCCTTCAGCCCTAATTCAAGATTGCCCCATCCAGTCTGACCTACCCGAATGGAAACACCACTGGTTGAATTAGAAGCGGCTGTAGGTGATGTGCCTGCACCTGTAGCCTGATGATCAGCTCCTGTAGAACAGCCGGACACAATGAGAAGGAGAAATGTACTCACAAGAGCGGTTAAAGGTAGGGAGTAACGGCGATTTCGACGAATCATAGGGAAGAAACCTCCTTGGTATGTGAAATTCTCTCAGTGGACTTATCAGACTCATAGAAGCTGCCGGATGCAATAAACGCTCTGCCGATACGGTCTGCCTGAAGAATGGCTTCGGTTACCTGCGCTGTACTAACTCCGAAGGAGAGGTGTTCTGCACTGCCTTCTCGTAATTTCAATCCAACTGCAATGCGTACAGCAGCTTCCTGTGGTTGACTATGTAGGCCAAGCTGGGCAAGGGTAATGGGTAGATTCAGCTTGTGTAACAGAGTAAGCAGCTCATTCAGCTCGGCATCTGCTTTGCCTTCGAGAATACGTTGGGTGAACAGCCCGAAAGCTACCTTTTCTCCGTGCAGCGAAGCATGCGTCTCAGGCAATCTGGTGAGGCTATCGTGTAATCCGTGAGCTATAGCTGCATGGAGGGATCCGTCACTGATACTGCCGACAAGCCCTGCGAGGACAATAATAGCGTCGATAACATCACGGAATTGCGGTGTATTTCCGGTAGTGTCGGGGGACTCATAGACATCGATAGCATGTGCTTCCAGAATATCGAGTGCAAGCTTGGCGGTGCTGACACTATGTCGCAGCGTAAGACTGGCGCTGTTTCCACTGAGGTTGACCGCGAACTCATGCCATTTGACCAGCGTATCGCCAATGCCTGCGGCCAAATATCGTTTAGGGGCAATTGCCAGGATGCGACTGTCAGCCAGAATCAGATTCGGAGAACGACGGAGGGGGCGATATCCTGCAGCCTGCCCTTGTTCATCGTAGAGCACGGTTAAGGCAGACCATGCGGCACAGGTTGCTGCAATGGTTGGAATGGTCACAATCGGAAGGTTCGCCTGCTCCGCAACCGCTTTGGACAGATCGAGTACCCTGCCGCCCCCTATACCGATAATCAGATCAACGTCCAGATCGAAAGCGTGCTGGGTGAACGCATCAATCTGACCTGTCGTCACTTCCCCACGAAATAGCTGCACATGGAACTTGACCTGATGCTCTTCCAGTGAAGGCAGAAGGTGGGGCTGTACGGCTCCCCATGCAGACTCACCGGCAATGATGAGAGCATGATGCCCAAGCTGTGCAATCCTTGAGCCGCTTCGTTCAAGAAGGTTAGCCTCGTGTACATATACTGCGGGTGCTTTAACAGTAATCATGATTACACTCCCTTTATAACATATTATTCTTACGTTTTAACTTGGTTTTAAATTGTTTAGATTCTAGCATTGCAACTCTCCAACCACAATAACCTGGACAATCAATACATCCTATACTTCGATTGAAAGAATCTATAGGTGATAACAGAAAGGAGAAAAAAGAAACATCGACTCTCTACTCCTCTTACTGGGGCAGGTTTATTTAATAAGAAAGATACGGTAAAATTTCTATATGTTGCTTTCGGGATATCAAATAGGGGGAGTGTTTATGATTATGAAAACTATTGGCCTTATTGGTGGAATGAGCTGGGAATCATCGTTAGAATATTATCGAATTATTAACGAAGAAGTGAAAATTAAATTGGGAGGATTGCATTCAGCCAAGTGCATTTTATATAGTGTGGATTTTGCAAAAATCGAGCGCTATCAAGCTGAAGGTGATTGGGAAAGCTCGGGTACATTATTAGGGAATGCTGCTCAGTCTTTGGAAAAGGCAGGAGCAGAAATGATTGTATTGTGTACAAATACGATGCATAAAGTGATTAAACATATTGAAGAAAAGGTGAGTTTACCCATTGTACACATTGCCGATTCAACAGCAAATCAAATTCAAAAATCCAAAATAAGTACGGTTGGTTTACTTGGCACTAAATATACGATGGAACAAGACTTTTATAAAACAAGAATTGAATTAAATGGTATTAAGGTTTTGATACCGAATGAAGAGGATAGAAAAGTAATAAATAAAGTAATATATGAGGAATTATGTATAGGGGAAATTCAACAATTATCAAGGGATTATTATAAAAAGGTAATCAAGAGGTTAGTTGATGATGGAGCTGAGGGGATAATATTAGGTTGCACCGAAATTGGATTATTAGTAAAACCAGAGGATTCAGAAGTTCCATTATTTGATACAACACGAATACATGCCATCGAATCTGTTAATTTGGCATTAGCTAAATAATTTTGACACAACCAGATAAACTAGTTCTCGGATTTACCTTGGCTCTCTAACCCGATATAATAGTGGTGGCACATATGGGCCGGATCATAAATGAGGGTGGGACTGTTCTCCCTCTTAAGCAGAATGGGGACCCCGAGTTGAAAACATTCAAGAAAGTATATATTGAGATCACAAGTATATGTAATCTGGCATGCAGCTTCTGCCCGCAGACGAAACGTGCCAAAAATTTCATTGACCCCGAAGTCTTCAACAATATATTGGATCAGATCAAACCCCATACCAAGCATATTTATTTACATGTCAAAGGTGAGCCGCTGCTTCATCCCAAAATTGACTTGTTACTCGATTCCGCGCATGAGAAGGGGTTCAAGGTTAACATTACGACGAATGGTACACTGCTGCCCAAGACCCAGCACAAGTTGCTCGGCAAACCGGCGCTGCGTCAGATGAACTTTTCTTTGCACAGCTTTGATGGACACGAAGGTTCGACAGATCGTGAGGGCTATCTGGGCAATGTGTTGTCTTTTGTCCGGGAAGCAGTGAAGCACAATGTTATTATTTCATTCCGTCTCTGGAATCTGACACAGGATAACTTCACCAATGCCCAGATGAACCGTAACCGGGAGACACTGGAGGTTCTTGAACGGGAGTTTAATCTGGATTTCCGCATTGAGGAAAAGGTGGTGCCAGGCAGCGGTGTGAAAATTGCGCATAATGTGTACCTCAATCAGGATCACGAATTCCAGTGGCCGAGTCTGGATGCACCGGAAGATGACGGTAAAGGCTTCTGTCATGCGCTTCGCAGTCAAGCAGCTGTGCTTGTCGATGGAACTGTGGTTCCATGCTGCCTCGACGGTGAGGGTGTAATTAACTTGGGCAATGTTCACGAAAAATCGTTCTCGGAGATAGTAGATGGTGAACGAGCAAACAATCTGTTCTATGGTTTCTCCAAACGGGAAGCGGTGGAGGAATTATGTCGGAAGTGCGGATATCGTCAACGGTTTGGAGCCTAAAGCGTAATTTAATAAATATAATCAGAGATCAAAATAATAGAGATCACATTGTCTGGAAACAGATGAAGTGGTCTTTCGTTTTTTCTAGAACGATAAAGGAGCATCTAACCATAGATTACGAGTTGTAAATAAGGCATACCCGAAGTTGAGATCGGCACATTCGACGTTGAAGTGCGCTGCAAAAAATGCCGAGATCACAGGCATGATGCTGACGTTTCTATATCTAAGCTAATGATTATTATTGTAACATCCCTTTTTTGGTAGGATTAGGGTAGGTTCCGAACCAGAGGTGCACCTCTGAGGGGTTCCGTAAGGACAAGCTCTTGCTTGTACGCCAAATATCAGAATAAGGGAGGATTTAAGTTATGAAAAAAATGTTGACGTTGTTGCTGTCCGCCGGTCTGGTCGCTTCATTATTTGGTGCAATCCCCGCTTTAGCTGCACCTACCGTTGTAAACTCAACAATTATTGTAGCCAAGGGTGAAACGTTTGACGGCAAAGGCCAAACCTATGTAGCTAACCCCTCCACACTGGGAGATGGATCTCAAGCAGAAGATCAGAAGCCGGTATTTCGCTTGGAGGCAGGCGCTACGCTCAAAAATGTGATTATCGGTTCGCCTGCAGCTGATGGTGTTCATTGTTACGGTAACTGTACGATATCAAATGTGGTTTGGGAGGATGTAGGCGAGGACGCTCTGACTCTGAAGTCAGCTGGCACGGTCAACATTACGGGCGGGGCAGCTTACAAAGCCTATGATAAAGTGTTTCAAATCAATGCAGCGGGGACGATTAACATTAAAAATTTCCGTGCAGACGATATTGGCAAGCTGGTGCGTCAAAATGGTGGAACAACCTTCGCGGTGAACATGACGCTCGACAACTCGGACATTTCCAATGTTAAAGATTCTATTATGCGTACGGACAGCAGTACATCGCAAGGGAAAATTACAAATACACGTTACTCCAAAGTACCGACCTTGTTTAAAGGCTTTGCATCAGGCAAAACAAGTCAATCCGGGAATACGCAATATTAAATACGGTTCGTGTCGGTTCGTAATCGTTTTCCTATAAACGAGTTGAAGCATGCCAATTAAAAGGGGCTGTCCCATAAGTCATCATAATGACGGGGGACAACCCTTGTTGGCGTTATTTTTGGTCTAAATGAACCTGACACACTATTCGCTCCCATTTACACCGTTGTGAGATGCAGAAGCATATTTCCGCAAGAAGAACCATATATTTAATCACTCTTTCCCCTAGGTTAAACTTGATTTTCTCTTATCGGGATTGTCACAAATACCCATGTGTTGTACAGTAGAAGCAATGAAATAAGTGAACCGGGAGCTCAATGAAGTTGGGCTGAGAGAGTGGCCTTGTGCCGCTGACCGTATATCTGATCTGGGTAATGCCAGCGTAGAGAACATGAATTTGCGATGTGCAATGGTAAGGATTAAGGATAAGGAATAGATGATAGATGATAGATGTCAGCGTTTCTTGGGTGCAGCGGGATTTTTCCTGATGTGACGGGGATGGTGTCGTTTGTTTTCTTCTTTCTCCATATTTGCCTAATCCGTAGCATCGTGAGAATTGTAAACTGTGCGTATGGCCTGCCTGGTAACCGGGGAGGCTTTTTTGTTTTTTTTATAATCCAAGGGAAACAGAGGAAGGAAGTAGAGAACATGTCGACAGAATCACGCAGTAACAAATTGAAATTAACCGATATCTTGGTAACGATCGTGATTGCAGTTGTGTTTGGAGTAATCTACAAAATATGGGGGCCAACGTATGATCTGATGAAACCGTTCGGCGTTCATGCAGAGCAGATGATCTATGGCATGTGGTTTATGGCGGGCACGTTTGCTTTTGTCATTATCCGTAAGCCGGGCGTGGCTATTCTCGCTGAAGTTGCGGCATCAACAGTGAGTGCTTTTCTTGGAAGTGAATGGGGGATGTCCACACTGGTGTATGGCTTGTTTCAAGGACTGGGGGCAGAGATATTCTTTGCTGCAATGCTGTATCGAAAAACGAACCTGTTTGTCACCTGCCTCGCAGCGATTGGAGCAGCAGCGGCATCGCTATTGCTGGATTATCAGTACGGGTACATCGATTCACTCTCGGCGTGGAATTATACGCTGTTTATCGGTTTCCGCTTCATAGGTAGTATTCTGATTGCGGGTGTATTCGCCTATTATCTGGCCAAAGCGTTGGAGCTGACAGGGGTTACGCGCTCGCTCAGACCAGTTTCAAAGCAGGATTATGAGGCATTGGACTAGATGATCACGAAGGGGAATGCGCAGGCGGCAGGTGTTACGAATCTAAGATGCAAGTTCCCGGGAGAGAAGGCCTTGGTGTTTCAAGGCTTGTCTCTCTCTGTGCGTCAAGGGGAGAAAGTGTTGTTACTTGGACCCAGTGGCTCGGGCAAATCGACCTTGTTGCAAATTCTGAGCGGTCTGATTCCGCGATCTGTGGAGATTCCGATGAAGTGCGACGATATTCAGGTGCCCGAACAGCCCGGCATTGTTTTTCAAGATCCGGACACCCAGTTCTGTATGTCATATACGGATGAAGAGATTGCTTTTGTCCTTGAAAACAGAAATATTCCGCGTGAGCAGATGCCAGCTCTTATCCATCAATACTTGGAACAAGTCGGGTTACACTTTGAACATAATCGAACACTGATACAATCCATGTCTCAGGGCATGAAGCAGCGTCTTGCGATGGCTTCGATTCTTGCGATGGAGCCGGACGTGCTCTTTTTGGATGAACCAACGGCGCTGCTGGATGATGAGGGAACCTCACAGGTGTGGGATACGGTGAAACAGATTGCACAGGACAAAACACTCATTATCGTTGAACATAAAATTAATGAAATTGTCGATTGGGTAGATCGAATCATCGTATTGTCGCCTGAAGGAAAGATTGTAGCGGATGGCCCCGCGAATCAGGTGTTTACGGATGAGCGGAATATGCTGAGAGAATACGGAATCTGGTATCCAGGGGTTTGGGAAGAACGGGGCCAGACGAGGTCACAGGTGTTGGTCAAAGAAGAGCCTATTCTTTATGCGACCACAGAAACTGAAAGTATGGGTAACAAAGAAGAGCGAGCTTCTGCTCAGCTCCAGCCAGTCCTGGAAATGCAGCAATTCACCGGATGGCGCGGAAAAACGCCATTCATTCAGGTGGAACAGGCCAAGGTATGTTACGGAGATTGGGTGGCGATTGTCGGAGCTAACGGGGCAGGTAAAAGTTCATTATTGCTGTCTATGATGAATATCCTAAAAACGACAGGTCATTATGTTGTGGAAGGACAAACGGCCGGAAAAACGGAACAGCTTGCAGATCACATTGCCTTTGTATTCCAGAATCCTGAATTTCAATTCGTGACAAATACGGCCCGGGAAGAAGTGGGATTTTCCTTGCTGGGTGGCAAACTAACTGCCAAAGACAGAAATGTTCGAACTGATCATATGCTGGAGCAATTCGGACTGGAAGAGCTGTCCGAGCGGCATCCCTACCAACTGTCGATGGGACAGAAACGCCGCTTGAGTGTAGCGTCTGCTCTGGTGCGAGAACAGCGTATTTTGTTACTGGATGAGCCTACATTTGGACAGGATGCGCGAAATACCTTTGCGATGTTATCACAGCTGGAACGGCTGCGGCGTGAAGGGACAGCTATTGTGATGGTTACGCATGACCGGGAAATCGTGAAGCGTTATTGCAACCGGATCTGGACGGTGGATAAGGGGAGGTTAACGGATGCAGCTTTCGTTTCCTCATCGTGAGACCTGGCTTCACGCGGTGAATCCGGGATTGAAAATGACTTTCCTGACATTGCTGTTTGTCTTCGTCATCCTTATTCACAACCTGAATGTAATGGCTAATGTGGCAGTTGTCATGCTGTTATTGTTGGTCTGGACAGGTCACCCATGGCCCAGGTTATTGCTGTACGCGTCTCCGTTCATTCTGGTATTTATATCAACTTCCACAGGTATGATCATGTTTGGTAAAGGCGAGACCACTTGGTTTCAGTGGGGATTGATTCATATTACCGAAGAGAACTTTTATCGTGGGTTACACCTGGGATTTCGTTCGCTAAGTATGGCGGCGGCTGGATTGTTGTTCGGCCTGACGACCAAGCCTGTTCGTCTCTTTTATTCTCTCATGCAGCAGTGGAGGCTCCCACCCAAGTATGCTTATAGTTTTCTGGCGGCTATGCGAATGATTCCGATTTTACTGGATGAATTCCAGACGCTGCTTTACGCCATCCGCATTCGGGGAACGAGGCAGCGCGGCTCCCGCTGGAATGTTTATGGCATCCTGAAACGATATGCTATTCCACTACTTGCACAGAGTATTCGCCGTGCGCAGCGTATGGCGGTGGCGATGGAAGCGAAGGGATTCAAGGAAGGCGGGAGCCGGACGTTTTATGTTCAGATTGGGTACTCCCAAGCGGATGTATGGTTTGTGGGGTATTTTATCATTATGTTAACGGCTGCTTATCTATTGGGGATCACATTCCCTTATAATTCAACGGTTGTGGATGTAAGGTGAGACCTGTAATTATTTCACGCTTGGTAAATATATTTGGGAGTAACAGTAACTTTTCCTTGTTCAAAACGTCTTTAATGGAAATAACTTCAAATAGATGAGGTGAACGAGCGTGAAGAGAGGGTCGATGTGGCAAAAGACGGGGTACCTATGGATCACTGTAGCTGGAATATCGGCCGTACTGGTTACGGGGTTCATGCTGGTGGAAATGGATACTGAACCACGGGCAGGACAGGGCTCCGGTTCGACAACTCAAGCCTTGTCTGCACAAGCGAAAACGACTTATAAAAAGGGAGATACCTTGAATTTGGAGGCAGGTATGCCCCTATACACCCAAGTTATAGATAACAAAGTGCCCGTTGATTTGATGGGAATACAGTACTACACCTCCAGCAATGAGAAAATTAAAATACAAGCCGTTCGCGGCGAATGGATCAAATTCGAGGATTACAGCAGAGGGGAATTCTGGATTCCCGGCTGGTACGCATCCAAGGAAAGTCGAAGTTTGAAGACTATAACTCCCCAAACGTTCAGTCTTCGTCCCGGAAGTAAGCTGTATCTGGCTCCGGGAAGCTCGACAAGCTGGTCTCCAAGTCCATCGCTTACAGATCAGGCGGTGATTGTTGCAGCGACAAAGGATTGGTATGGCGTTTCCATCGCTCCACGAATCTGGAACAAGGAATCATTCACTTATCGACCTGCACTGCTCTGGATCAAGGCACAGAGTATAGAGCAGCAAGCCATTGTAGCGGATGGTTGGTTTCAACAGGATGCATCGCAGTCCGCGTTGGCTGTACGCCATTTGACGGATATCATGTTGAACAAAAAAACAACCTCCAAACAAGTCAAACAATGGCTCGGTGAACCGGACTGGAAAGAGAATTCGGCCAATTTGAATGACACTGGTTATGCAATGAGTATTGGACAGACCTGGCGATATGAGCGAACAGATGCCCAATTTCTGGTGACATTCGATAAGAACGGCAAACTTGCCAGAACACGCTGGAACATATCGCAAGATGATCCAAACAAGGTGGAGTCTGATTGGAGCTTCGGTCGTTCGGATGAATACGAATTCACCACCAAAATCACAGGCAAATCATTGCCGATAACACTACCTTGGAAACCAATATGGACGAATCAAGGGGATATCAATTATACCTTTTTGCAAGCAGCGACGGATGATGTGCTCCTGATGAAAGGGGATGACGGTGGATTTAGTGGGGGTTACTACGAAGGTTCCATATACGCCCTTAATCGTCATACAGGCCAGAAACTATGGCAGATCAATTCAGGGTATGGTGCGCTGCAAGCATATATAGATAGCGACCGTAAAGCTGTGACGATATATACAAGTTACGACCCAGACAAGAAAGAATATGTGGATCGTATACGCCATCTCCGGCTGAAGGATGGAGAGGTCACTTGGGAGTACACCCCACAGAAACAAAACAGATTGAAAGGCATTACTGCCGCAAAGAATGCAGTCGTTGTTGATAGTCCGGTTGTTGAAGGTTCAAGCAATAGCTGGTTAACCGTGTTGGACAGCAAGAACGGAAAAACATTGTGGAAGCGTAAACTAACTGCCGGCTATGAATTATTAAACAAGAGCGCAGAAGATCCTTATGTCATGTATTGGGAAAAGGATAAATTGATTGCAGCCGATCCGCGATCTGGCCGTACGGTGTGGAGCATTGCTGCGGCAAAATCGACGATAGAGCCTCTGGATCGGAATCCTTATTTTGATGGAATCATCCGCCTTGATCCGTTTGCAGCTGCACAGCCAGAACGCTGGATGCTGCTGGATGACCTGTGGGTGCTGGTCGATCTGAGCACAGGTAAGAAGCATGCACAGTTTCCAGCCCGGATGGGACAGCAAATCGAAGTGCTGAATGACGGCATGATACTCATCCGTGAGCACAAAAACGGGGAAATGTATGGTGATTATGCAGATTTCACAACCACCTTGTATAATGCCAAGAGTAGTAAAAAACGATGGACGCTGAACGACAAAATTGAACGGGTCCTCGTGGAGGACGATCAATTATATGTAATCAAAAACGGTTATCCAGCAGCCCTTGCATATGATACAGGCGAAACACGTTGGTCCGCACAAAACACGATTTCTTCACTTCGATATCCTACCAATCAGGGGAGTTACCTGGTGATTGATGATCAGCTTTTGCTGCCGATGGGTGAGGATCTTCTGATCATGGATAAACATGACGGTACCTTGATCGGCCGTGTACATGACGTTGTAATGGGAAGCCCGGAGCATCGTGATCGGGATGCGAAGAATGGAACCATGAATCGGCTCGGAAATGAAATCTATATCGGATCGTCCAACGGACGGTTTAGCATATATGAAGCAAGTGACTTGAACATAGATATCTCACGTTAAAGCTTGTTTCATGTCGAATGATGATTTATTATAGATAAACAGGATTGCTCGCGCTCCGGTTATCGGCTGTGCGGGCTTTCTTCATGTGTTCTTAAAGGACCATGTACGATCAATCGCAGGAGGAATCTCCCATGATTTCATTATACGGGGTAAGCAAGCGTTATAACGAGCGTGGGTCCCGTGAGGATCAGGGATTCGAGGCGCTAAGCTCGGTTTCCCTGGAAGTAGGCCAGGGAGAGATCCACGGCATTATCGGCTCCAGTGGTGCAGGGAAATCCACGCTTCTGCGCATGCTCAATGGATTGGAGAAACCGGATGACGGCGAAGTCATTGTAAATGGGCAGCATCTGACCCGGATGAGTGAGCGGAGTCTGCGTCAGGCCCGAAGGTCCATTGGCATGATTTTTCAGCACTTCAATCTGGTTAGCAATCGGACAGTGATTGGCAATGTCTGCATGCCTCTGGAACTTGCTGGCGTTTCCCGTTCCGATCGGCTTGCGCGGGGACAGGAAGTATTGAGATTTGTCGGACTTGAGGATAAGGCCAATCAATATCCTGCACAATTAAGCGGAGGGCAAAAGCAACGTGTTGCCATCGCAAGAGCACTTTCCAGCCGTCCGGATGTGCTGCTCTGTGATGAACCTACATCATCGCTCGATCCGCAGACAACGAGTGGAATTCTGGATGTGCTGCGTCATGTCCATGAAACGCTGGGTGTGACGATTGTACTTGTTACGCATGAGATGGAGGTTGCCCGAAAGCTTTGCGACCGGATATCGGTGATGAAAGAGGGACGGATTGTCAAAACGCTGTCGAAAACGGAAGTACGCAGTATACCGGTACCGCAGCCTGATCTGCTGACATCCTTACTGATGGGTGAGGATATATCCATTATCGGACGAAATGCCTCTCTTCATGGTGGTCAGGAGGATCATAATGATGATACCTGAATCCGTTGTGGAATATCAGCATGAAATATGGCAAGCCATCGGGGAAACCTTTGTTATGGTGGGGATCTCCATCATGGCGGCAGTGTTAATCGGGTTGCCACTTGGAACACTATTATATCTGTTCAGAAAAGGGCAACGTTATCAGAATCGACCTCTGTTCACGATTCTGGGAAGCCTTGTTAACATCATTCGTTCCTTCCCGTTTCTGTTGCTGGTCGTATTTATGATTCCGTTCACCCGCCTAATCGTTGGAACATCCATCGGGACGCTCGCGGCAACCGTCCCGCTCTCGATCATCGCAATTGCTTATTACGCCAGACTGGTAGAACAAGCATTGCTTGATGTACCGAAAGGTGTGGTTGAAGCTGCTTCTTCCATGGGCGCATCGACCATGCAACTTGTGGTGAAGTTCCTGTATGTGGAGGCCCGTTCAGGACTCGTCCTCGGTTTAACAACTGCCACCATCAGTTTCATCTCATACTCTACGGTGATGGGGATCGTCGGTGGTGGTGGGGTTGGTGATTTTGCGATTCGTTACGGCTATCAGCGATTCGAGACGGAAATCATGGTATTTACCATTATCATTATGATTATCCTGGTACAGATGATCCAATTCACAGGCAGCAGATTATCCCGCTGGCTTGATCGCAGATCCTGATTAGGGACAGGCCAGCAAAGAAAAAAATGAAATACAGCATGACCAATACAGATTACATGATGAAGGGGTAAATATACAGATGAAAGCAAAACTAATGCTCATGCTGCTGGCAGTAACGCTGGTTGCAGCCGGATGCGGCAAAAAAGAAGAAACACCTGCGGCGGAAGGAACCAAGGAAGGCAGCCAAGCCGGACAAGAAGTGACATTGAAAGTAGCTACTTTGATTCCGCCAATGACGGATGTGTTGGATATTGTGAAGCCATTGCTGAAAGAAGATGGTGTTAATCTGGAAGTCGTGGTGCTTTCGGATAACGTTCAACCGAATACTGCACTGGCGAACAAGGAAGTGGATGCAAACTTCTTCCAGCATGTGCCTTATATGAACCAGTACAATGAAGCGAACAATGCCAATCTGGTAGCTGTGCAGCCAATCTACAATGCGATCTACGGAGCGTATTCCAAAAAGTTTAAATCCATGGAAGAACTGCCTGAAGGTGCAACGGTTGCGATTGCCAACGATCCATCTAATATTGGACGCTCGCTGGTGATGATGGAGCAGAATGGCCTGATCAAGCTGAAAGAAGGCGTCGGATTCAATGCAACACAAGCAGACATCACGGAGAATACGAAAAACTTCAAGTTCAAAGAAGTGGATCTGTTGATGTTGGCCCGCATGCTGGATGATGCCGATCTGGTTGCCATGACTCCGGCCTATGCGAGTCCACTTGGACTTACACCGAAGAAGGATGCGCTGTTTACGGAGAAGGATGATTCCCATTTTGCCATTACGTTGGTTGCCCGGGAAGATAACAAGGATTCTGAAGCCATTCAGAAACTGGCGAAGCGTATGGCGGGTCCAGAAGTGAAGGCATTCTTTGAAGAGAAGTATGCGGATATTGCGATCCCGGCTTTTAAATAAGATCTCAGTTCATCTGCAACTGAAATGATTTTAAACCTATGATCCAAGACAAATACGAAGACCCAGGCCTCATCGCCTGGGTCTTTTTTGTTAATCTGCATTACGGAGTAAATGAGAAAGAGCAGCATCAGCTTTTATCAGAATCACCTTCTGCCTTCGGCCCCATGAGGCGGATCAATTTCCGCTCGGTAGCGGTGTCTGTTGCAGGTGTGTAGATGCTGCACCGCAGATCAGCATTTCCCTGAACCTGTAACGAGGTAAGATCAAAAAGCATTTTGCCAGCTCGGGAATGTCTAAATTCAATCAACACGTCCGGGGCGCTGCTAACACTGCTTTGTTTCCAGAGGGTATGAAAATCAGGATATCGGTCCATCATGTCATCCAAAAACAGGTTATACCATTCATCATCGACATATTGACCGTAATAAGCACGGAAAATAGCCAGAAATCCGCTAACAAAATCCTCCCAATTGACGGCCAGTCTACGAAATTCTTTTCGTTCAAACAACAAGCTGATCATGTTCCGTTGTTCTGCAGGAATCTGTTCAAAGTCCATAAACACATGCCGGGCCGCGTCGTTCCAGCCAACAATATGGCAGCGTCGGTCCGAGATGATTGTGGGACAATTGCGAAGTTCCTGCAATATTTTCTGCAAGGAAGGATGAATTTGGAGCGGCTTCTCATCCAGGATATAAAGTTCCGAATGATACTCTAGAGCAAGGGAAAATAAATATTTCCGTTCATCCGCAGTCAGCTTGAGAGCTGAAGCGATGTTATCCAGCACGGAATGAGATACCTGAATATCCCGGCCCTGTTCCAGCCAGGTGTACCACGTTGTGCTTACACCAGCCAACTGGGATACTTCTTCTCTTCTTAATCCTGGCGTTCTTCGGCGTGTGCCTGCGGGTAATCCGACGGATTCCGGAGAGATTTTGGAGCGTTGGTTTTTCAGAAAAGCGGATAGTGCCTGTAGCCTGACATCATGGTTCATGCCATCACCTTCAATCCTGAGTTTATCATGGTAGTCATTATACTATTATAATTGGCAACTTGTAATAGGATAATACGAATGGCAATATAAGTGCATAACTGAACGAAACAGGTATGGAAAGAGCACTGAAGGAGGATGCATTATGGAACGTGTAGTTATTACTGGAATGGGGATTATCTCTCCTTTGGGGAATGATGTGCATACATTTTGGAATGGATTGGTGAAAGGCAAATCAGGAGTTTCGCCTATTGAGGCGTTCGACACAACGTCCTACAAAACGAAGATAGCAGGAGTGGTCCGTGATTTTGACGGAGAGGAACGGTTTGGACGAAAGGAAGCACGGCGTATGGATCGGTTCGTGCAATTTGCTGTTGCGGCAGCAGATCAGGCTCTGGCTGACTCCGGTCTTGTGATGGATCATGTGGACAGGGAGCGAGTTGGCGTATATATCGGTTCCGGCATCGGCGGAATACAGACCCTGATGGAACAAGGCAAACTCCTGTCTGAACGTGGGCCTGCACGAGTCAGTCCAACACTGGTGCCCATGATGATATCTAATATGGCTGCGGCCATGGTGAGCATGAGGTTTGGCTGTTGGGGACCGACTCTCTCGCCAGTGACAGCCTGTTCGATCGGTAATACCGCGATAGGTGAGGCTTTCCGGCTGATTCGTCACGGTGGGGCAGATGTGATATTTGCTGGCGGGACGGAGGCTGCTGTCACCGAAGTATCGCTGGCAAGCTTCGGTAATGCAACGGCGCTATCTACGAGAAACGAAGCGTATGAAGGGGCGAGTCGACCATTTGATGCAGGCAGAGATGGTTTTGTCATGGCTGAGGGCGCCGGGGTCCTGGTTGTGGAGTCCTTGTCCCATGCCCTTGCTAGAGGCGCAAACATCCTTGCGGAGATTGTTGGGTATGGTGCCAGTTCAGACGCGTATCATATGGTGGCCACCCATCCGGAAGGGCGGGGTGCATACTTGGCGATGAAAGCCGCTCTGGCAGATGCGCAGCTTCAGCCGCATGAGATAGATGTCATTAATGCTCATGCTACCAGTACAGAGGCGGGGGATCTTTCTGAGACCCGAGCAATTAAGCAGCTGTTCGGTGCAGAAGCTTATGATATTCCGGTAACGGCAAACAAATCGATGACCGGGCATATGCTGGGTGCGGCTGGTGGGGCTGAAGCCATATCACTCATTCAAAGCTTGCGAAGCGGCATCATTCCACCGACGATCAATCAAGAGCAGGGCGACCCGGAGTGTGATCTCGATTATGTACCCAACGTTGCACGAGAAGCTGACATGCAGATAGGCATGTCCAACTCCTTTGGCTTTGGTGGTCATAATGCGGTTATTATTTTGAAGAAATATTCATCTTAACAATACAGAGAGCAGTGACTGTCCGAGGGCGCACTGTTCTCTTTTTATTTGCTGTGGGCGACCGATCCGGCTGTCAAAATGCTATATAGGTCATTAGTTCGCTAGTTGCATGTAAATATGAGGATTGGCCCATGAATATGGTCGGAATATTCGTTAGAATGTTCAATAGGGGCACATATGTACGTATATTTAAATGAATAACGAAATAGGAAGAAGCTTCAGTTTGGTCCTTTTTCCACGGTGATATAGATATAAGGGCGGATAGAGGCTTCTTCTAACATAAAGCTATACATAGGAGGGAACGCAGTGAACGTGTGGATTACGGTGAAAAGTCTGGGGAAACGCAAGCCGGCACTTGCCAAACAAGCTGCCGAACTTCCGGAAACAACCGATACGCCGAGACAGCTTATTAAGAACATGGTGGCTCAGCAGCTCAAGGCTCTTCAGGACAAGAAAAATGAAGCGGAATGGCTTGCCTACCTGATGCCCGAGGACATTCAGGAGCAGGGGAAAGCAGGCAAAGTGGGCTTTGGCGCGATTTACAACGAAGAGGTTCCTGATATAGAAGGCGCCATGGATACAGCTTTAACCGCATATGAAGATGGGTTATTCAAAGTGTTTCTCAATGATGAAGAGTTGCAGGGACTGGATGAGCCGTTGATTATACAAGAAGACGATAACGTGGTATTTATCCGTTTTACCATGCTTGCCGGGCGTCTGTGGTAGAGAGTGACGAGGAGGAGAATGGAATGAATCAGGAAGATAAAGTTCAACAGTATCAACAAGCGTTGCAGGAAAAAGTAAAATCGCTGAATGGTGTGGAGCAGGAACTCGCCGGCTATGTTGCAGAGATGGCTGGATTCACCTATTTGCGCGAAGACGAAAAGGCCTATTTGAATGCAGATGTACTATTGAAACGTATGGCCGCTGAGATGCAAGCCGCATTGTTCCGTCCATTGCTGGATGTGCTGGAACATCTGGTCAGCGAACCATTTCTGGCGAGGTTCCGCTACATTGCCGAACGTGCCGCGAATTTTCCTTATAGCAAAAATTATGAGCGCAGACCTTTTCGTACAATCGATCCCGAACAGCATATTGGACAGGTTTTTCGTAAAATGATCGCCTTGTTTCGCATGGAGATGCATGGCTTCTCTCTGAACGAGTATGTATCCATGCGGGAGTACAAGTTTGATTATCTTCATGAGATCAGAGCTGTTTTACCGGATTGCATTGCCTATGAGCTGGATCATGAAACCGGAGATATGAAGCAGGCACTGCATGATATTATCTATGGCGACAATCAGAATGCATTGCTGACCAATGAGATGATTAAGGGTATCTTTATGAGCGATCAGGTGGATGCTTACCAGATGGTTGGGGAATTGCTGATTGCAGCAAGGCTGCAGGAGGGTTTGCGCCAGAGCATTGTGGAACGGATGGATGAAGGAACACTTGAGGCGTATATATACATATTAAAAATAATTATCGACAACAACCTGATTCGGTTCAGTTCGGTGGTGAGAGCGCTCGCCGTATGGACAGGGATCGGAATTGAAGCAGCGAATCAGCGTGTTGCTGCGCAGCTCATCACCCAAGCGCATCAAGCATTGACTGATCCTGTGGTGCGAGAGGAATGGCAGCAAAGTGCCAATGCAAACCAATTGTTTGTTAGTCTTTGGGCAACGGCTGTCATCGAAGAGAAGGAACTGGAGCGAAAAGTCATCCAGATCATGGGTCACGGACAAGCATATCAGCAAATTGTTGCACAATACGTACTCGCAAACAGTCAGAACAGAGGGCTGCGGTTACATATCGCACGTCAGTATCTTGAAGTACAGGATCTGGAATTACTGCATTGGGTGATTGAGAATTATGATGCCATGTACATGTTTAACTGGAGCTTTGAAAATGGAGAGAATCAACGGAGTGTTCATGTCTGGCCGCTGCCTGTTTTTGAAGATAAAGCCGTGCGTCGGCGTGACTTCGATCTGTTCAAACAAATGCTGACCCACATTCCGCAGGGAGGGGATGGTGGACCATCCGGGGTTCTTGAATTTGTTCAATATCGCATCGATCCAGATGATGTAGTGAAAAAAATGCTGTACCTTGCTGCGTATGACATGGACCCGGAATGGATTGGCGAGATCATTGCACTCAAGGACAAGCTAAGCCCGGATTTGCGAGGGGAATTGTTGTCCCAGTTTGTCCATCACCCCGAGAATGAGGTCCAGAGACAGTTTATTTTTGACAGCTTGTCGGATAAAAGCATGAACAACCGTGAGAATGCTCTGATCAAAGCGAAGCTGTTGACGCTGACGGTTGAAGAGCTGCTGCAAATGGAGGCGTTGCTGAAGCTGAAAACGGGAACACTGCGTCAGAAGATCATTCAGGTAATGCTGCTTCAGCCAGCAGATCAGCTGATGGTATCACTGAAACGACTCCTGCAATCCAAAAGCGAACTACAGCGATTGGGCGCACTGGAACTGTTGACTGAGGTCTCCGCAGATCCACAGCGCTCGGACCAGCAGGAGCAGATGCAACCATTAATAGAGCTCATCAAGAAACCAACGGCCAAGGAGCAAAAGCTGCTGGATAAGCTTACAGAGCAGAGCAGCAGATATACGGCGGCTAATGGATTCGGCTTGTATGATCCTTCTTGGGAAAATCCACTGCTTCATGAAGAACGTGATCTCGGTGGCTTCAAGCCCAAGGATGTGTTTACCCTTTCTCTAGAAAAAGCGAAGCAGTTTCTTGAAGGTTTGGATGCGTTGGTGCATGAACACAGAGACCATGAATATGAGGCTGAATATTATGCGGGCTACAAAGAAACCTTGCTTGTAGGTGCGACTTTGCGTGCGATGGTCTACACCCCTTACGATCAGCGGCAGGGTGTAGTGTTATTGGAGCAATTCCCTCTCCATAATATATGGGGGGAATATGTGCAGAAGAGTGGTCTGGATAGTAAGGAACTGCTGCAAATGTTGTTCGCGATTCGTTTGGAGGATCTGAACAAGAAGCTGGATGATTATTACCGATACTATTCCACCGTATACGAATATGGTGAATTGGAGAAACGCTGGCTGCTGGAAGGCTGGCGTAAGGAATTTGCTGAAGAGGTCTATCCAGTTCAGCATATCCAGGACATGAAAAAGATGGTCAGTGAGCTTCGTTACGCAGATCAGGTGAAAACGCTGATTGAGGCTATTTATGAGGACAGTGATAGGTCAGATACATTTGAAATTGCTGAGCGGACACTGTATGCGTTGATGAAAATGATGCCTGAGGAACAAATGGAAAAGGAATCGGGCATGCTCGCTCTCTTGTCTGGTCCATGGTTCTATATTGTGCGGGATCGTGTACATGACGATAACAGTTTCAAACGGTATTTCCAGACGCTAAGCCAATTCGACCAATTAAATAAGGACAGTAACCGAGGTTCCTTCCTCACTCTGAATGATTACCTGCGTGCCTATGAATTGGACCTTATTGATGCACAGGAAGTCTACAAGCAGCTGCTTGTGGGAGAATCCCGTGCCCTGTTTATTCGGGAATTGACATCCAGTCGGGCCGACTGGATTGCGGAGAAACCGGAATTGGCAGAACTGCGAAGAACAGTTGTTGAACGAATTCTGGAGATTGAGCTGACCCGAGGAGAGCTCTCAACTGAAGTAAGTACGCTGGCGATGAAGCTTGAGCGCATAGATGGTTTGGAGCATTGGGTGCATCTCGTTGCTGCCATGGATCAGGATACCTTTGTCCGTGGATATATCTACAGCTATGGTGACAATACAACACGTAAAGAAACGTTCAGCCACCTGATCCAGGTATGCCATCCGCGTGATGGAGAGGACGAAGTGCTGTTGGGACAATTGCTGGCGAAGCATCCCATTCAGGAGAAGAAGCTCCTGGAAGCCGCGATGTACGCGCCGCAATGGATGGAGCTTGTTGCGAAGCATCTGGGATGGGAAGGTCTTCGCAGTGCAGCCTGGTACTTCCATGCTCATATCAATGAACGATTCACTGCTGAAAAAGAAACGATCGTGGCGCATTATTCTCCTATCACACCACAGGACTTCAATGAAGGCGCATTTGATATTGCCTGGTTCGAGGAGGCATATGAGGCCGTCGGCGAGGAGCGATTCAGTCTGTTGTACGATTGTGCCAAATATATATCCGGGGGAGCCAATCACCGCAGATCACAATTGTTCGCAGATGCGGCACTGGGTAAGCTGAAATTAGAGGACATGCGTGAGTCTGTGGAAGAGAAGCGCAATAAAGATCATTTGTTGACCTACAGCCTGATTCCGTTTGCAGCAGAAAAGGAACAGGATCTGCGCGAGCGATACGACTTCATTCAGAAGTTCCTGATGCAGAGCAAGCAGTTTGGCGCACAGCGCCGGGCCAGTGAAGGTCTGGTATCCCAGATTGCGCTGGGCAATCTTGCCCGTAATGCAGGATATGCCGATGTTACCCGGCTGATGTGGGATATGGAAGCTCGCAAGCTGGATGAAATGAAGTCTTATTTTGAGCCCTATGAACTGGATGAGGCGACCACAGCTCAATTGGTCATTGATGAAGAAGGTCAGCCGGAACTGCTCATCGTAAGCAAAGGGAAAACACTCAAATCTGTACCTGCCCGGTTCAAGAAAGAGGGATACATCGCCGAATTGAAGGAACTAAAGACAGATCTGGTTGAGCAGTATCGCCGGGCAAGACAGGAATTGGAGCGTTCCATGACCGCAGGAACTTCCTTTACGCGTCAGGAAGTTTCAAGTCTGTTGCAGAATCCGGTTCTTCGTCCACTGGTTCGCACCCTTGTGTTCCAGGCAGATGAAAAGCTTGGACGATTCGATGTAACGTCTGGTGGGCTGGTAGCTCAAGCTTCAGCAGGTTCGGAAGGCTTGATTCAAATATTGAGGGAACAGGATCGGCTGCTCATTGCTCATCCATTACATCTGTTCGAGAGTGGAAGCTGGAGCGAATTCCAACGCGATCTGTTCAACCGTCAGGAACGGCAGCCATTCAAGCAGGTGTTCCGTGAACTCTATCTTCCGAATGAGGATGAGTTGGCTAATGGTACAGTGTCCCGGCGATATGCGGGATATCAGATTCAGCCGAAAAAAACAGTCGCCCTGCTCAAAGGACGCCAATGGACCGTCAGCTATGAGGAAGGGCTGCAAAAGGTAAGCTATGAGCATAATCTGATTGCCAATCTCTATGCCATGGCAGACTGGTTCTCACCGGCAGATACTGAAGCACCTACCCTGGAGACGGTACAGTTCTATAATCGGAAGACGTATAAACCTGTTGCGTTGAAGGATGTTCCACCTGTCTTCTTCTCGGAAGTCATGCGTGACATCGATTTGGTCGTTAGCGTTGCGCATGTTGGCGGAGTAGATCCGGAAGCCAGCTTGACCACGATTGAGATGCGTCATGTGATCGTGAATGAGTCGCTGCGTCTGTTAAAAATCGATAATGTGCGTTTGGATGGAAATTATGCGCGAATTGATGGTGAACTGGGCGAGTATGCCGTTCATCTTGGTAGTGGCAATGTGTTCAAACAGGCGACGGGCGCGCTTCACATTGTACCGGTACACAGTCAGCATCGGGGCAGAATCTTCCTGCCATTCCTAGATGAAGATCCGAGAACGGCTGAAATTCTATCCAAAGTGATGTTATTGGCTGATGACAAGAAGATCAAGGACCCGCAAATCCTTGCACAATTGCAGCAATGATTAGAAATGTTGAGATGATGCTGTAGCCAAGTGGTACTCGGTTGGTAGAAACGAGGGCTGGCATATAGCGGACTGCCCATGAATAAACGCCCCCGCAACCTTCATCACAGGATGGAAAGGTTGCGGGGGCGTTTATGGTTTAGCTTACCGCCAGCCACGGTCAGGTGACCGGGCCAGTAAGGAGGATTTTTTTGCCCAAAGATTAGTGTGACTCTTCGTCCAGAAAAGGTTTGTTCACCGCATAATACATAAAGCCCATCAGCAGAACGCCGCCTACCAGATTACCCAGTGTCACCGGAACCAAGTTGTGGATTACCCCGCCGAACGAGATGGTCCCCGAATGGTTCAATACCAACGCAATCGCAAAAGTACACATATTGGCGACGCTGTGCTCATACCCCGAGATGAAGAAGCAGAAGACAAAGAGCATCATGGCGAACATTTTCGCACCATTCTCCTTCATGAACATAGGCACAAAGAATGCCAGACATACGAGCCAGTTACATAGAATCCCCCGGAAAAAGAGCTGCATAGCTGGAGCTTCCATCTTGTGCTCTACGACACTCAGCAGAAAACCATTAACCTGAGACGAATCGAACAGTCCCGTCAGATAGATCAACAGAGCAAAGACCGCCGCACCCATCAGATTCCCGCTGTAACTTGCGATCCACAGCTTCACGACTTCGAACCATTTCAGTTTCTTGCGTAAGGCAGCATAGGTGTAGTAGAACGTATTCCCGGTGAACAGGTCACCGCCACCATAGGCAATCAGAATAATCGCAGCGCCGAACGTGAGGGCAGCCATGGGGTATGTAAAAGGGGAATTCTCCATATAAAAGAAGTTACCCGTCTTGAACGCCACGATGACGCCAAACCCGATAAACATGCTGGCGAGCATGGAGCGTGCAAGGTACCTGATTAAGCTTTGTTTGTAAATCTTATGTTTCTTCAGAGCAAGCAGTTCCACGTTCCGCAAACCTTCCGTTTCCATAATTCGCCTCCTGATTTCCTGATGTCTTGTTTACATTATAACGAAAATATGGAAGTTGGGGAGAGGTGGCTAACAATTATAGGAACTTGGGTTGGTACGAAACAATTATATTTGAATTTTTGATTTGTCTTCATGACTAATCGTGAAGTTCGCACGTAATGTGCGGGCTTTTTATAATGGCCTCAGCCAATTGAGTGCGTGAAAATCCCGTTTATTTGGACGTCCCCAGATCAAACATATCGAATATTTGCGTAATTCATTTATTTCTTGGATTCCGAATTTCCTGTAGGATGAAGTTATGAAAAAGATATTGCCTTTTATGGATTGGAGCATATTTGCTCTTCGTTTTTATCATTATTTTTTGCTAGCCTCCCGTCTATTTGCAGAAACTGAGTTTTCGATGCTAACGGTAGTGAACATCATCTGGCTAATCTTAGCGCTTGTCGTCCCTCTTCTGTTCTGGTTCCCGGGGTGGAGAAATAACAAGGCCTGGTTCTGCATAATGGAGCTATTGCTGGGCGGTTCTTATTATGTGAATTCAGTCATCCATCCGGATCTGACATCAAGAGCTGACTATTTACTGCTGAGTCTTATAATGGGATATTTATTAACGAAGAAGACTCTCTGGGCCATTCCTGCGGTGGCGGTCATTCCTTTTTTATCGCAGTCTTACTTAAAACTACCTTGGGAGCTTGCTTTTAGTTTCGCAACAGACAATCTGTTGTTCTGCTTCATCGGTATATGGGCGAGCTCCGTAGCCAAGGCGTATGAGCAGAAGAATGAACTGGCCCTTAAAGTGGAGCTGCAAAATAAGCTGTTAACCCTCTACACTGCGGAAATCGAGAAAATGACGCTGCATGAAGAGCGTAACCGCATGTCCAAGGAACTTCATGATACATTGGGGCACTCCTTTATCTCACTCATTATGAGCCTTGATGCTTCGATTGCCCTTCTGGATCGCAAGCCTGAAGAGGTCAGAGACCGGTTAATCCGCTTAAGGGCATTGGCTGAACAAAATCTGGACGACATGCGAAACATTGTTCATGAGATGGGGGAAGAAAAGGAGTCGAGTCTAACACAACAGATCGAGTCCTTTGTTACCCGTTTCCAGGAGCATACTGGAACTGAATTGACCGTCAATCTGTTGGGGACAGAGCCCAGAATGCGTTTTGAAGTGCGGCAAGCGATTCTTCGGGTCATACAGGAATCTTTTACGAACGCATTAAAGCATGGAAAAGCATCTCAATTGTATTTGGAGCTTGAGTTTGGCGAGAGCACGATACAATTAATCGTTCAAAATAACGGGCAACTCATTGATAAGCTGAATTACGGGTTCGGCTTGACCACGATGAAGCATCGAATTGAGCAATTGGGAGGCAGCGTGTCCGTGTATTCTAAGGAGGAAGCTGAGGCGATCACCGAAGTCAGATGTGAAATTCCGCTGAAGGGAGTGTTGCTGCATGGCGAACATTAAAGTGCTGATTGCCGATGATCAAGAATTGATACTGGAGAGTTTACATATCGTGCTGTCCATGCATGAAGATATCGAAATTGTCGGGTTAGCCAAAAATGGGAAGGAAGCTATTGATGGCTGCGAGCAGTTTCAGCCGGACGTTGTGCTGATGGATATTAATATGCCAGTCATGGACGGCGTGGCTGCAACGGCCTTGATTAAGAAGCGAATGCCTGGTATCAAAATAATAATGCTGACATCCTATCGGGAAGTGGAATATGTGCTTGCGGCGTTAAGCCATGGCGCAGAAGGTTATCTGCTCAAGGCCATTCATCCTAAGGATCTGGCTGCAGGCATACGGGTGGTTCATGCCGGAGGAACCTTAATTACGCAAGAGATGGCGAGTAAAATGATCAAAAGCATGAACACGAACAATACCACCTTCGAGAAAAGTAATGAATACGGGCTTAGCGTCCGTGAGATTGAAGTGCTGCACAAGCTGGCTTCTGGTCTTCGCAATCAGGATATTGCGGAGGCGTTGTTTCTTAGTGAAGGGACAGTTAAAAATTACATATCAACGATTTATTCGAAGCTTCATGTGAAGGGAAGACGGGAGGCCGCCCGCAAAGCTCGAGATTCCGGAATTCTGGATTAAAACTAGCCAAAGCATGACAAAAGCGCACTATTTCTTTATGACTTTTTCGGTATATACTCAGAGCTATCAAGCACAGAGGAGTTGAAGAAAGACATGAAGAAAAAAATGAACATAAGCAAAAAGATATTGCGCTTTCCAATCATTTGGATGCTTATAGGGGCGGTCGCTATTATTCTGGTGCAGGGGTTATTCCTGTTGCTAACTGAACGAGTAGAGGGGATCGGTTCCCTGTTCTTGACAATAATATTAGGCTTCGTGGCTATCCTGTTGTATAAGTTCATAATGAAATACGTGGCGGGGCGATCAACGCCAGAGCTATCAAAGCAGAGTGCAGGGATTGAAGCTGTGTGGGGCGTACTAACCGGGGCGATTTTTGTCACAATGTCCACTTTTATTATTGTGGCAATGGGAGGCTACTCCTTTCAATGGGCACATGCAGATCCGGTTTCTGTTCTTATGACTTCTATTGAAACAGCATTAAGTGCAGCCATTGTCGAGGAACTAGTGTTTCGGGGATTGATGCTTCAAGCCATTCAAAAACTGGGGGGGAGCTGGATTGCACTCGCTGTAACCTCTCTTACCTTTGGAGCCTTTCATCTTGGCAATCCAGGAGCAACGCTATGGAGCGCGTTTGCCATCACCTTAGAAGCAGGGGTACTGCTCGGAGCTGCATTCTTGTGGCGGCGCAACTTGTGGTTCGCCATGGGATTACATTTTGCTTGGAATGCAATGGAAGCTTTGCTTGGCATTCCTGTTTCGGGATTCCCTGCTGAGGGCTTGTTTACTGTGGAGGTAAGTGGCCAAGCGCTGCTCACAGGAGGGGATTTTGGTCTGGAGGGCTCTATTGTTACGGTGATCCTAGGTCTTGTGATTGCCATTCCGATGTTGATTGGCGCTGCACGAAAGAGGTTGTAAATGTCCGCCCCCTGTGTTGAAGGAAAGGATGCAGATCCATTCGAACCAAATCGATTAAATGCAAATGGTTGGACATATGATACCTCCTGAATGATTCATAGAGTGAACAGACTAGTCTGTCATGGGCTGATCCAGTGGGTCATACGTAACGATCACCGGGAAAAATTTGGGCTCAAGCATCAGGCTAATGACCTTTTCGTCTTGATCAGCATAAGAAATGAAATAGCCTCCAAAATGAGATTCATAGATGAAATTCCTGTATCGAAAGGAGTGTTCAGGGTACTTCATGTTTACATATAACGTAGTTACCCCTCGGGCAAAGGTTTCTTTCAACATAGGAATTTGGGCCAGCAGCATAATAGCAACAAGAACAATGGCTGTGCGTTTAGAGAGACGGGTCAGATGGATTCACCCCATTATCGTAAAATTATTTTACCAAGTCATGAAGGTCCATCTAATATCAGATGTCACTCCACGAGTATAGCAAGATTGCCAAACTGCTCTCCCTTTTCCATACGTTCGAAGGCTTTCGCTGTGTCCTGCAGCGAATATATGCCATCGATTACAGGATGTATATCATGTTGCTCCACCCATTGCAGCATCTGGACAAACTCTTCGCGGCTTCCCATGGAAGTTCCAAGCAGGCTAACTTGCGGGAAAAAGATCGAGCGGATCGGAATATTCAGATCATCTCCCGAGCTTGCACCATACATCACGATACGGCCACCCGGTCTGATTATATCAAAATATTTCGGGAACATGGCTTGTCCGATGCTATCCAAGATTATGTCAACAGGTTCCAGATCGTTATGCGAACTCCAGTCTGCATGGCTATCCAATGCACGGGTTGCGCCAAGACGCAGAGCCTCATGTCTCTTGGCTTCACTTCTGGACGTAACGGTCACTTTCGCACCAGCGGCTACGGCCATGAGCAGGGCATATGTCGCTACACCGCCCCCGATGCCGGGAATGAGGATATGTTCACCCTGTTTAAGTCCGCCACGAGTGAATAAGGCGCGGTATGCTGTCAGAGCCGAAAGGGACAACACCCCTGCTTCCGCCCATGATAGATGAGAAGGTTTGGACAAGGCATTTCTGGCAGGCAGCGTAATATATTGTGCGAGAGTTCCATCCGTAGGGCCACCAACAATATCGGGCACGAGAGGTACGTCAGCTGCATGCTCCCAACCGAGAGTAGGGTGGATAATGACCTCATCCCCAACCGATAAGCCTTCTACAGCTTCTCCAATTGCTATGATTACCCCTGCTCCATCGGAACCAAGAATGAGCGGTGTGTCCTGGAATGTACGTCCTGCCATGATGAACAGATCACGATGATTAATTCCAGCGGTTTTTAGTTGGATCTGAACTTCCCCGGCTTGCGGTGCCCGAGATGTTGAATCTGTATATTGAAGACCTTCAAGGCCGCTTTGGCCGGCATGTATAATCGCTTTCATTTTCAAAGTTCCTCCCTGACTATATAAAAATTTTACTACTGAGCCTCATTGTACAGATGGGTCAGATTCACGTAAAATGAACAAAAATGAATGTCACTATCAATTCAGATTATAGATAACAAGCAGGTGATCAGGGCATGGATGCCGGAGATTTGAAAATATTTCAGGCGGTTGCCCGCGAAGGCAGTATCAGCAAAGCCGCATTAGCGCTGAACTATGTGCAATCCAATGTAACAACACGAATCAAACAGCTGGAAGATCAGCTGCAAGTGCCACTGTTCCATCGTTCCAACCGGGGCATGTCGCTCACACCAGCGGGTGAGAATTTGCTGGGATATGCGGATAAAATATTACATTTGTTATATGAAGCGGAGCAGGCAACACAGAAGGGGAGTCCACCCGCAGGGATGCTTCGTCTTGGTGCAATTGAGACCGCAGCCTCCAATTTTCTGACGCCGATGCTCGCTGAATACCGTTTATGTTACCCCGAGGTCCAGCATTCGCTAATTACAGGTGGTACACATGAACTGAATCAGCAGGTCATTCAACATGAACTGCATGGGGCTTTAATATATGGCCCGGTCGACCACCCTGAGCTGAGTTATATGAAAGTGTACGACGATGAATTGGTATTGATTGCCGAACCCGGAAACCACGAATTGCATGATTTATTGCGCAAACCGATGTTGTTTTTTGAAGTAGGCTGTACCCATCGCGATCAGGCAGAAGCCTTTTTGAAGGATCAAGGCGTTCACACCCTCAATGTCACGGAATACGGAACACTGCACACCATTATGTATGGCGTATCTGCCGGGTTAGGGGTGTCATTACTCCCACGCTCCTCGGTTACCAAAGCAGAACATAGAGGCGAGGTTACAGTGTTATCTTTGCCTGATCCGTATCGCAGGTTGGAAGTAGGATTTGTCTACTCACGGAGTGAGCATCTATCCGGAGCACTGGATGTATTGGTACAGATGATGATGAAAAAAGAATCAGAACAACAATAAAGGAGTGAATAACCTTGAAGGATACAGAGTTAACGTTAGCGGAAGCATTTGGTCAGGCGGAGTTTATTATAGGCGGCCATGGCAGCCGTAAAGTCAAAGTGCTTCAGGAAGTGCTGGCACATGTGGATGGGGAACAATATAGTGATCATTATGGCAACGGCGAAATTATTGATCAATTCCAGCAGCAGATGGCTGACGTTCTGGGCAAGGAAGCGGCTGTATTTTTCCCCAGTGGTACGATGGCACAGCAAATTGCGCTGCGTATCTGGTGTGACCGGAAAGGCATCAAGCGGGTAGCCTACCACCCTTTATCTCATCTGGAAATCCATGAGGAAGACGGACTGAAGGAGCTGCACCAGATTGAATCCATTTTGCTGGCGGACGAGGACCGATTGATTCGATTGGAAGATGTAGAGGGGATCGATGAGGGGATTTCCTGTCTGCTGCTAGAACTGCCTCAACACGAGATTGGAGGACAATTACCTGCGTATGAAGAGTTGGAGGCAATCTCATCCTATTGTCGTGAACGTGGAATCAAGCTTCATCTGGACGGGGCACGCCTGTTCGAAATCACGCCTTATTATCAGAAGACAGCAGCCGAAATTTGCAGTCTGTTTGATAGTGTTTATGTGTCGTTTTACAAAGGCATTGGAGGCATCGCTGGGGCCATATTGGCAGGGGATACGGATGTTATGCAAGAATCGAAAATATGGAAACGGCGTCACGGCGGCGATCTGATCGGCCTTTATCCATATATTCTGAGTTCTCAATACTATTTCAATGAACGGATTGGTAAAATGGGGCTTTATTATGAGCAGGCGAAGGAGCTGGCCTCCTTGTTAAATGCGTGTCACGGTATAAGTACGCTGCCAGAAGTGCCTGTCTCCAATATGTTTCACGTACATATTCCGTTGGCCCAAGCCGAGGTGGAAAGTATTTTGGCATCCATGGCTCAGCAATTCGGCATAGGGATCACTTCATATTTGCAGCAGACCAGTGCTCATAGCTGTGCCTTTGAACTCTCAACAGGGGATCGGTATCAGAATGTGCCCAAGGACAAGCTGTATTCAGCACTGGATTGGTTGGATGAAGAGCTGCATAAACAGGTGAACTAATAATGTTATACTCATATTGCCTTATCCACTTCTGGATAGGGCATTTTTTTTGTAGGAATAGTAGGAAAGGCGACGAAAGGTACTACTTTAATGAATGAATGATCGTGCTGGCTGAACAGCCGTCTGGGTTCAGGAACAAATGAAGTAATAGGCTAGTATAGTTGGGAGGCCCGTACAACAGACGTATGGATATTCGAAAATTACGATACTTTATCACCGTGGCGGAAGATTTCATTTCCACCGTGCGGCAGAGAAATTAAATATGACGCAGCCACCGCTGAGCCAACAGATTCAGAATCTGGAAGAAGAGCTTGGTGTGAAACTTTCTGGGTAACTTTTCCTGGTTAGCAAAAGCTTATGGTTATTCTCGCTCATTGCTCCTGCATGTATTTGCGATAGAGGGCAGGCGTAATCTCCTCAAACTTTTTGAATATTTTGATAAAATACCCCGATTCATTGAACCCCAGTTCATCACTGATCTGCGACACGGGCATGTCCGTTACTTCAAGCAGCTGCTTCGCCCATTTTATTTTAAGCCGTGCAATATAGGTTGTGAAGTTCTCACCCGTCTCCTTGGCAAACAGCCTGCTAAAATAACTTGGACTCAGGTGGCACAGATCGGCCATTTGTTTAAGCGAGACTTGCTCACTCTTGTGACTGTGGATGTATTCAAAAGCAGGTTGGAGCACCAGGTTGGAGCTTTCCGTTTCGCTAGGACTGTTTTTAAGATAGGCATCCGCAATCGCATTGGTCATTTCTTTTTTGATCGACTCAATATTTCGGATAGAGTAGCCGGGCAGAATGGTGGACAGGTTCAGAGATTCCTGATTCCCCGAAGCTTTCTCGAACATCTCCACCAGCAAATTTTTGTTGAGCGCTTCCTCCACAATGTAGTTACAGAGTAAAGAAAGCATGTTGGAAATTTTCACAACTTCTTCATAGGTCATGACAGGCAGTTGGTCATAATCGTCCTGTAATTCCTTTAGCTTCGCAGCATGCATAGGCACGTTCTTGGACGTGACGATCTGTTCCAAATCCGTCCCTTTCTCCGGGTCAGCGAGCTTCACCTGTCCCGCCATTACGGCGCCGATATATTTGCCATCGATCGTGATCGGAATGGCGATGTCCACGATATTGAAATGGCACAAGTAGACATAAGGCTCATTCAAGCGAACGGCTTCCAGACCCCCTCGAGAATCACATTTCTGGCAGTAGGGGAGCAGTTCGGGATCTTTGCGTACATTTTGGCAAAACGCCTGGCAGCTGCTATGGCTCGTTACGGGAATGCCTTTATAATCGACGGTTAGAATAGCCAGCTTGGTCACGGTGGCAAGAGAATCCTGTAGACGTTTCCATTTATTCAGGTCGAGGATTTTATTAATATGCAGATATTCTTTAATCATGGGTGTAACCTCCATAGCTAACCTGATGAATGATTACGTTTGTTAAAAGTTAGCAAGTTGTACATATTAAGATGAGTTCATGACGGGTAATGTATAGATGATGTCAAAAAATTTCATCCATCTCATGACAATAAGATACCATGATTTCGTTGAAAAGCAAAAAATTACGATTGCAAATTATAATAATTTGTTATCAAAGTCCACTGTAACCCGTACATGCATGAGTTATATTTAGAGTTAATTGAGAGTATTTAAAATTTAATGTATAAGTTCATCCAAGAATTACATCAGGTAGCCTTGTTGAAGGCATGTCGGTAATTGATACCGTTAACGAACTTATATCATCCATAGGAGGCATATCATTATGAGAAAAGCATTTATTAGCCCAACGAAATACGTGCAAGGTGAAGATGAGTTGTTGAACCTAGGTTACTTTGTGAAATCTTTTGGTGAATCTGCATTACTGATTGCGCATCCCGATGATGTAAATCGTGTAAAAGCGAAGCTCGATGCAACCGCACAGAAATTTAATATTACGTTTGTTGAAAGCGGTTTTAGAGGAGAATGTTCGCGCGAGGAAGTCGCTCGTCTCCAGGAAATTGCGAAGGAAAAAGGTTGTACATGCACCATCGGTCTCGGTGGCGGTAAAGCGATTGATGCAGCC
Organism: Paenibacillus sp. UMB7766-LJ446; assembly: GCF_030226665.1. Classification (NCBI taxonomy): domain Bacteria; kingdom Bacillati; phylum Bacillota; class Bacilli; order Caryophanales; family Paenibacillaceae; genus Paenibacillus; species Paenibacillus sp. UMB7766-LJ446. The sequence goes on from NZ_JASOYM010000005.1 coordinate 44,167, forward strand.
AAATGTGTAGCAGAAGGCGAGGCATTGATTATCTGCCCAACGATCGCAGCAACAGATGCACCAACGAGTCACTCTGCCGTGTTGTATACGCCAGAAGGTGCTTTTGATGACTACGCTTATTTCAAACAAAGCCCAAGTGTGGTACTCGTGGATACAACGGTTATCGCAAACGCACCAACACGTTTCCTCGTATCGGGTATGGGTGACGCATTGTCTACGTACTTCGAGGCAAGAGCTACAGCAAAATCATACTCTCGTGTGAATGCAAGTTTGCCAATGGGTTCCCGTGAAGGATACACGCCATCCGCAGTAGGAACGAATGCTGCACTCGCGCTGGCCAAATTGTGCTACGAAATGCTGCTCAGCGACGGTGTAAAAGCGAAAGTGGCAAGTGATAGCAACATGGTCACCCAAGCGCTGGAAAATATCGTAGAGACGAACATTCTGCTGTCCGGTCTTGGATTCGAAAGTGGCGGTCTGGCGGGAGCCCATGCGATCCATAACGGATTCACCATTCTGGAAGGCACACATCACTTCTTCCACGGGGAAAAAGTAGCCTTCGGTACGATAGCACAGCTCGTTCTTGAAAATGCCCCGACTGAAGAGCTGCACCAGGTGCTCGACTTCTGTCTTGAAGTTGGTCTGCCGGTATGTCTCGCAGACATCGGTGTAGATACCATTAGCCAGGAAGAGCTGCTGAAAGTGGCTGAGATTGCTTGTATTCCGGAAGAATCGATTCACGCGATGCCGTTCCCTATCACCGTGACTGAAGTAGCTGGTGCGATTGCTACCGCTGACCGGATCGGTGCTGAATACAAAGCTCGGCGGGAGGCGAAATCATGAAGAAAATCATCAATCAGGCTGAAAATGTAGTCATGGAAATGTGCAACGGGATTGCGCTGGCGCACCCGGAGCTTGAATTTTTAAAGAAATATAAAGTGATTAAACGCAGAGAGATACAGGCTGATAAAGTTAGCCTGATCAGCGGCGGCGGCAGCGGCCATGAACCAGCTCATGCGGGTTACGTTGGTAAAGGCATGCTGGATGCTGCGGTCTGTGGAGATGTGTTCGCATCTCCTTCCCAGATTCAGGTGTATCAGGCGATCAAGGCCACAGCCAGCAAGAAGGGCACCCTGTTAATCATCAAAAACTACAGCGGCGACATGATGAACTTCAAGAACGCGGCTTATCTTGCGGAGGAAGATGGCATTGACGTGCAATATGTACGGGTTGAGGATGACATCGCTGTTCAAGACAGTCTGTATACGGTAGGACGTCGCGGCGTGGCCGGAACCGTATTGGTACACAAAATTGCTGGAGCCGCAGCCGAAGAAGGCCGCAGTCTGGCAGAGGTGAAATCCGTCGCCGAGAAAGCAGCGCAGAACGTACGCAGCATTGGATTTGGATTTACTTCCTGTACTGTGCCTGCCAAAGGCACGCCTACATTTGAAATCGCTGAAGATGAGATGGAATTCGGTGTAGGAATTCATGGTGAGCCAGGCATTCGCCGCGAGAAATTGGTATCTGCAGATGAGCTTGCAGGACGCATGATTGAAGCGCTGCTTGCAGACATGAAGCTGGACAACGGTGCATCCGCGGAGATTGCTGTGCTTGTCAATGGGTTCGGGGCTACACCTTTACAGGAGCTTTATCTGCTCAACAACTCGGTTCAGCGTGAGCTGGCACAGCGTTCAGGTCTGCATGTAGCTACTACATTTGTTGGCAATTACATGACGAGCATCGATATGGCAGGTGCATCGGTAACCATCCTGAAACTGGACGAGGAACTGAAGACGTTGTTGTTCAAGGAAAGTGACACACCGGCGTTCAAAGTGTCTGGTCCTCCTGCAGCGCAAGTAGCATATTCCGAAGCATTGGAAGCCGTCGTGACTGAAGATGCGCCTGTATCCTATGAAGTAGAGACAACTGCATCATCTGCGGTAATCAACAACAATCAATTCTCCCTGGATAATATCATTTATCTGATCGATAAGATGAGTGAGATTATCATTAAGAACGAAGTGCCGTTCTGTGAACTGGATTCCCATGCGGGTGATGGCGACTTTGGCATGAGCGTAGCGAAGGGTTTCAGACAGCTCAAGCGCGAATGGAACCATATCGTCAACGAAGAGAAAAAGAATATCGGTTCATTCCTCGATGCCTGCTCTCTTGTCATTATGGAATACTGCGGCGGTGCATCCGGCCCGATCTGGGGATCGGCATTCCGGGCGGCAGGCAAAGCCGTAGGTGACAAACAGCAATTGAGCGTTGCAGATTTCGCTGACATGATGCAGGCGGCAGCACAAGGAATTCAATCTACAGGCGAGCGTTCCTTTGGACGTGGTGCCGTTGTAGGTGACAAAACATTAATTGACGCACTTGTTCCTTGTGCAGACTCATGGACGCAAAGTGCGAAGTCTGGAGATGACTTCAAGACGGCGTTTGCCAAAGGTGCTGAAGCGGCAGTAGAAGGTGCGAAGAAAACAGAAGACATCGTGGCACGCATGGGCCGCGCGGGTGCTGTTGGTGATCGAAGTCTCGGATACCCGGATGCTGGGGCATATGCGCTGGGGGTTATTTTCACAGAGTTGTCTGAGTCAATGAAATAAAAATGTGTGCAGTCGGTAACTAAAAAAAGATCGACAATAAAACGAGCCTCTAGAATCGCTTCTAAGGCTCGTTTCGCATTTCAGGAATTATATTTAACCGACAGATTTCAGTGGCTACCATTTAAATTGGTGGCTTTTTTGGTGGTGATCGCTGCAGAATACTTACCTTCAGCCGCGTACACAGCTTTTCGGACCTTTTTCAATTTTCCTCACTATACGGCGTTACCCCTTTTGAATATAGGTTATCCACTAACTTGAAAAACTCTTCTGACGATAAATCCTTTTGTCGCTGGAGCCAAAGACGAAACAAAGAAAGTGATGTTGAGATGTGAAACTCAATTAAGTATGGCGTTATGGCACTGTCTGGCGGTAGGTTTAATTCCAATCTGCCAAGGGTGATTTCTCTTTTCAAGCGTTCTAAAAAACGAATACTGCCATAATCGCCCAAAAAGGCATTGAGAACCGAGAGATATTCCATGTTTTCCAAACAATGCAACGCATCTTGAACAGGATGTGAAGATAGCTCTTTTTTCGCCAATTCTTCTTTTATGTAGTTCACTAAGTCATTTTCAACAAAGTCTAACAGTTCGTAAATATCAGTAAAGTATTGATAAAATGTACTGCGGTTATATCCCGCCTTATTCGTAATCTCTTGAACCGAGATTTTTTCAATCGGCTTTTGACTATATAATTCACAAAAAACATTGATAAACGTTTGTCTTGTTTTTTCCGTGATTTGGGGCTGCTTTTTCATTTTTTTCTCCTATCGGTAACAAGAGTATCATCCGACAAATATTTAAAAATTGATGTTTGATCAAGGGCATAATAACGATTTATGATTAAATCATACAACACGTTGTTGCATAGTCAAGAGAGATTATTCAAAAAAGAGGGAGGATTGTTATGTCCGTTAAACAAATTAGAATTTTAATTTATGGTGCAGGTGTTATAGGGAGCATATACGCAATGAGATTCATAGAAGCAGGGCTTGACGTTACTATGTTTGCACGTTCTAATCGATTTGAAACATTGAAAGAAAAGGGTCTGCAATATAATGAAAAAGGTACGGTTAAATCGATAAAAGTCAATGTCATTGATACGCTTGAAAATGATGATATATATGATTTTATTTTCGTTACCGTTCGTTATGATCGATCCGAATCAGCGTTGTTAGCACTACAAGACAATCAAAGCAAAAATATTGTTACAATGACTAATAATTCAATTGGATTTTCTTCCTGGCTAGATATGGTTGGAGATAGACTTTTACCCGCTTTACCCGGTGTAGGCGGACAGATTAAAGAAGGAATATTGTTTGCCCGATTTCCACCAAAGATTCTAGTGACTACTGTGTTCGGAGAAATTAGTGGTTTAGTGACAGAACGTGTAGAGAACCTGGCAAAAATATTTAAAACAGCAAAACTCCCGTACACAATGAATAAGGATATGAAGTCGTATCTAATCACTCATGCCGTATCGGATATTGCAATGCTTGGCTTTTTGAAAATTGATAATAAGATCATTGACCCTGATACAGCTAACAATAGAAAAAAGGCACATCAAATAACACACACTTTAAAAACATATCTTAGGGCCATACAAAAGGCGGGCGTTGCTATTACTCCATCTGCATTTAAAATAGTGCTTACATGTCCAGATTTGATTTTGGATTTGTTATTTATGATATGGTTACGGACCAAAATGGTGAAGGATATGATGTTGCCGGACTATGCGAGTAGTGCAAACAACGAAGTTGTGCAGCTGAATAACGATTTATTGAAGTTTTTAAGTCAAAACGATATCACACCCTAAGAACGGAAACTGAGATTTTGGGTCAGTAAGTTGTATCGTCATGCTACTGAGATTCACATGACCGTCCTGTAGCTTGACTTGCAGAGCGGTTTTTTTGATAGGAAAAAGGATGCTTGCAGGCTGAAACTTGGCTTGTTTATGCCAGATAGTGTAATCTGGAGATCAGGTACATAAGGATTTTGCATAGATCAGAAAGTGACGATGCATTCGTAAAAATGCTAAAGCAACACTCTACTTTGAACGAGAAGGGATCGGGATGATTCGATGACGCAAAAAATCTATTATGACTCTGCATACACACGGGAGTGGCATACACAAATTACAGGCAGTGTGGACAAAGAAGACGGTGTATATGTCACGCTGGCGGAGACGGCTTTTTACCCCCATGGAGGTGGACAGCCTTGTGATCTGGGACAGATCGGTGGCATTACCGTGCTGGATGTGATTAGTGAAGACGGTGAGGTACTACATAAGCTGGAGCGTGCGCTGGAACAGAATGACGTGGATTGCCAAATTGATTGGCAGCGCAGATTCGATCATATGCAGCAGCATAGCGGGCAGCATTTGCTGTCGGCTATTACGCTGAAGCTGGCAGATGCGATGACGCTCAGTTTTCATCTGGGGACAGATTATATCTCGATTGATGTGGCTGCAGCCGAACTGGGAGCGAACCAACTGGCTGCAATTGAATTGGAGGCCAATCAGCAGATTTACCGGAATGCCAGAATCAGCAGTTCCTGGGTCACTGCGGAAGAAGCAGCACGACTGCCACTGGTGAAACTGCCTTCCGTAACCGAAGATATTCGCATCGTAGAGATCGAGGGTGTGGAATATAACGCTTGCGGAGGAACACATGTGTCAGCCACAGGTGAGATCGGGATCATTAAACTGTTGAAAACCGAGAAAATGAAGGGCAGCACCCGAATCTATTTTAAATGCGGATACCGGGCACTGAACGAGTTCAACACTGTACAAAGCGTGCTGAGCGGAATTTCGGCCAAATTGAAGACCAGTAGGGACGAGCTGGCGGATCGAATCGACAAAATGGATGCAGAACAAAAGCAGCTGCAAGCCGAGCTGAACACTGTGAAAGCCTCCAATGACGCTTATTATGCGCAAGAGCTTTTATCTGCACGGGAAGGACTGGTCATTGCTCAAATCTTTGAGGACAAATCGCTCAAGGATATGCAGAGTCTGGCGACCAAGCTGACATCGGAACATGAGGGACTTGTACTCTTTGCGAGCATCTCGGAGGCCAAAGTTGTTCTGGCACAGAACGGACAGCCGCCGGAGTGGGCTTGTGGACCTTTCTTCAAGGGCAATCTCGGAGCCTACCAGGGCAAAGGCGGCGGCAGCGACAAGATGGCTCAGGCGGGCTTTGCCAGCAGTGAAGATGCAATCGCATTTTATGAATTTACGAAGGACCAACTGGGACATCACTAATCTACGACTTTTCGCTAATCGATATGGATTGGGCTAAGTGGATCGTAAGGTGGAATCAACAGTAGAGGAGGTGCCCACAGATGACAGAACGCATTCCGTGCATACGTGAGGGGTGCCCAAATACGATTTTGCCAGCAACAGCTGCCAGAACAGGCGGGTACTGCATGCCTTGCAAGCAGGAGATAGAGCGCGAGGCACATCGTAAATACATTGAAGCCAATCGGCGTGACGTGAACTTGTATGAGGGAATGACAGACCCTGTGGAGATTCTAAAAATCATGCATACCCGCCAGGTTCATGATCCGTTAATCTGTTATGTTGCATACGAGCATTCCAAAGAAGAAGTATATCTGTCCTTGTCTGCGGAGCAGCAAGCGCTCATGATCGACTATGCGATGCAGGTCATTCGTGCAGGGGATGATGATACAGGTAAAGATATTCTGGTATATCTGGTTTGTTACCATGATCTTTCGTTGTCTGCACAGATTCCGGAGCTGATGGAGCGCGAAATCTACTACCCTGTCATTTTGTGTAAGAGTGCCTCTGCCGAAGTACGTGATCAACTCCTACAGCAGGTGAACACTGGTGATGAGAATCGGAACAATCTATTGCTCATGCTCGCCTATATTGGAGATGAGGTTGTCGTATGTCAGTTCCAGCAATGGAGGCAGTCTCCGCCTCGCTGGGCAGATCAGCTGCATGTTGCACCAGAGCGCTATACAACCGAAGCCGGTTGGGAGTTGACGAATGAAGGCCAGCGCAGGGATTTATTCATCACCCCAAGTTATTCACTCTATAAAGTAAAAGAGAATGAAAGTGCTGACGACACATCAATCAGCGCTCCGATCTCGGTGCTGTTGACCCGTGCCGATAACTGTGAGTGGTGTGGCGGTTTGTTAACGACCTTAATTGATCTGGATGTACAGCATCCAGCACTGAAGGACGTTGCTTGGAACAGTGAGCGGCTTCAAGTGCAGACTTGCGTGATATGCAGTTGTTATGGTGTCGTTTATATGGAGATGGATTCAGCAGGTGAACCGTGCTGGAGTGCCCATAATATGATGCCCGTGGGAGCGGATGATCTTGACCCGGATGACTATGCTCAGCTTGCACCGGATGCAGGTCGGCAGTTCCGGATTGCGACTGCACCACGTCAGGCGTTCCATGCCAGTGAGTGGGCGATGGAGCCTTCTTCTTCCCAGATTGGGGGCCATCCCGGATGGGTTCAGGACGCGGAGTATCCGAATTGCCCATGCTGTTCTTCGAGCATGAGGGCCGTTGGTCAACTGGACTGGAGCGAGGTTGAGGAGTATGGGGATGGCATGTATTACATGTTCGTTTGCGAGCCGTGCCAGATGACGGCGGTATCTTATCAACAGTCCTGATGAAGGAAGCAACGATCTGTTTATTTCATAGAAGCGATTTAGGTGTAATGACAGCAGCATACCCAATAGGGGCTATCCCATATGACTTAAACATGATGGGAAGCCCCTTTCGTATGATTAGGTCAACCATATGCTGGTTGGCCTTTTTCTCTAACGTTTAGAGTTCTGCGGATGCCTGTGTCAGAAGGCCAGCCAGCCACTCATAGTCTGGCGTATCTTTTTCCTTGATCTTGATTGTTTTGCGTTCCGCAGGGCCTTCAAATATCCCATCTGGCAGATCAAGCCCGGTTGCATTGAAGATCGTGAAGGATACTGCCGGCTTGGACGGGGAGATGACCGCCGCGTATTTGCCGTTTTTCAGAAAATGAGGTTTCTTGTATTGCACACGTTCTTGTACTTCAGGAATGGACTCATGTACCAACTCTCGCAGTTTACTTGCAACCTGGGCTTGCCAGGGAACCGGGATCTGTTCGATAAATTCAGTGACCTCTGCATTCATATTCATGCTTGTCCACCCTCCACATTGATCTGATTGTGTGCTTCCCATTCCGGTCTTAGAATTCCCATCAATAAGCGATCATAGCGCTTGCCGTCACGATATACAGCTGATCTGGCGCGACCTTCCAGCTGAAAGCCGACTTTCTCATAGGCACGGATGCCTTTTGCATTATAGGCGATGACATCCAGACCTACCCGGTCTAGATTCAATTCATGGAAGGCATATCGCAAAATGAGATTCAACGCTTCCGTTCCATACCCCTTGTTGCGATGCTCTGCGAGTCCAATACCAATGGCAAGCTGTCCGCAGCGGTTGTTCCATTCAATGCTGTGAATGACAACGAATCCGATCAGTTGTTCATCCTCAAGCGTTCGAAGCCGGAAGTAAACTTCCTTGTCCTTTGTCTCACCTTCATCTTCAAGCTGCTTTTCCGAAAAAGGGATGGCAATGTCCGTATCCACATTTCGCAAATATTCGGGATCTTCATTCCATTGCAGCATGGTTTGTACATCTTCTGTACGGGGCGGAGTCATTTTCAACCGTTTGCTATAAAACAGATTTTCAGTTGTTAGTGTCATGCTGGTCTCCTTTGAATAAATTAAGTTCGCTTCACCTCAAAACGACAATTAGCTATATGAATACTCCGCAATATTCTTCGCTCCTTTTGGTTTCAGATAGCCTCACTATAATGGAAATTTCAGGGCATCACAATAGACATTTTGTTCGTGTTCTTGAACCTGTTGTCAGAAAACCTGTCATGGTAGTACTATATAAATAATAGACATGTATTCAGTGATACACACACAACAATATTGTCGGCAGGAGTGGTAGATATGGAGATCAAAGTAGATGATTTGAGCGGTCATCAAGTCATTGGATTAATTGCAGAACATTTGCAGGGCATGGCAGCAGATTCGCCGCCGGAAAGTATTCACGCCCTGGATCTGGATGGATTGAAGAAACCGGAGATTACATTCTGGTGCGCATGGGAAGCGGAGGAGCTGCTGGGCTGCGGTGCCATGAAAGAATTGAACTCGGAGCATGCAGAGTTGAAATCCATGCGTACAGCATCGGCTCATCTGAGAAAAGGCGTGGCGAAACAAATTCTTGCCCATATTGTCGAGGTTGCCAAGAATCGGGGTTATAAACGAATCAGTCTGGAGACAGGTTCGATGGATTCTTTTATCCCGGCGCGGAAGCTGTATGAGGACTTTGGATTTGTTTACTGTGAGCCATTTGCAGAATATAGTTTGGACCCGAACAGTGCTTTTATGACAAAGGAATTATAAATCGAATGATAGATATATAGGCATAACGGCATAACGGGAATACCAGATAACCAGCATTCTGTTGTATGCAGACCGCTGGTTTTTTTGCGTGTAACGATTGTTTTGCGAAGTGGTGGACTGCAACAAATCATACATATTGGAGAGCGCAAGGAGAGTAGAATGTATTTAAATGAATGAGTTGGAAGCATACCGATTGGCTCGTATCATTGTGGGGTATAGAACATAAGTCATGTGAGCATAGGCATGGGATGAATTGGCCGTACGGAACTGCTGGGCTGAGGCATGCACAATAGGGTATACTGGACATTATGTTTATGTAAAAATGAAACAGGAAATGAAGACGTTTTTTACATCAGGAGGATTGGAATTGGCTCAGACAGAAGGAACATTGCAGAAGAAACTTAAACCAAGACATATTAGCTTTATGGCTATGGGTGGTGTCATTGGAACCGGAATTTTCAAAGGAAGCGCCGAAACGATTGGACTCGCAGGTCCGGGAGTCATTGTAACGTACATCTTTGCAGGATTGTTGCTGCTGGTAGTCATGGCTGCGATGGCAGAGATGGCTACAGTGTACAAGAACAAGAACATGAAAGATTTTGTGCAGGAAGCATTTGGTAGCAGGGTATCCTTTATTATGGGATGGATGTACTGTTTCCTCTGGTTATCGGTATGTGTGATTGAGGTGATTGCCGCAGGGAGTTTTTTGCAGTACTGGTTCACGGAAGTGCCGCTGTGGATGCTTAGTCTGACGTGTGCGGTGTTTATAATATTGATTAATCTGTTAAGTGTAGGCGTATTTGGGGAATTTGAATTTTGGTTGGCAGGCATTAAAATCGCCATGATTATTATTTTTATTTTCCTCGGTGCTGGTCTGATCTTCGGGATCATTCCAAGTGACAACACGCCTTATCTGCAAAATTACACGCAAGCAGGCGGTTTCTTCCCTAATGGATGGTCATCAATCTTCTCGGCATTGTTGGTCGTCATGTTCTCTTATGGAGGTTCAGAGTTGATTGGTTTGACACTGACCGAGACGGAAAATGCGGACAAGGTGATGCCCAAAATTGTGGGGAACTTCATGCTGAGAATTATTTTGTTCTTCACGCTGCCGATTCTCATCATCTGTGGCCTCATTCCGTGGAATGAGTTGGGTCCAGAGAGCAGTCCCTTTGTACAGGTGCTGGCTTCCACGGGACTCCCAGGTGCAGCGCATATTATGAACTTTATTTTGGTAACCGCCGTTCTGTCTGCTGCGAATTCAGGCATTTACGGTGCGTCCCGTATGATGCACTCCATGGCGGTAGGTGGTGAAGCTCCCAAGGCATTATCTCAAACGAATCGCAACGGCAGTCCGGTAAATACACTTCTGGTATGTGCTGTGATTCTGCTTGGTGGCTCCATGTTGGGACTATTCGCACAAGATCAGCTCTTCCGCGTGTTACTGGCGGTTCCGGGGTTTGTCGTGATGCTCGTGTGGATATGTATTGCCACCTCACAGCTGAAGCTGCGCAAGAGCTATCCGGTACAACCTTCATTTAAGGTTTGGGGATTTCCTTATATCACCGGGGCAGCAGTGCTGTGTCTTGGGGTGATTGCCGTCATGTTCGTGTTTGATGAAAGCAACCGTTTCAGCATCAGTATCTGTTTATCTGTACTCGCTGTGCTGATTATTTGGTCCCTGATCCGATTCAGGAAAACGAATGGACGGGCATAAAATGAAGTTATAATAAAATGAATTCAATTAAAAAAATAAAAGGCCGCTCTTGTTGAGCGGCCTTTTTGCGTAAATAACACCATATCGTTATTTACCTGTTATCTTTCTTTCCTGCGATCCACGCTCAATACCGTTTGCTAGAGTTATGAATCGTAACGGTAACAGATCGCTTTGCCTTCACTACTTTCGGAACTGAATTCCGGGTCTTCTACAAAACCGAAACGTTCGTATAGTCGGATCGCGTTAACCATTTGGCCGCCTGTATATAAATACACCGTATTTTTACCCATGTCTTTGGCCGATTCAACACATTGTTGAAGCAGCTTTCTGGCGATGCCATGACCTCTCCACTTGGGATCAACGCCCAACAGCCGAATAAACGGATAATCAATAGGCAGCTCGAAGGTCGGATAGGCCTTATGCGCGGTCTCGAACAATTGGACTGTTCCAACAATCTGATTATCTATTTTGGCAATCCATAATTGCTTGATGTAAGGATTAGTCGGCGATTCTCGAATATCCTTCAAATAATTTTCCCATTGTTCCTGGGGTTGGAACGTGTCCCGGTACTCGGAGTAACTTTCAATGAGAATATCTACAATTTCTTCATAATCTGCTTCTGTAGCGGGATGAATCGTTACTGCCGTTGTCATCTCAAGTTCTCCTTCTGATCTTGGTTTAATAAGAGATATAGTTGACTTGAATTGTATCACACCTGAGGGTACTTGATTAATTCAAATATTCTATATATGACTCATGAAATTCTATGAGTTGGTCTATCCGAACAAGCACATTCAAGGTTCGCACGGTTAAGGCTCATTATAGGCGATTGAGCTGTGTGGAATACAAATTATTGCGATATTCGGTAGGAGTATTGCCCTCGTATTGTTTGAACATGCGCAGGAATAGTTTGTAATCGGAAAAACCGCATTGTCCAGCAATTTCTTTTACACTGGCATTGGTATTGAGCAGCATCTGCTTGGCCCGGCGAATCCGTTCCGTGAGGATATAGGTTTTGAGGCCAATGCCTTTCTCACGTTTTACCATTTTGGAGATGTAGTCCTTGTTAAAATTAAAAGTCTCGGCAATCTTGCCAACCGTAATGTCGGTATGCAGATGAATATCCACCCATTTGCAGATGTGGTCAACGATCGCATTGTGCGGTCGATAACCCGCCTGTGTGTTGCGTTCCAGTTCTTTGAGCAGCAGCAGCAATGCCGCAACCGCTTCTTCTGGAGAGAACGATGAACTATGGAGCAGCTGCTTGAACAGCTGATTAGCCATGGACGGAACCTGAATGGTTGCATGGGTGGGATACTGGTCGAACTCTTTCTCATTCGAATCATAATGAACCCAGTAAAAGCTGACGGGAGCATCGCTGAACTGATAACCATAATGGGTGCGGCCAGCTCTCAGAAATAGCAGATCATTTGCACGAACTACGTATTGCTCGTCCTCCTCCGCAATGTACAGCTCACCTTCTAGCATCAAAATGACCTCGTGAACAGGCATGCTGCGCTTCATGTGGCTCCAATTGCCTTCGGATATGAACTTGCCGCACAGGTAATGCTCCAATGGTTTGTGCATAGGACGGATTTCTCCACCTTTTCTTGGATTATGAGTCTGATGTAGTTGTATTTTATTTGATAATATGAGGATATTCAAGGCCTGTATTAAGAAAGATCGTAAGGGATACATGAATCGCAGCACGGATTTTAACCCTTTGTACATCCATATAAGTACTTCTAAATATCCAACTACATATCGAGAGGAGAAAGCAGAAATGATTGAAACTAAAAAAGGATTTCTGGGACCTGAGCATGTCAATCTGTTAAATGGCGTTTTTCAAACGTCACAGGAAGTTGGAGAAAAGTATTTGTTATCCCTGGACATTGACCGTTTTCTGGCACCATGTTTTGAGGCCCACGGGTTACCTGCCAAAAAGGAATGGTACGCGGGATGGGAGGCACGCTCGATCAGCGGGCATTCTCTTGGACACTATCTGTCTGCCCTGGCTGTGACCTATCAGGCGACAGGCAATGAAACGCTAAAGCAAACACTGGATTATGCCGTCAGCGAGCTTGCATCCATTCAACGGCATACAGGCAGCGGGTATATCGGCGGATTATCCGAAGAAGCTTTCCACATTGCATTTCGGGCAGAGCATATTGGCGGTTTCAACATCGGGGAATACTGGGTGCCTTGGTACAGCGTGCACAAAATCTATCGCGGACTAATTGACGCCTACAAACTAACGGGTAATCAGCAAGCCCTTGAGGTGGTAATACGGTTTGCTGATTGGGCGGTAGACGGTCTGAGCCCGATGACCGAAGAACAAATGCAGATTATGCTTCAATGTGAGCACGGTGGCATGAACGAAGTATTTGCACATTTGTATGGCATCACGGGGAAGCAAGTATATCTTGAAATAGCCAACAAATTCACACATCAAATCATCCTTGAACCGTTGGAACACCAGCAGGACGATCTTCAGGGCAAACATGCCAATACGCAGATTCCAAAAGTCATCGGTGCAGCCGAAATCTACAATCAGGACCATACTCATGAGAGTTACCGGACAGCGGCGGAGTTTTTCTGGGACACCACGATTCATCACCGTTCTTATGTATTTGGCGCAACGAGCATTTCGGAGCACTATGAAGCGAAAGGCATGGAGAGTCTGGGCATCAAAACCGGGGAAAGCTGCTGTACCCACAACATGATGCATCTGACGAAGCAGCTCTACACCTGGAACCCCGACAGTGCCTATATGGACTATTATGAAAATGCGATCTACAACCACATCCTGGGCACACAGGACCCGAATACAGGGAACAAAACGTATTTTGCATCCACACTGCAAGGCCACTACAAAATTTACGGTGCGCACGATACCGCCTGGTGGTGCTGTACAGGATCTGGCATGGAGAACCCGGGCAAATACGCCGAGGCGATCTATTTCGAGGATGAACAGGATCTGTACGTCAACCTGTATATCGCTTCCCAATTGGACTGGAGATCCCAAGGCATATCGCTGAAGCTCGAAACCGACTTTCCATATTCGGAAAAGGGTACCCTTACGATCACCGAAGGCAGCGCCTCGGCCAATCTTAGATTACGTGTGCCGTCATGGCTGCAGGAGCCAATGACGGCAATAGTCAACGGGGATACGGCCCATCCGTATACCCGGATGGAACCCGGATACCTCAACATCGACCGCACATGGACCGCTGGCGATGTCATCACCATCACGCTGCCGATGTCGCTTCACCAATACACGTCCCGGGATGATGCACATAAGGTGGCGTTCCTGTATGGCCCGATTGTACTGGCAGGGGCTTTGGGAAGCGAAGGATTGCCCGAGGATACCATCGTGGACGAAACCGCTCTGAATCCCAAAACAGCCCCTGTACCTGTGATCTGGACGGAACAGGAGGATGTGCGTGAGTGGATTAAAGTCGTGGACGCAAGTACGCTGACGTTTGAAATCAGCAAGGAGGTCACCTCGGACGGCAAGCCGGTGAAGCTGATCCCGTTCTATGATGTGCATCATGAGTTCTATACGGTTTATTGGCCGTTTAACGATGAAGGGGATGCGCTGGAGAAGGAATTGAACGATATCACCATCGACAGGGTACAGCCTGACGGTCAGCAGGATGAGATTGGACATCATCTGGACAGTAATTGCCGTGCAGAACATCATAACGGTTCGTATACAGACAGCCGTAACAAGCTGCATATGTGGCGGGAAGCTTTTGGTGTCAGCGGGTCTTACTTCAGCTACCAGCTGGCGGTGGATGGTTCCGCACCGAACTATCTATGCGTTGCATACTGGGGAGGAGATCATTCTCCTTTTGAACGGGAAGGTACGCTGTATGAGAAAGTATTTAGTATCGCCGTCGATGGAAATGTGGTCGGAGAACAGCGGATTCATATGAACAAGATCGGCGAAGTATTCTATGTTACCTATGATATTCCTGAGACGATTACGTCAGGCAAAGACGTCGTTCGGGTTGCATTTCAGGCATTGGACGACAACGGCTGTGCCGGGAAAGTCGTGGAGGTACGTACAACGCGCAGCAAACCGGAGTCCATCTTTTCTTAAATGAGGTATGGTATGAAAATGGGCAAACACAATGGTATATTAAAAGCAAAATGCTCGTTAGGTAAAAGAGGAGGTTGAAAGTGTGGCCAAACCGGATAATAAAGGCATCTATACTTTTCAGGATTGGCTGACCTGGGAGGGTGCATGGGAATTAATCAACGCGAAAGCCTATAGCACGTCTCCAGCACCCACCTCATTAAACCAGTTTATTGTGGGTGAGCTGCACTTCTCCTTACGTACTTTTTTTCAGAATCGGAAATGTTTTGTATTTGTGCCCCTTTTGATGTGTATTTCAGTGAAAATGAACAGTATGACGTAGCTGACCATGTTGTACAACCGGATCTGTCGGTGGTTTGCTCTAAAGACCAAATATCCAAAAACGGCTGTCACGGTGCGCCGTCTCTAATCATAGAAGTGCTGTCTCCTTCAACTGCGCTGAAGGATTTTAACGAGAAGTTTAATCTGTATCAGAAATATGGTGTGAATGAATACTGGATTGTTGACCCTGGCAATCAGACCGTCCATGTGTATACATTGGAAGAAGGCAGTTACCAGACCGTCATCTGTACACGGAGCAAGAAATGATTCAATCGGTGTTATATCCGGAACTGGAGATTCCGCTTCGGAATTTATTCAAACTGAATTAGAATATCATAGATTTGCTCTAAGCAGTTTAACGAAGAACTAAATTCATCATCACTCCGGCGCTGGCGTCGGGGTGTTTTGTTTTTTTATCGAATAAGCCCTATATAAAAAATGACACGCACTGCAAATTTCCACGTATTACCTGATAACATTTCTTTTTCCGCCACCGATTGTTCAAGGGCACCAGCTCGTTTTCCAGAGGTTACAAAATCTTATCCACGTTGTCCCTCTAAAGATGAGATGGGATAAGCCCATGCCACGTATATTATGAGTATCCATATTAATCCACCCGAATGCGGCAACATCATGTACAATGATAGAAATATGCAATTGGAAATATCAACCTGTAGATCCGACATATAGCGCGAAAGGAGGTCTGATGATTTACATGATGAAGTACATAAAACTGCTGGGGCTGATCTTCGGCATTGTCGTCATGAACGTTCTATTATTCTCGCCAGGATTCATCGGGCTGAATTTTGATGGGGGTGCTTTTACGACAGCACTCTCGGTCACGTTCTTGTTCGGAAGTGCTCTTGCTCTCTTTTATGGAAGTTATACCTTGTTGTTCAGACAGCCTGTAGTCTTGCCTGTGAAGAATATCGAAACCCATGAAGATTATGTGGAAGCGTTATCCTTTTATCGACGCATTAAAGTGCTTGAGGAAGATATAACACTGGGATTATCCCAACTGAGCCGCATGAAGAAAAAGAAAGAAACCCTCCTGAACGTGTTGAATCAGCGATTTGATCCGGGGGAACTGAGCTACAAGAAATTTGCTTCGGTCACCCTCGAAGTGGAGAAGCTGTTATACCTCAACATCCGAAGCGTGCTGAACCGACTCAATGTGTTCGATGAAGCGGAGTACGCCAGCCTGATGAAGTCCAAATCCGCTACACTTCCCCAGAAGCTTTTTCAGGAAAAGACCAAAGTATATAACGACTATCTCAGTTACGTGAAAAATTCGCTTCATAGCAATGAGGAAATTCTTTTGAAGCTTGACCAGCTAATGCTGGAAATCTCCCGCCTGGACAGCTTTGAAGCTGGAAATATCGAACAGATGCCTTGTATGCAGGAAATTGACCAATTAATCAAGCACACCAAATTATACAGACAGTGAGGGGTTGCCTTATGGCGAAGAAGGGAAAGTTTTTTTTCATATCGATCTTGATGCTGGTGCTCGTGTTCGGCCTCGTATATGCAGGCATTACACTGACGTCGAACGTTGGTAAATCCAGTACACAGGTGACGACAGAGAATGCAGGCAAAGAATTAGGCAAGCTGTATGCGGACATTGCTCCTGCAACAGCTGAACCTGTGAAGGGACAGATCGATCTCGATCCGGTCGATGTGGCAGAGTCCTTACCGGACATCTCCAAATTCCCGATCACGGTCGAGAATACAACCAATGATTATGTAGAGATATTCTCTTCCATCGAAAAGGCGGGAACCGGGGCAGACGGCTGGTTAACCGAAGTAACCGAAGAGTTCAACAAGGCTAACATTATCGTTGGCGGCAAACAGGTTTCGGTGAAATTACGCAATATCGCATCAGGTACGGCGACCGATTATATCAAGTCTGGTAAGTATGTGCCTGATGCGTTTACTCCCTCGAATGAGTTATGGGGCGAGATGGTGGCCGCGAGCGGTGTAAAGACCGATCTTGTATCCAAAAGACTGGTGGGGAACGTTCCCGGTATCGTCATCTCCAAAGCCAAGTATGATGCACTGGTCGACACATACGGCTCGGTGAATGTAAAAACCGTGACCGAAGCGATTGCGAACAATGAGCTCGCGATGGGGTACACTGATCCGTTTGCCAGCTCCACGGGGCTAAATTTTCTCGTGACAGCACTCAACACATATGATAGCTCCAATCCGCTCGGTGAGAAAGCCATTGAGGGTTTTGAGAAGTTCCAGGCGAACGTACCGTTTACGGCTTCTACAACCATTCAGATGCGTGAAGCAGCCAAATCAGGGCGTCTGGACGCATTTGTACTGGAATATCAGACTTACGTAAACACTGCAGATCTGGAAAGCGGATACGTCTTTACACCTTTTGGCGTAAGACATGACAGCCCGCTGTATGCACTGGGGCAATTGCCACAGAACAAGCAGGAGATCATCAAGAAGTATGCGGAATTCGTAACCCAAGCGAAGTATCAGCAATCGGCTGAGGAATTCGGCTTCAACGGTTTGCAGGATTACAAATCCGAATTGAATACAGTGGATGGTGGCACCCTGTTATCCGCTCAGAAAGTATGGAAAGAGAAAAAGAATGGCAGCAAACCCATCGCAGCCGTATTCGTCACCGACGTGTCCGGAAGCATGGACGGGGAACCGCTAAACCGTCTCAAGGAATCCTTGCGCAAAGGCCAGAAGTTCCTGGGCACAGACAATAGTATTGGCCTCGTCTCCTACTCTAGTGGCGTAACCGTGAACCTGCCGATTGCCAAGTATGATACAAATCAGCAGTCCATGTTTGTCGGTACGGTGGATAGCTTGCAAGCAGGTGGCGGTACGGCAACCTTCGATGGCATCGTTGTGGCGATGAAGATGCTGGAAGATTACATGGCTACCAATCCAAATGTGAAACCGCTGATCTTTGTCCTCAGTGATGGGGAGACCAACGAAGGTCATACTCTGAAGGATATTCGTGATCTGGTCGAGACGTACAAAGTGCCAATCTACACGATTGGTTACAACGCGGACATCAAAGCTTTGGAGAGCATCTCCAGCATTAATGAAGCGGCGAGCATTAACGCGGATACCGACGATGTGGTGTACAAAATCGGTAACCTGTTCAACGTGCAGATGTAATACGGTTGCTGCACTCAAAGTGACCTAGTGTAAGTTCATTATTTTAATTATATAGCACGTAATTTGAGGGGGAACTTGGATGTCGTTTTCGATGGAGATACCTAGCCAGAAGGAAATTCAGAAGGTGATTGAGGAAGAAATAAAGCCTGTACCTGCCGAGGTGGCAGAGCTGCAGCAAGTGGCGGATGCCAACGTGGAGATGATCATGACACTGGATCTCGAATCGCTGGAGAAACGCAAAGAGATCTTGCAATCTATTGACGGCTTTGGCATGAACACGATGAGATCCTCTTCCGAGAAAAACGCGTTGCTTCAAGTCTCCGTTGGACATCTGTCCAAGACGGGAGATGAGGGCGGTCAGGTCGCCAAAGGCTTGACTGAGCTGCATATGCAGCTGAAGGATCTCGACCCAAGCGTGGTCGATTTTGCCAAAACCGGATTCCTCGGCAAATTGTTCAATCCGCTGCGGGCCTATTTCCTCAAATACCAGAAGGCTGACGCGGTCATCGCTGACATCGTGACGTCGCTGGACAAAGGCAGAGCAACCTTGAGAAATGACAACACCACACTGGAGATTGAACAGCAAAATTTACGGGAACTCACCAAACGACTGCAAAAGGAAATTCAGCTGGGTGTACTAATGGATGAGTCGATTGATGCACAGATCGAAGCCGCCAAAGTCCGCAACGAGGACCCGGAGAAAGTTCGTTTTATCACGGAAGAAGTGCTGTTCCCGCTCCGTCAGCGGGTCATGGATTTGCAGCAAATGCTTGTGGTGAACCAGCAGGGCATCATGGCAATTGAAGTCGTCATCCGCAACAACAAGGAACTGATCCGCGGTGTGGATCGGGCCAAAAATGTAACGATCTCGGCATTGAAAATTGCCGTCACCGTCGCAAGTGCACTTTACAACCAGAAGATTGTGTTGCAGAAAATTGAACTGCTCAACCGGACGACCAATGATCTGATCGCAGGTACGTCCAAAATGCTGAAAGATCAGGGCATTGCCATTCAAAAGCAAGCTTACGATGCCAGCATTTCAGTGGATACGATGAAGCAGGCGTTCACCGATGTACTTTCTGCGCTTGACTCGATCAGTGTCTATAAGCAGGAGGCGCTGCCGCGGATGCGGGAGACCATTAACCAGTTCCGTGAACTGGCCGATACCGGGGAGCAACAGATTCAGCGGTTGGAGAAAGGACAGAAGCTGGGGTTATAATTTTAACTTTCATAAACAAAAAATTGCGACCGTTCCTTGTTAAGCACTTGGGAATGGTCGCTTTTGGTATTCTTTAAGAATAGCTTTGTTCTTGAAATTCCCTTCACTAAACTCATTTTAGGTTAGACTGGACAACCATATTGCCCGGTTTGAAATTAATGATTTTAAATAACTCATCTGCCATATACGCGGGACTGTGCTCGAATTCCTGCCGAATCCATTCAATAATCATGCCAAAGATCGCATGGGACTGGTAACTTGCCAGCAGCTCACGGTTAATGTGAGACGGAAATATTTCGTTCAGATCCTGAAGGGCAAGGTCACGCAGAACATCGCAGATCATCTGTTGGAAATTGGAGGAGGCCTCCGACTTCACAACCAGAGTGTAAAATTGTGCATGCTGATGCACATGTTCAAATATTTTGATTGCAGAAGAGGGCATATGACTTACTTCAAATATTTCTTTATCCAGATAAGGTTCGCGATAGGAGAAGACCAGATCCTTGATCACGTCATCAATCATTTCATTGAAGAGGTCTTCCTTGTATTGATAATGTCTGTAAAAGGTACCTCGATTCAGATCGGCCAGCTGTACGATATCGGTAATGGATATTTCCTTAAACGACTGCTTTTGCATTAATTGGATGAGAGCATCCTTCAGCGCCGCTTTGGATTTTTTGATTCTTCGATCCATGGAATTTGGAAGTTCGGTCATATACAGTACTCCTCGTAAATGGATATTTTAAGATAAAGTACATTCTGAATGAGAAGTGTTGATTAACGTACAATTGGGCAAGCTTTTACTGATTGAACAAGATTGCTATGACTTATTATACTAAGGATAAGAGTTAATGAACATTTGTTTGTTAACTTATTGTAAACGAATACATGGAGGATGATACAATATGAGACTTCAAGATAAAGTAGCTGTAGTCACAGGTGCAGGTTCCGGCATGGGTAAAGCAATTGCAACACTGTATGCACAAGAGGGTGCAAAGGTGGTTGTATCGGATATCAATGAAGCTTCAGCGCAGGCGGTTGCGGAGGATATCAAGGCAAAAGGTGGAGAAGCGACGTTTGTGGTTGCGAATGTGGCGAAGGAAGAGGATATTCAGAATCTGATCGATACGACGGTTAACACTTATGGAACAGTGGACATCCTGGTCAATAATGCAGGCATTATGGACAGTATGGAACCAGCTGGCGACATTGTGGATGACAAGTGGGAACGGATCTTTGCAATCAACACCACAAGTGTAATGCGTGCTACCCGCAAAGTACTGCCAATCTTCCTGGAAAAACAAAAAGGCGTTATCGTTAACATCGCTTCAGCAGGCGGATTGCATGGTGCACGTGCAGGAGCGGCCTACACAGCTTCCAAACATGCGGTCGTGGGATTCACGAAGAATACAGGCTTCATGTATGCTCAGCAAGGTATTCGCTGTAACGCGATTGCTCCGGGCGGGGTTGAAACCAATATCGCTTCTACAATGACAAACATTAATCACTTCGGTGCGAGCAGACAACAGCTGGGAATGGCGATCAATCCGCGTTCAGGTAAAAGTGAAGAGATAGCACAGGTAGCCCTGTTCCTCGGTTCGGATGAATCCAGCTTCGTGAACGGAACAGTCGTAACAGCAGATGCAGGGTGGAGCTCCTACTAATCTATCGTTTAGGGCAGAAACGGAGATAATAGGGAAGATGTCATCATACGTCTTGCTTGTATCTGTTCTGCTTGTGAGCGAAGTGTCTGAAATATGCAAAGAAGCTCATACCAGGTGTATGGGCTTCTTTTGTCGTTCACAACAGGCAAGAATGTGGGACATCAAGGCAGTAGGACAAACGTTTGCACAGGCATGTCTACGCATTCCCAGATAACGTAAAGAGGGACGAATCCCGAACAATTAAGCGGTGCGGGATAATAACCGGATTTTGAGGCAGATGTTCACCATGCAAAATTTTCAACAATACCTGAACCGCAGTATAACCTAGCTGATAAGTTCCGATATCAATGGAACTGAGCGGCGGGGAAGCAAGCTCCGATAAGGCGATATTATTAAAACTCACAACACTTATATCTTCAGGAACGTTATATCCCAGTTCGGCCAGAGCACGAAGCACTCCGAAGGCAACATTGTCGTCGATGACAACGAGGGCGGTTGGTCTGTCCGGCAGCGACATGAACAGGGACATCGCCCGGAAGCCGCTTTCCTGCAGGAATTCTCCTTCCACGATCCAGTCATTGTTAGCATCAAGACCCGCTTCTTTAAGTGCATTATTATATCCCCGCAAGCGATCATGAGACAACGTCAAATCCGGTGGTCCGCTAACAAATCCAATTCGTTTATGTCCTTGGGCAATCAGATGTGTAGTTGCATCGAATGCCGTTTGTATATTGTTATTGTCCACCATCGGTGCATCGGGATGCGTTTCGCTGCGGCCAATCAGTACAAAGGGGAACTTTTCCGCCTCCAAAAATGAAATAATCGGGTCTTCCCGTTTGGAGCCAAGCAGCAAAATACCATCCACACGTCGCCCATGCACCAGGCGGGATATGGCATTCAATTCATCGCTGGAAGACGTTTCGGTGGAGAGAAGAAGTTCATAATTCATGCGGGTGGCATGCGTAATGATTCCCCGAAGCAATTCTCCGAAAAAGTAGTTCTGAAACAGCTCTTCAGCAGGTCGGGGCAGCATGATACCCAGGGTATGAGTCGTTTTGGAAACAAGGCTTTTGGCCATCATATTTGGATGATAATTTAGTTCTTTCATGATTTGTTTCACTTTGAGTGACGTTTCCGAACTGATTCTGGGATGGTTGGAAATAACCCGTGAGACCGTAGAAGGGGATACACCCGCCAATTTGGCAATATCTTTGATTGTAATCATGTGAAAAATCCCTTCTGTACAAGCATTTCAACATGTCTCCTATGTTAATTCAAAGACTTTGATAAATCAATTGCTAACTGCACCTTGAGGAAGAAGACGCAGCAAAATAAAGGAAGAAGGCGGGAGATCAAGGAAATCAGAAATTACAGGGACATATGCCGCCGAAATGAAGGAAAATGAGCAAAAATGACTTGTGCAAACGTTTGTGCAAATAAAGTTAGCTATTGTATGATGTGATTGTTATTATAGCGCTTACATGACTTGAATCAACATACATCTAAGAAAATTCATCCCGATTACATAAGGATTGGACCAGTCTGAGGTTAATATGAGCAAACGTTTGTATTACGTTCGAACGGATAGATGCCGAACTTCAGAATACAGGAACAGTACACAGAAAAACGGGTGAAAAGCGCAAGTACAGCATCGATCATGACTACGAAAAGGGGGAATTTCAATGAGAAAATGGCAGCAAGCAGCACTTGCAGGATTCATGGCACTCACACTTACCGCATGTTCAAGCGGAGGTGGAGGCGCTGCGCCAACCACAACAGACAGCGGTGAGACTGGTGAAACAACAGTGACCGCGGAAAATATTCAGCCAGAAGAGGGCGCAAGCCTTGTCATATGGGAGGATAAAAATCAGCGGAGCTTTATCGAGGAGCGAGCGAAGAAATTTGAAGAGGAGTACGGCGTCTCTGTAAAGATCGAGGAATTGCCGCCGACCGATCAGGTGACCAAGCTGACAACGGACGGACCCGCGGGATTGGCTGCGGATGTAGTCGTTTTCCCGCATGACAAGATTGGCAGCGCTTCAGAAGCCGGACTGATCTTGCCGAACGATATTTTTGAGCAACAGACCACACAATCATCCAGTGACAATGCGGTTAAAGCCGTAACCTTCAAAGACATCTTATACGGCTATCCCTACAGCGTAGAAACTTATGCATTGTTCTATAACAAAAAGCTTTATCCCGAAGCACCGAAATCATTTGATGACATTATTAGCTTTGCCAAAACCTTTAATGACACCAAAAACAACAAGTACACCCTGATGTGGGAGCTCCAGCAGTTCTATTACAACTTCGCTTATCTGGCTTCCCAAGGTGGATATATCTTTGGCGATGAAGGCATGAACAGCGAGGATATTGGCCTCAACAATGAAGGAGCCATCAAGGGCGGTCAGTTCTTGCAAACGCTGAAATCGGAAGTACTGCCTGTGAAAATGGGCGATGTGAACTATGACATTAAGAAAGGTCTCTTTTCAAGCGGAAAACTGGCTATGGATATCAACGGACCTTGGTCCATCGCCGATTATCGCAATGCCGGTATTGACTTCGGTGTTGCTCCACTCCCGGCGATTGAAGGCAAACCGATGACTTCCTTCTCTGGAGTCAAGGCATATTACGTCAATGCATTCACAACCTATCCGAATGCTGCCAAGCTGTTTGCGGCATATCTCTCCAGTGCCGAATCTCAGATGGTCAACTTTGAGATGAACGGAACTCTCCCGGCCAATAAAGACGTTGCGGCAGATCCGAAGATTCAGGGGGATGAGATTACAAAGGCATTCCTTGAGCAATTCAACAACTCCACTCCAATGCCTTCGCTTCCTGCCATGGACAGCGTTTGGGGTCCCATCAGCGCGGCAATTACCGACATATGGGATGGAGGCAAGGATGTAAAAACCTCTCTGGATAACGCAGTCAACCAAGTCAAGGAGAGCCTTGCAACTGTCCAATAAATAAAAAAAGAGCAGGTGCAGAGGATGCCAACACTTCCTCTGCACTCTGCTATAACTGATCGGTAACTTCGCTTGCCGGGAAGGAGTAGGAATGAATGAAACAGCAGCATGTTCCAGTCACTGTCAAGCCGAATAGAGAAAGACAGCATCGCATGACAGCGGCTGTGTTGTCCGTGGTCCTGCAAGGACTTGGACAGTTGTATAACCGTCAATGGATCAAGGGAATATGTTTTCTGATCCTGGAGGGAATTGGACTCGCATATCTGATTCCTCGTTTGAATCAAGCCGTATGGGGAGTATGGACGCTGGGCGAGCAGACGCAGCGTTTTGTCAAAGTGAATGGATCAACGGTGCTGCAGCAGGGCGACCACTCCATCTTCTTGCTGCTCAATGGAATTATTGTACTTTTGGTGTTTTTCGTTTTTCTTCTGCTGTATATCTTCAATATCCGGGACGCGTACCTCACGGGGAAATTAAGAGAGGAAGGAAAGCAGGCTACCAGAGCTTCTGCTTCCCTGAGATATCTGCTCGATAAACAATTCCCGTATCTTTTCTTGTCGATTCCAGCCCTCGGTATCCTGTTTTTCACGATTATGCCGATTTTGTTTACGATTACGCTGGCCTTCACTAACTACTCGGCACCGGATCATATTCCGCCCGCCAAGCTGGTGGACTGGGTGGGCTTTAAGACGTTTACGGACCTGGTTCAGCTTAAATCGTGGAGCCATACCTTCTTTGGGGTATTAACGTGGACGGTCATTTGGGCCATTCTGGCAACCGTCACTACCTATTTTGGGGGCGTGTTGGTTGCGCTTCTCATCGAACAGAAGGGCATTCGTTTCAAAAAGCTGTGGCGGACGATATTCATTCTTCCTTATGCCATTCCGCAGATTATTTCACTGCTTTTGATGCGTAACTTGTTCAACGGACAGTTCGGTCCCATTAATACGTATATGAAGGCTTTTGGTCTTGAGGGGCTGCCTTGGTTAACCGATCCGTTCTGGGCAAAAGTTACCGTCGTCATTGTCAACATGTGGATCGGAATCCCGGTCAGCATGGTGCTCATCCTGGGCGTGTTGACGGCGATTCCACGGGATTTGTATGAAGCGGCTGAGGTAGACGGGGCGTCCGGCTTTCAGAAGTTCCGCATCATTACGCTTCCTTTTATCATGTTCGCTACGACACCGGTGCTTATTATGCAATTTGCCGGGAATTTCAACAACTTCAATGTCATCTTCCTGCTGACGAATGGTAATCCGCTGCGAGGCGATTATCAATATGCGGGATCAACCGACCTTCTCGTGACCTGGTTGTACAAACTGACGTTGGATAACAACAAGTTCAATATGGCTTCGGCGGTCGGCATTATTATCTTCCTGATTATTGCGTCGTTCTCCATCTGGAATTTCCGTCGTTCCAAATCGTTCAAGGAGGAGGACATGATTCAATGAAAAAGCGCAACAATCCCATGCGTCTGACGATCAGTTATGTGCTGCTGGTCATCATTGCCATCGTATCGGTATATCCCGTCTTGTGGATATTTCTCTCGTCACTGCGTCCAGGGGCGGCCCTGTTCAGTGAACGTCTGTGGCCTGAAGCGTTCACGCTGGCACATTACGGGGAGCTGTTTAACAACCCGTCGTTCATGTATGGAACATGGTATCTGAACACGTTGAAGATCGCCTTTTTCACCATGATTTTCTCAACGCTTATGGTTACGTTGGGCATGTATGCCTTATCCCGTTTCCGGTTTCGCGGTCGGAAGACCATTCTATCCACCATGCTGATCCTGGGAATGTTCCCCAGCTTCATGAGTATGATCGCCATTTATATTATTTTGCTTCAGATCAAATTGCTGGACACCCATGCCGCGTTGATTCTGGTCTATTCGTCCGGGGCCGTGCTGGGTGGATTTATTGTCAAAGGGTTCTTTGATACCATCCCGCGCAGTCTGGATGAAGCCGCACGAATTGACGGCGCCAGTCATCTGCGCGTGTTCACCAGTATCATTTTGCCGTTGTCCCGGCCGATGCTGACCTATGTAGCTTTAACCAGCTTTACGGGTGCGTGGATGGACTTTATCTTTGCCCGGCTGGTACTCCGGACGAAAGAGAACTGGACCCTTGCAGTCGGCATGTGGGATCTGGTTAGCCGCTATCAGGACAGTAACTTTACGATGTTTGCTGCCGGGGCCGTACTGATCGCCATTCCGATTACGTTGTTGTTTGTATTCCTGCAGCGTTTCCTTGTGCAGGGGCTGACCTCTGGCGCCTCCAAAGGATAAAATGATAAAGGATATTAAACAATTAACCGCATAGACAGCCTGTAGAACATACCCAGGCCACCACCAATCAGGCGCTTCTGAGAGGTTCCATTCATCGCTGGAACTGCTTCGGAAGCGCCTGTCTGCTGTTTGAGACCGAATGATAAAAGGAGGAAAAGATCGATGGGAACGCTACAGTCCCCAGAACCCGAATTGGGGCCAAACGGGGCTCGCACTGCAGCGGAGAGTCAGAAAATGGCCAATAGGGCGCTTTGGCGCAATGTTGCTTATCGCAGAATTTTGTGCGGCTACGGCATCTCTGTATTCGGTGATTGCTTCAACGGCATTGCCATCAGTCTGTGGGTGTTGCAGACCACGGGAAGTGCCAAGAGCATGGCAGCTGTGCAGGTATGTAATATGGTCGTCAGTTTTCTGTTCGGATCATTCGCGGGTACGTTTGCCGACAGGCTGGATCGCAGAAAACTGATGCTGTCGTCGGATTTGTTTCGTGGAGCCATGGCGTTTATTATCGCAGTGAGTCTGTTTGTGCTGCACGCTCCTTTTCCATTCGTGCTGCTCTTGCTTTCCCTTTCGATGTTCTCCAGCCTGTTTCAGGCGCCTGCATTTCACGCTTCGGTAACCAGTCTGGTGGGGAGGGAGTATCTGCAGCAAGCTACAGGAACCATTCATTTGGTCGATAATATTGCCCGTATCAGCGGACTTGCCGCAGCGGGAATTGCGGTTTCTGCATTTGGAGGGTTTACGGCGATCATGATTACGGGTGTGACCTTTTTATTGTCTGCGATATGTGTGATGTTGGCCGGGCGTTTCCCAGATGTACAACGTTCTTCCATGCATAGAGGATCGTTCGTCAAGGAGTGGGGTGGCTCGTTCTCTTACATCTTTGCACATCCCCTGATTCGCTCCATCGTCATTCTTAATCCGCTGCTGATTCTCTTCTTCATGTCAGCCATCATGCTTGTTCAGGTCATGGCGGTCAACGTATGGCAGGCGAATCCTGTCCAGTTCGGACTGATCGAGACGTGTATTCCTCTGGGGTATATGCTGGGTTCCGGGATTCTGATTGCCTCCGGCAACCGGTTGAAACGAAGAGGACGATGGGTGTTTATCGGTTTACTGGTCCTTGGTCCACTGTATATGCTGTTATCCAAGGTATCCTCTCCATTGCTGGCCTTGCCGCTGATTATTGCCGGGGGAGCCATGTTTGCGTGCTGTACGATGTTAACCCAGATCATGATGCGTGCCGAGGTTCCTGATGAGCTGCAGGGAAGAATCTACGGTGTGCTCGGTACCATAACAAGTACAGCCCCGATCCTGGGATTAACGGTGGTTTCGGTTCTGGCCGATCAATGGGGTGCCCAAACCGTGTTGGAAAGCCTTGGGGCGTTGCTTTTGGTGGTAGGGGTGGTCGCAGCAGCAGGATTGAAATCCATTCGGACCTATCGATAGCCAAGCATGCCATGTCAAAGGTAAAACAAGCTCAATCAAAGAACCCGGAGCAGGCGCTTATCGCGTCTGACTCCGGGTTGAATGATAGGAAGATGAAGGAGTGACTATTGCCAGTCTACTGTAACGGTTGCCGTTCCGCTGGTTGGTGTGGTGAAGGTATGGTTATTACCATTTTCCCACGTGATGGTAGAGCCGTTCTTTTTGAAAAACTTGAATTCCAGTTTCGTTCCAGCAGGTACGCTGACGTCGTAGTACCAGGTTGGATAGGAGTAGATCACCTGATTAAACGCTGGACCAATGGCGAGAGGACCTGTGGACCAGTTGCCCAGCTCCGCGACACTACCTGACAGATAGAGATTCTGACCAAGCGTGGTGGATGCATTGTTGATCACAAAACGAACGGAAACCTGATTGCCACTAAGAATCGTGAAATTGTTATAGGTGTTACTGTTGACTCCGCTGGCTGCGACTTTAACTGCATAGTTGCCGGCGGCAACAGCAGGGATGGTCACTTTGATCTGAGTATCTTCCCAGGAAGTAATGGCTGAGCCGGTCACAGCTGTTGTACCGAAATAGACCGTGCCTTTGGTAGTACCGAATCCGCGACCATTAATAGTAACGGTGTTGCCCGCTTTACCCATGGTAGGACCTACATGCCCGATGGTTGGCGTTGTGGTATCGGCTGTATACTGCCAAACTGCTGTGGCTCCTGCGGCCAAAGTGAAGGTAGAGACGTTACCTCCTGTGGAGGTAATGTTATTACCGTTTAGCGCACCTGCAAGTACATCGTTGTATGTTCCAGAAGGGAGCGATGTAGTAAGGCCGCTGATGGAAGTGGAATTCGAGAGATTGCGGTTAACCGCTATGACAGCCACGTTGTTGCCGAATTTACGTTCATACACATACACATCATTGTTAATCCAGCGCTGCTGGGTAGTTCCGTAAGCGATAGCTGGATTGGTTTTGCGTAATGGTGCCAGTTTGCTGATGACGTTAAAAGCGGTTGTAGTTTTGGAGAATGAAGGCATTTTCGCCCGGTTGTTAGGATCTCCGTTACCCGTCAAATATTGTTCCGTACCGTAATAGATAGCTGGCACGCCCCGTGAGGTAAGTGTAAATGCAAGAGCTTGTTCCAGGCGACGGTTGTTAACGGCACTTGTTTTGAAACGATCCATGTCATGGTTGTCGATAAAGGTTACCTGATCATTCACCTGTGCATAATCAGCCGCAGTGCTGGTGATCATGGCATCCAGGGCAACCATCGAGGACGTGTTATCCCGGAACACGTTACGTACTTCATTGTTGAAGCGGAAGTCAAGCAGACTCATCCCGGATTGATTGGCAAAGTTGGTGTTGTCCGCATCCGATGCGGATGAACCCAGGAACCATTCACCAAACGTAAACACCGGTTTGTAGCCGTAGATGGAGGACATCCAGTTCTTTTGCCATCCCATCGGCATATGCTTGACCGCATCCACCCGGATTCCGTCAATGCCCATATCCAGCCAGAGCTTGATCGCATCCTTGAAGTATGTGTCAATCGTGCTGTTGTTGTGATTCAGGTCAGCGAGATCATAGAGGTTTTTGTAGATGCCATTCTCCAGTGTGGAGAAGTCGGAGCCGCCATTGTGGTGGAAATATTTGTTCGTATCATTGGTGTAGCCACCAAGCAGCGTGCCGTTATTGTACAACTTTCCATTCTCTGCGAATGAGGTATCGGTTTCCATGGCAGGAGAGGTATGGTTGGGAGCAAAATCAATGATCACTTTAATGCCCTTGGCATGTGCCGTATTGATCAGGTTCTGGAAATCGGTCATCGTACCGAAAGCAGGATTGGTCTTCTTGAAGTCACGTGCCCAATAGCCGTGATAAGCCGTATTATTGACACCGGAATAATTAATCAGCGAGTAAATGTTCTCCACAGGCTGGGAAATCCAGAGTGCCGTAATGCCGAGATCGGTAAAATAATTGTCGTTGATCTTGTTAATCAGTCCTTGCCAGTCGCCCCCGCAATAGAGCTTCAGGTTGGAACAGGAGGCGTCATAGGCCGCCCCAGTAGGATTGTTGGAGGGGTTACCGTCCAGAAAGCGGTCCGTAAATACTTGATAAATAACATCGGTGCTAAAGTTCTGCTTGTTGGTTACAGCGGTATCCGCATCTGCGAATACGGAGGCTGCCGGGAATATTGGCAGTGCACTTCCAGCCAGCAAGCTGAAGCTCAGCGTGGTACTGAGGATGATTCGCTTGGTCCATTTGAACATGGTAATCCACCCTTCGTTTATTATATAAATTGAACTAAAGAATATTTACACTTACCACTCCGATGACAGAACAACCTTCCGATCGCTGTTATCCCCAGATTTTTTTTGATTCCCTTTTTCAAAGGGGAAAATCCGGGGATAAAGGCGAACGTTGCACTTCTTCAGGTTATTTCTGTCCTCTCCGTTCTCGTGTAAATGTTTAGTTCAACTTATATTGATGTGTGTTCTCTTCCCTAATTAGAAAAGCGCTTTCAATTCAGCCATTGGCAGGTTATTCTTAAACAATATCCCCTCCTTATGAATGCCAACAACCCCGGCACCTCCTGATGGAGTTACCGGGGTTGTCCTAAACCGATTGGGTTTAAAAGCATGGCCCTCTAGTTATAATCACAACGTTATGATAATTAAATAATGGTTTGGTTGTCAATAACTTTTTCCTGAGCATTTTTTTTCTATTTCTATATTTACAAATCAGGCTCAACAGATTTAAACTATTCGCAGACCCACCAATATAAGGGCTATGCATTTTAGAACATTTCGGTGTTTTAAAACAACCCCGTCTCTTCAGAGACGGGGTTGTTTGTCGATGTAGCCGAAGGAAGAACAAAGCAGGCATAACCGGAAAAAACCAGTGTGTACAAGGGGAATCTATAGGAGAGGCGGTTGATGGCTCAGTGAACACTCATTCTGTCATCGAATGTGTGGAAGGTTTCAAGGCATCCAGGCTGGACAACACGAGAAAGATTTTTGTCTATTTGCCACCAGGCTATAAGGAGCATGTGGATCATCGTTATCCGGTGTTATACATGCATGCGGGTCAGAGAGCCTTCGGCTCTTCGACTGCGGGAAATGAAACGTGGCACGTAGATCAGGCAGCAGACCAACTGATCGCTCAAGGCTTGATGGATGGGCTGATCATTGTCGGAATTGCCCATGTTCGTCCAGTTACACACAATGAATTCTATCATTTCATTGCGCCTGCAAGAGAAGCGGTGAGTGTGGGCTGCTCCGGCCTGGATTATGAACACTTTATCATTCATGAGCTGAAACCGTTCATTGACGAGCATTACCGCACACTTCCGGACAAGGACAATACGGGACTGCTTGGTTCTTCCGCAGCGGCACTCAGCACCTTTCATATGGGAACACGTCATCCCGAAATTTTTGGCAAACTAATCATGCTCTCTCCCTTCTTCGTGGACGTACAGCTGGACGAAGCGTCGGACAGCAGGCTTCTGGAAGAGGACATGTATCTCATGCCTGAGAGCAGTGCTTCGATTCAAATGTGGATGGATATTGGGGACGCCGAAGGATTGTTTCTGCCTTCCCAGGTAAGGAAAATAGCCCATCAAATGCTTGAACTGGGGTATAAACCTGGCAAGGACATCGCATTTCTGGAACAGCCGGATGCAGGTCATCAGGAAGCGGATTGGGGAGAGCGGGTTCACCTTCCGCTGATGTACATGTTTGGCCGAATCGGCAAACCGGTCTCTCTGGAATTATCGGGGAGGGACGTTATTGGTTTGAAGGGCGGAATGAGAGTTCAAATCAATGCGCTGCTTCATCATGATAGTGGGTTCACCATGAGTGTGCTTGATGGGGAATATAGGTCCGGTCAACCCGATGTTCTTGAGGTACGACCCAATGGGGAACTGGTTCCTGTCAAGACGGGTCATGCAGTCGTTACCCTGACGGTGGGAGCGTTGTCGGCATCACGCATGTACACGGTTGTGGAGGAATTATCGGGTCACGTGACAGTCTGCATGAGTGCGGAGGTACCGTATCAGGACATGTATGATGACTCGATCTATGGAGGCATGGGCATGAAGCTTCTGCACGCAGGCGGCGGCCGTTATGAGGGCTGCTTCGAGGTTCCGCGTGACAGCGGATTTCGGTTCAGATTCACGCGAGGCTTCCGGCAGTTTGAGACCGATGCAGATGGCAAGGCACTGCCCAATCGGGTGTTTCGTGCCCGTGATAACCTGTCTCTTCATTACAAAATCCAGTCTTGGGGCAGCACAGCTGCCAAGGCCGGGAACAGGAGGTAGCCATGATTAGTCAACCATTTCAACCAACGATGGATATTCCGTATTATTATCCCTGCAATTTTCCTTTGATTCATGAAATCCTTCAGCGTCAGGGCTCATTAAGCAGTCTCGGATTGCTGGCTTCCAGCCGCTTGTATAGTCTGCCTTCCTGTTCGGATCGTGGCCTGATCAAGCCTTATTTTCATAAGCTGGATTATGGGGAGCCGATGTGGGAAGTGTTTGGAGAACGGGAATTTGACAGCTTCGAACAAGGAAAGGCATATATGCGGGAGCGCCTTGAAAATAAGGACCTTTTGATCGTCACAGGCACAAGTTATTGTTTGCCTTACGGGGAGGATTATCGAAATCCGGAATATATTCACAAACTCGTTAAACAAGGCTCGCGCCTGCATCTGGTCGATCATTGGCTGGCTGTGTACGGGATGGATGAGGAGCAGTTCTATATCTATGATCCTGTTCCCTCCAAATACATGGGAGCTGTATCGGCTGCTGATTTCCAGGAGTTCTGGAAAGGAAACAAAAATATCTCTGAGCTGGAAATAGCCCGGCGAAAAGAAACATTACGGACCTATGGCACGATGGAGATCCGTGCGGTGGAAACACTCGACTCTGCAGGCTACCGGAACATGCTGCGTTCTGCGCTGGCGACCCAAGCCCATGAATTCATCACGGGCAGAACCGTCTGGCAGGGCAATCGAAGCTATTATTTTGGAAAGGCTGTATCTTCACAATTGTTACAAAGACTGCAACCGGATGCCGAGGTGGATCGTGAAAAAGAGAAAGCCATCTCCGCGTTCCTGTTTGACATGCGCTGGAGCCGCTACTTTTTCCGTGATTTGCTAGAAGAGGCCGCCAAATGGCTTGATTCTCCCCATGATCAATATGTTGCGGAATTCAGTGCATTGATAGCTCGCTGGGAACAGGCTCACAAGCTGCTGCAGATCGCCAGAATGAAACGAAGCCCTGAATGGCGGGAGCAGTTAACGGATATTATCGAAAAATTGGCGGCGGATGAATTGCGCTGGTACGAAGCGCTGATGACGACACATCAGCATGCTGACCGATTCAGACAGACATCATCGACTGCAGAGAACTCCGCTCCTTCACAACGGGAAGTTATTGAGCGGATTGTGTTGGATAGCTGCGATGAGATTAATCGGTACCATAACGCGCCCATTCCTCTGGAGCATGGTTTGCAGGCGCCCTTATATGGAAGGCGGGGGAGACTGGACTCCCTTGAACTTGTCACTTTACTTGCGGTTGTAGAGCAAGGGGTTGAAGATACGTTTGGTGTAGGGATAACTCTCGCGGAAATAGCCGCTGCTTCCATGCCCGAAAGTCCTTACCGAACGGTGGAATCGCTGGTTGAATATTTGGAGGTGCAATTGAAACATGGCCCGAAGGATGATGAGGGATGAATATCACTTTTCTTCTGGAACGGTTCGCCGCGTATGATTTTCGCCCTGCCTTGATATGGAAGGATGAGCAATATAGTTATATCTGGTTATTGGATCAGGTGAACACCCTTGGTCAGTGGATTTCCAGAGAAGGTCTTGAAGGGACAATCGTTGTGCTTGAAGAGGATTATTCTCCTTATGCGGCAGCGGCATTAATCGCTCTTCTGGAACGGAATTGTATTGTGGTTCCGTTGGATCGACACTTGGTTGAGGCTAAACGGAATGAATATACAGCGCTCGCTCAGGCAGAATGGTGCATGAGTGTTGGAGAAGGGAAAGCTATAGCCAGACGCTGCTCCGTGCAAGTTAGTCGATCTCCGATATTGGCAAGGCTCGGTCAGGAAAAGAAAGCAGGTCTGGTGATCTTCTCCTCCGGATCGACAGGACGAAGCAAAGCAGCTGTTCACAGCGCGGATCGTCTGCTGAACGGGTTCAGGCGGCAAGTCCGGCCGCTTTGTACCATTCCTTTCATGATGTTTGACCATATTGGCGGCTTAAACACGATGCTGCAATCTCTGTCCAGCGGCGGCTGTTTATGTATCATATCGGATCGCTCACCCGTCGAATTATGCAGAACCATTGAAAAGTATCGCGTTCAGGCGCTGCCGGTCTCACCAACGTTCATGAATCTAATGCTCCTTAGTGAAATCTATCGGGAATTCGACCTATCCAGTCTCGAAGTGGTCTCCTATGGGTCAGAGGTTATGCCAGAGGCGCTGCTTGCAGCATGGAATCGACAGTTCCCGCATGTACGCACGGTGCAGGCTTATGGCATGTCGGAGCTTGGCATTTTGCCGACACGTTCCAAAGATTCGGATTCCTTGCTATTTACGGTGCGTGATGGAGAAGTCCGTTATCGAATTGTAGACGGGTTGCTTGAGATCCAGAGTGAAACAGCCATGATCGGGTATCTGAACGCTCCATCTCCTTTCACGGAAGATGGTTGGCTTCAGACCGGAGACGAAGCGGAGATGGAGGATGGTTACATTCGCATTCTGGGTCGCCGCTCGGAGATCATTAATGTAGGCGGACGTAAGGTTTATCCTGCGGAAGTGGAGAACGTTCTGGAGCAAATGGATTCCATTGAAACGGCTGTCGTCAGCGGGGAGCCGAGTGGAATTACGGGGCAGATGGTTAAGGCCACGGTCAGACTTACAGGTGAACAGTCTCTTACAGAACTGCGCAGACAAATCTGGGACTTTTGCCAAGACAAGCTGCCACCATACAAAATCCCGCAAAAGATCGTCGTTACTCATGAAACATTAACAAGTCCAAGAATGAAGAAAATAAGAAATCCCGGTCCAAGCTTCTCCGTTCTTGAGGAGGTTGCGGCAAGCATGGAGGAAGATTTGGAAGGGACTTAAGAATGAATGAACATATAAATGAAGCGACTCATGAATGCCAATGCAGGATGGGAAATAGTGAGTTGTAATTGGAGAGGGGAGCCGTTGGATGCATTACGCATCTACGGTTCCCCTTTTGTTGAACAGATTCGAAGTGATTCGTACGAGAGATAACCCTTTACACAATTTAATGTGAGATATCCTTATACGACGTACCAAGAGTCTCATCGGAAGAAGGATTTAGAATGAAGCAAGATGTTATGCTTTCACGTGTGATTTCACATCCAGCTGCAGCAGGGAGAAACCGTACGCTTCCAAGTCCAGCTTCAACTTGTTCTGCTGAGTTTCCCGGGCTGTGGCTGAGAATACATTACGCCAAGTCCCCTGGTGTAGTGGTAACTCTATACTGCGGGGTTCTTCGCTTGCATTCAGGACAAGCACGAATTGTTCCCCGGTCTCCTGATCCTTGCGTCCAATAGCAATGCATGGATCTCCGGCTTCAGCGTAAATCATCGTGATGTCCGCACCGCGCAATGCAGCGTGTTGTTTACGCAGGGCAATGGCTTGGGTGAAGAAGTCGAGCAGATCCTTATTCTGCTTTTGTTCGTCCCACTCCATACATTTGCGGCAACCTGGATCATAACCTCCATCAAGTCCTACTTCATCACCATAGTAAATACAAGGAGCACCTGGGTACGTAAGCAGCAGCATGACAGCCAGCTTCATTTTGCGTACATCCCCTTCACATAGGGTGAGGAGTCGCGGCGTGTCATGACTGCCAAGCAGGTTGAAAGCTGCCTCGGTTACAGGCTGTGAATAAGCAGCAAGCAGTTTGCCAATCTCGTTGGCGAACTCGAGACCGTCGAGCTTGCCGAGCACGGCATAATCCATAACGGAATTGGTGAACGGGTAGTTCATAACCGCATCGAACTGGTCTCCTTGCAACCACATGATGGAATCATGCCAGATTTCGCCGAGCAGATAAGCATCCGGATTAAGGGTTTTGACCGTTTGCCGGAATTCACGCCAGAATTGATGGTCTACCTCATTGGCAACATCCAGCCTCCAGCCGTCGATACCCATATCCTGAATCCAGTAGCGGGCCACCTCCAGCAAATATTCTTTGACCTCGGGATGCTCCGTGTTCAGTTTGGGCATAAGGGGTTCGAAGGCAAAGGTTTCATATGTGGGAATGCCATCCTCAATACGCGCCGGCCACTCTCTGACATGAAACCAATCCGCATAACGGGAAGCGGCTCCTTTCTCAAGCACATCCACGAATGGAAGAAACTCTCTCCCGGAGTGATTAAACACTGCATCCAGAACAACCCGTATGCCGCGTTCATGGCACGCATCCACCAGTTCCTTCAATTTCTCATTGGTGCCAAAGTGGGGATCGACCCTCATATAGTCTGCGGTATTGTATTT
Organism: Paenibacillus sp. UMB7766-LJ446; assembly: GCF_030226665.1. Lineage (NCBI taxonomy): Bacteria > Bacillati > Bacillota > Bacilli > Caryophanales > Paenibacillaceae > Paenibacillus > Paenibacillus sp. UMB7766-LJ446. The sequence goes on from NZ_JASOYM010000005.1 coordinate 80,613, forward strand.
ATGGTTGGTTGTAGCCTGGAACACCGGGCAGAAATAAATGGCGTTAATACCAAACGTACTCAGATGGTCGAGATGGTCCAGAACCCCCTGCAGGTCACCCCCGAAAAAATTGAAAGGCGTCGGTTCACCGCCCCAGGGCTCTGCGTTCTTCGGACTGATCGAAGGATCACCATTGGCAAAACGTTCAGGGAAAATCTGATAGAACACCGCATCCTTAACCCAAGCTGGCGGTTCGAAGATATCTACCGGGTTCATAAATGGAAAATCGAAAAATTCCAGCGGATGATCGGGCAGGGCCTGCTCAAATCCCCGTTCCGTCATCCAGACGGATTCCTCGCCCTCAATCAGCTGGAAGCCGTAGCGCAATCTGCGGTAGGGTGGTTGCGCTTCCACTTCCCAATAATCGAACAGGGCATCACGGGCAAAGATCCGCATAGGAAGGTGGAGGATCGTACGATCCCAGGCATATTTATCCCCGACAATAGCGATAACGGCATCCAGATCGCCGCGTTTGGAACGGAGTCTCAGGTGCATGGTCGAACGGTCGTATACGTAGGACCAATTCATTTTGGGACGATGATAAATAGCTTCAAGTAACATGACATTCACTCCTTGGTTGGGATGGATCATACGGCTATAAACGCAAAAAAGGCACAACCCCAATGTTTACGAGGTTGTACCTTTCGGCAGCATAGCCTTTTGATTATAGTGCTATTATACGAACTAATTTGGAAAAAGAAAACACTTTTTTTTCCTGAAATCTCAATTTGTTTATTTTGGAACGACTGGTGTGTCCCGCTTCATGTGTGAGGGTAGAATGATTCAAAATCAACACACATTTTGGTGGTCTATTTACTAAAATTCATACCCAAGTTTATTGGCATAGGCAGACAGTTCTTTGTGATATTTCTCGATGCTTTTCTTGCCTGCATCAATTTTGGCGTTACCTTGTTTCAGGACTGCACTGTTTACCGTTGTTTTGGAGACAGCTTTTTTAGCGAGTTGGAATCCTTCCAATTGTGTATAGCTTCCTTTGATCAAAGTGGCATGGATTTTTTGCAGTTCCGCATTTTGCGGCTTGATCAGCTTCAGCTTGGATACATACTTGGTGTAGTTGGGAATGGCTGTATTGGTCAATTTCAGGAAAACGGACTTGCGATTGGAAGACGTAATATATGAGCTGCCAGCCATAGCATCGAAGGCTTTCTCCTCATATACCGCTGCGCTATCCAGTTGATCCAGGTAGTTCAGGAAATCCTCTTCCTCGACTGTAAGTTCCGGCTCTTCTTCTGTTGTGTCAACTTCGGAGTAGGCGTCCTCCGAATATGTAGTGGTTGAGTCATCTGCAGCAGCGGCATACGACCCTGCAGTTGTGAATACCCCGCCGAGCAAAACAAAACTCATAATGATTGATAGTACCCATGATTTCTTCACGTTTTAATTTCCCCTATCTATATATGTGATATTATTCCAATGGATAATCTAACATAGCACGACAAGAAATTACAGGAATCGATTGACAGACATGGAATCTATAATTTGTTTTGAATTAACAAAAGGGAAGAATAGGAGTCCAGACAGCAGTGCCATATTTTTAATGAATGATTAATGTAGTTAGATGAATAAAAATAGAATTCGTAAGGTCCCGATTTGAATCAATCGAGAGCGGGATCTTTTTTTAATTAAATCTGCCCAAAATGGACGTACAGAGAGCGGTCAGATGATATAATCGAGTGAAGGTTATGGTCTCACCAGAATAGTTCCGAAAAGGTTTTCGGTGAGGAGTATATTTTTGTTTGTAACCGCAATCATAAAACACACAGAAAGTGAGAGCTGAGATGAATCAGAAAAGGCTTTTTACAGATGGATGGCAGTTTGCAAAAAGTAAGCTGGAGGTTACGGAGCCTGCGGGGTTAACGTTTGAACCGGTGGAGCTTCCTCATGATTGGCTGATCTATAATACGCTTGAACTGTATGAGGACAGCATTGGCTGGTATCGCAAGACATTCCCGTATACGAAGGATGAACAACAGCTTCTGCTTTGTTTTGACGGGGTGTACATGGATTCTTCCGTATATGTGAACGGGCAACTTGTAGGGGAATGGAAGTATGGATACTCTGCTTTCGAACACGAAATCACGAGTGCAGTGGTAGAAGGTGACAACGAAATTATAGTCAAAGTTGTGCATCAGAGCCCCAACAGCAGATGGTATTCCGGGGCCGGAATTTACCGCAATGTGTGGCTCAAAACGAGAGATCGTAACCATATCATCACAGACGGTACCTATATATCCATTCAGCAGCAGCCAGAAGGTTGGCAGGTTGAAGTGGATACGGAGCTGAATGTCGACCAGAACGCACAGCTTGTGCATACGATTTGGTATCAGGGTAAGCAGATCGTATCCAGCAAAGCGGACGTTATGACTACAGCGGGTAAAGACGCTGGACAAGGAGAGATACAATCCAACAGCCAACTGCTGAAAGTGGATCAACCGAACTTATGGAGCCCGGATGAACCGAATCTGTATGAGCTGGTAACGGAGCTGCAAGTGGCTACAGGTGAGCAGGGCTATGAGACGATCGAGTCCGTTACACAGCGGATTGGCTTTAGGGATATCAAGCTGGATGCAAACGAAGGCTTCCACCTGAATGGTGTCAAAATGAAGCTGAACGGCGTGTGTGAACACCATGATCTTGGGGCGCTGGGGGCTGCTTTTAACTTGACGGCACTGCGCAGAAGATTTGGGTTGTTGAAGGAAATGGGCGTCAACGCCATTCGAACAGCTCATAACATGCCTGCCAAAGAGTTCATGGAGCTTGCGGATGAGATGGGTATGCTGATCGTTTCGGAAGCGTTCGATATGTGGGAGAGAGCCAAGACCCCTTACGACTATGCGAGATTTTTCCCGGAATGGGCACATACCGATGTGAAGAGCTGGGTGAAGCGGGATCGTAATCATGCAAGTCTGATCATGTGGAGTATCGGGAACGAAATCTATGATACCCATGCGGATGAGCGGGGGCAGGAAGTGACTCGCATGCTGATGGAGTATGTACTGGAATTTGATCCAAAAGGGAATGCAGGCGTGACCATCGGTTCGAACTACATGCCGTGGGAAAACGCGCAAAAATGCGCTGATATCGTGAAGCTCGCAGGCTATAACTACGCGGAAAAGTATTACGACAAACATCACGAGGAACATCCCGACTGGATTATCTATGGTAGTGAAACGTCGTCTGTGGTACAGAGCCGTGGGATCTATCACTTCCCGTTTGAGCAAACCATTCTGGCGGATGATGACGAGCAGTGCTCGGCTTTGGGTAACAGTACGACAAGCTGGGGCGCGAAGTCGGCAGAATATTGCATTTTGGCAGAACGGGATACTCCGTATTCATTGGGGCAGTTCTTGTGGACCGGATTCGATTATATCGGAGAGCCGACACCATATCATACGAAGAATTCATATTTTGGACAGCTGGATACAGCAACGTTCCCGAAAGATTCCTACTATATCTACCAAGCAGCCTGGACGGATTACAAGAGAAACCCGATGGTTCACCTGTTCCCATACTGGGATTTCAGCCCTGGTCAGCTAATCGATGTACGCGTGTGCAGTAATGCGCCGAAGATTGAATTGCAGCTGAATGGCAAGACGATCGGCACGTATGATATCGACCATGCAAAGGGAACCCAGCTGGCAGGCTGGTGGAAAGTGCCATATGAAGAAGGTGAGCTCAAAGCCATCGCGTATGATGAGAACGGTAACGTCATTGCAACGGATGTACAAAGATCCTTTACAGACGCGAAGAAGGTTCGTCTGCAAGCCGATCGGGAGCAATTGCAAGCGGATGGTACAGATCTGATTTTCGTGGAAATTCAGGTGGAGGATGAAGCAGGTAATCCCGTACAAAATGCAAACAACCGTGTGCAGGTCCAAGTGACAGGTGCAGGCCGTCTGCTGGGTCTGGATAATGGCGATAGCACGGACTATGATCCATACAAAGGATTGAGCAGAAGATTGTTCAGCGGTAAGCTGATGGCAATAATCGGGGCAACAAACGAATCGGGAACGGTACGAATCGAGGTGACTTCGGAAGGATTGGAAAGTGCAGCTGCCGAGTTCGAATCGCAAGCTGTTGAAGGCACAGGAGATCTTACCTTCGGTGATTCCGGCGTCGCTGCAGGTCAGGAACAGACTGTACTCATGAGTAATACGGAACGTCCGGTGTTGACGGGACTCGCCCAGGAGATTCCTTTGCGCAAAATCGAGATCATCAGTGAAGATGGACAGCTATTCGATCCATCGAAACAACACATGACGGTGAGCGCCAAGCTGTATCCGGAGAACACATCTTACCGGGATATCGAGTGGGCGGTGGTGAACGATGCAGGTATCGAATCCAACATTGCCAAGGTGGAAGTGATTCATGCGGAAGCCGGCGTGGATAGAAAGAGTCAACATGCAGTGAAGGTCATGGCACTGGGGGATGGCGAATTCCGGCTTCGCGCGACGAGCAGTAACGGTACCGATAAAACGAAACTGATTTCCCAACTGGAGTTCAAAGCAACAGGTCTGGGTACGGCTTACAAAGATCCATACGGCTTTATTACTGGCGGACTCTACGATTACACCAAAGGGGATGTCGGCAACGGCAATGAACGCGGGGTAGCGACAAGCCGGGATGGGGAGACACATGTAGGCTTCCGCAATATCGACTTCGGGCCTTACGGCTCCGATACCATTACGATTCCGATCTTTGCGCTGTCCAGTGAAGAGTACTTCATTCAGATCTGGGAAGGCATGCCGGATGAAGAGGGAAGCACACTGCTGGCAGATGTGGTGTATGACAAAGAATCCAGATGGAATGTGTATCAGGAAGAGACGTATCATCTGTCCAAGCGGTTGAGCGGGATTACGTCGATCTGTTTTGTACTGAAGCAGAAGATTCATATCAAAGGCTTCTCGTTCGAGCGCCAAAGCCGCGCATTCGAGCAGAATACGGCTGCATCCTGCGATCATCTCTACGGGGATACATTCAAGATCGAGGGCGATCATGTTGAGGGGATCGGAAACAATGTGTCGCTGGAGTTTGAAAATATGGACTTCACGGCAGAAGGCACGTCGAAGCTCGTGATCTATGGCCGTTCGCCGATTGATAAAAACACGATTCATATCCGCTTTGCAGATGAGGACGGACAGAGCAATCAGCTGGTCGAGTTCACACAATCCGAAGGATATGAGGAGCGGGTGTTTGAGCTTGAGCAGGTTAAAGGTGTGCAGAAGGTAACCTTTATCTTCCTGCCGGGTAGTCAGTTTGACTTTGGCTGGTTCCGGTTCGAGAAGTAGGACGGCAGAGAAGAATTGAATTAAATTAATCCTCTTCAGGTGAACAGTGTTCGTTAAGAACAGGCCGTTTACCTGAAGGGGATTTTTTTCTATGCTATTTAATTCGTTTAGCTTCCTGAATCTTTCTAATCAGCATCGTCAATGGTCAGTATAGATTTCTCTTGATCCCAGGACACGTTCAAGCCCAAACCACGCAATACCTCAAAAGGCACTGTGGTTGCTCCCGAATAGCTATTTATGGGTTCAGGTAGCTGCATGACTTGCTCTTCAGATGCATCTCCGGAAGTTAAAACATACTTTGTTTCGTTAGGGCGGATTGTGATTGTCCGATTGTTATATTTCAACGTATAGTGGTCCAGGCTACCTTTCATCTGACGAACCTCAAATTCTGCTCCAAGTGCTGTGACGATGGCTTTGATGGGCAGTTGCACGGTCTTAGGCGTTTCAACAGCGGCATACATGGACTGAAATAACTCACTGTTCAGATATACATCCGTACCAATTTTGGCTTGAACGGGTTTGTAGACCATGCCTCCAGATGACGTTGCTGGTGCCCCCGCTTCCTCGTACTTATCACTTCCCCAGCCCCAGACGGTTCCATCCGAGGATAAGGCAAGACTGTGATAATATCCTGCTGAAATATCGGTAATACCGGATAGATGGTTTACTTTGCCTTCTTTGCCGTTCACGCTCCTTCCGTAGCTGTACACCTCACCGGATGTCGTGAGTAATAACATATATTGCGAATTTCCATCCATCTTCTTCACCTTGAAGTCGTAATCAAAAGCGATCGCTTTCCCTGTATCGTCCAAACCCCAGACTTTCCCGTTCTTATCCAGTGCAAGCAGGGATGTATCTGAACTTGTGATCGATGATATGTTGGTCAGGCCTTTTATTTTGGTAGGTTTGGACAGGCCTTTACCGGGTTCGTCTGGCTCATTCCACGTCCATATGGACCCATCTTTCTTCAGAGCATATCCATGCAGACCTGCGGTTTCAATCTGGATGATATCTTTCAGTCCACTGATCGCATGCGGTTTACGTATGAGATCAGAATCGCTTCCTTGAGCCGCCGGGTGCTGCCATGACCAGACTGTCCCGTTCTGGAGAAGGGCGACGTTGAAAGTACCAGTCACCACATCCTTCGCAGAGTGGATGCTTTCGACTTTGCTGGGTAGTTTACCAGCACCCCACTCCCAGACCGTTCCATCCGCCTGAACAGCTGCATTGATTCCACCACCGGCGGCGGAAATAGCTATTACATTGGATAGTTCCGGTATTCGGATTGGACTAGACGTATGACGATATCGGACCTTTTCGCTTATACCCAGTTCTCCGAACAGATTACGGCCCCAGGTCCATACCGAACCATCACTTCTCAAGGCGACTGTGTAATAATAAGCTCCCTCTACAGCGGTATAATGTAGCTTCTTCTCTGTGTTTGCTGCATTCGATTGAACAGAAGTGTTACTGGCGGAATGCTGTACGTTAGTGGCTGCGTGAGTAATTGGCTCAGCTGTCAGCTCCAACAACAAGCTGGACGCAACTAGTGCTGTAGCCATTGCAATGGCGAATCGTCGGGACGATTTACCTTTCCCATTGGGTCTATGATTCAAGCGTGAAGTGGAGCGTTGTTTGTCTTTTGCTGTATCATCGGATGGGTTAACCGAACGCATGGTATCGCCTCTTTTTCGGATGAGATGGACGTGAATAATGCATTGTTATATAAACACTTTATGGAGGATTGAAGTTACATACAAATAAGAAAATTTATTTATATTGAAGATCGGTGCTGAGTGTGTTTAAGTTTTTTTTAACCAGCACATAGGTAACATGTACGGAGTCCTTAGCGTTATTAACATGAGGTGATTGGATGAAAAGAGTACTGCTCACGCTTTCGTTAGCGTTAATGATGTTAACAGCCTGTGAGGCAATTGATCAGACATTGGATTCTCCAGTAATCTTGAATTCATTTCCGGAAATTATTGAGCCACATAACCCTGAGCAAGCGGAGCAAAGCGGGGATGTCGTTGTACTTTTCGAAGGCATGCGGAACGGGGATAAATGGACTACATTTATGAAGAATGTGGAGAAAAACGGCAGGATCAGGTTCGTGTGACGATGTATACCATTGAAGGTGGGGCCATCATCTATGAATTGATATACGATGGCTCAGCTATTCAATCGACTTATGATGGCTCAAGGGATGCCTATGGCTCCAAACAAGGGATCACTACCAACACCTGCAAAGGGATCGGTACAATGAAGAGTGAGCAAGGACGTGTTTTTTACGTGTTAACCGGGTGTGAGAAGGAAAGGAGTACCTTTTCGATGCCCAAGTTGTAAATAAACGATCAGGACATGCGATGCATCGACTCATGGTCGTAAATAATAGAAAATCCTGCGAAGCTGAAGAAGCTTTGCAGGAATATTTTGCTGCCTTATGAGAGGTATAGCCAAACGTCGGAGTCCCGCACCATGTATCACGTTACTGTTGGTCTGACGCAGCCCAAAAGGAAGAAGGACTGACCGCAGAGGTGTCGGTGTCCATCCATTCGAGGGGCTGCGTTCCGTATTGCTTCTGAAGTCGTCTGACTTCATCGATCAGCTTGCTTCCAATGGAGGTTTTGTACTGATCATACAAAGGCTCCCAAGCGGTTCGCCATTCCTGCAGCGTGGAATCATCCAGCTGGATAATCTGCATGGCAGAGGACGTTTGGATACGGCTCCACTGCTTCCGATTCAGTTCGACGGCATTGCGATTGGCCCATTCGGTCGTTTCCTGCATAGCACTTTCAATCTGTTGCTGAAGCGGGTCAGGAAGCCCTTCCCAGAAATCCCGGTTCATCAATACGCCGTAACCCAGATAGCTGTGGTTCGTAATCGTCAGATGATGCTGTACCTCATAGAGGCGCTTGGAGTAGATATTCGAGATTGAATTTTCCTCGCTATCTACGGTCCCTTTCTCCAGATTTTTATAGATCTGATTGAAGGGGAAGGTGTACGTTGCAGCTCCGAGCATGCGATACTGTTCCTCAATGACACGACTGGGCTGAATGCGCATCTTAAGATTGCGCACGTCTGCCGGATGCACGATGGCCGAATTACTGGAGGTGAACTGGCGAAATCCGTTTCCCCAGAAGGCCATAGCGATCATGCCGTTATCCCCGGCTGATTTCCGAAGCTCTTCTCCAATCTTCCCCTGAAAGGCAGCCATGACGGCCTGTTCGTTTGGAAAAGCAAAGGGCAGGTCCATCACCATCCATTGCGGAATAATCTCGGAGATATTGGAGAAGCTTGGGGCAATCATCTGCACGTTGCCGTCCTGCAGCGCCTCCATCTCGTTGCTTTCGTTATATAACATGCCGTTGGGAAAAAGCTCCACGTGAACGCGTTTGCCTGTTTTTTGCTCAACCAGTTGCTTGAATTTCTCCGCAGCCTGTCCCTTGGGTGTATTTTCCGCTACCACATAACTGAATTTAATGACAATATCCTCATGCAAACCCGTTTGTTCATAGTCGTAGACGACGGGCTCGGCGGTTAAGTGGGAATAGAAGCCGATCACCGTCGCTGTAAGCAGCCCGAACATGACAAACAGGCCGATCCCCCAAAATGATTTCATAGTATGCATCCCTCCGGTTGCTCAGCAGGCTGTTTATAGTTTATCATACGCTAAAGGATTTGTTGCAAGCGGTATCAATTCTTATTCTGTTTATCAGGTACTGGAGGTACATCGTGCGCAAAGGACTCCGGATTAAAGGAAAGATTACGATTCTGTCGTTTGGCATTGTGCTGTTTGCCCTCTGCATCGGAGGCATTATTTTGACCGGACATATTGCTGCGTTAAAGGAGGATGAGCTGGGACAGCGTCTGCTGATTACGGCTCGCACCGTTGCAGAGCTTCCGGCTGTGGCGGAAGGTCTGGAAAAGATGGACAAGCGCCCGACGCTTCGGGATCTGGCTGAACGTATTCGAATTGTGAATCATATGGACTACATCGTCATTATGGATATGAATGGAACTCGCTGGACACATCCGGCAGACCGGATGATCGGAACCTCTTCTGGGGGAATGGATGAAAGGGCCGCCTTTGCCGAGCATACCTACCTGTCGAAGGCTCAGGGGGAAGAAGGTATTGCCCTGCGGGCATTTGCGCCAGTCATGAACGCAGAGCGAGAGCAGGTGGGTGTTGTGCTTGCCGGCAATCTGTTGCCGACACTGGGTGCCGTTATTCACGGAATGCGGAGTGAAATTTATGTCATTTCGCTGCTTACACTGCTGTTCGGTATTTGGGGCTCCTGGCTGCTTGCAATCCATATCAAACGGCGAATGTTCGAACTGGAGCCCGAGGAGATTGCGAGGCTGCTTGTTGAACGGACGGCCACCTTTCAGGCTATGCATGAGGGTATTGTGGCGATTGACAGCCAGGAAAAGATTACGATTTTTAACGACAAGGCCAAGGAAATGCTGCGTGTTGCCGGAGATGTCATCGGGCGTCCCGTTCAGGAGGTGCTGCCGGATTCAAGACTGCCAGCCACACTTCGGAGCAACCGTCCGCTGTATAACCATACGGATTTTGTCGGCCCTGCCCATATTGTAAGCACGCGGGTTCCGATCACGGTGAAGGGAAAAGTGGTGGGTGCGGTCTCGATCTTTCAGGACCGGACGGAGGTCACACGCATGGCCGAGGAGCTGACCGGGGTAAAAGAATTTGTGGAGGCGCTGAGGGTGCAGAGCCATGAATATATGAACAAGCTGCACACGGTTGGCGGACTGCTTCAGCTGGGGGATGAGCAGCGAGCTCTAGCTTATCTGTATGAGGTGGTCGAGCAGCAGGAGGGCTTGCTGCGTCTGGTGAATCAGCGCATCCGGGTGGACAGTATCGCAGGCTTGCTGCTCGGCAAGATCAGCCGTGGAAGGGAGCTAGGCATCGAGGTCCGTTTGGACAACCATAGCTGGCTGGAAGAATTGCCGTCTGCGTTGGATCATCATGACATGGTGGTCGTTCTGGGTAATCTGCTGGAAAATGCATTTGATGCGCTGCAATCTAATACAGATGGACATAGAGAAGTTTTTATTAGTATTGAACAAAATGAAGATATTTGCTCCGTGCTGATTGAGGATAACGGCCTTGGCATGAGCAAGGAGACCCTGACGCACTTGTTCGAGCTGGGCTATACGACAAAGCAGGGCAATCATCGGGGTATCGGCATGCATCTGGTGCACAGTATTGTGGATGAGGCTGGCGGCAGGGTTGATATTGACTCCGCAGAAGGCGAAGGCACGAGTATTATGATTATGTTGCCCATGTGGCGAGATTGGGAGAAGGGGTATGATGAAGAAAAACAATCCAACAACCGTCGTGCTGATTGAAGACGATTCGATGGTGCTTGAAATTCATAGGCAATTTGTGGAGCGGGCAGGGCCATTCCAGGTCATCGGAACAGCCTCCAACGGACGGGAAGGCATGGAATTGATGCGCAGGCTGAAGCCAGACTTAGCGATTCTCGATATGTACATGCCTGTGCAGGACGGCTTGACCACGCTTAGTCAGCTGCGCAGCGAGGAACTGAATATCGACGTGATTGCGATTACGGCCGCTAATGATCTGGAGACGATTCGCAGGGTGCTGCAATTGGGTGCTGTGGATTATATTATGAAGCCTTTTCAATTCGAGCGAGTCAAGCAGGCATTGGAGCAATATGCGGCCAAGAGGGGCAGTCTCACAGGCGAGATCTCCCTATCACAGACCGAGCTGGACCGTTTGCTGTATGGGCAGGAGCGAGTGGAATCCGTAGTGAAGTCGGAGGAGCAGGATCTGCCTAAAGGTCTTCAGGCCATGACGCTGCGTCAGATTGTTCTATTTATGGAGGAGCAGACGGGTTCCCGCTCGGCGGAGGAGGTTGCAGAAGGCACAGGTCTTGCCAGAGTAACGGCACGCCGATATTTGGAGTATCTTCAGAAGCAAGGCCTGCTCTTGCTGGATGTGCAGTATGGCGGTGTAGGCAGGCCAATCAATCGTTATCAGTTCAAGGGCAATCCCCGGTAGGTGGGAAAGGCAAGGCTCAACGAAGCATGAGGAAGAGGAAAGGTTAGGAGCAACGCAAGACACACAATATAATATATAGCGGAAATTACCTTCGCGGATATCAAGAATCGCCATGTGTGGCGGTTCTTTTTTTTGTGATGCGAGCGAGACCAAAATAAACAAAAAGAACAAAAAGGTCAAATTATTCCCAACTCTTTATGTAAGCGGTATCATTTTGTCAATGACATAGATCACAAAAGGAGATGGGCATGAGATGAGTATTCCGGCAGGTACCAACACAAGCATTATTCTACGCATGGAGCTGGATCGGGGTATGGCCTCCTTCGGGGGAATTGCTACCGCAATCAGCGAAGCAGGCGGAGATATTATAGCTATTGATGTCGTTCGGAACGACAAGCTGACCACAACGCGTGATCTGACGGTAAATGTGACGGATAGCAAGCATAGAGAGCTGATCGTGGAATTGCTCGGCAAGCAGGAGGGGGTCAGGGTCGTTCATGTCTCGGATCAGACGATGCTGATGCATCTAGGCGGCAAAATTGAGATGAATCCGAAATATCCGATCAAAAACCGGAACGATCTGTCCCGTGTCTATACGCCTGGCGTTGCCCAGGTATGTACGGCGATTGCAGAGAAACCATCGCTGGCTCACCAGCTTACCATTAAGCGCAATACTGTAGCTGTTGTATCTGACGGTTCAGCTGTGCTGGGGCTAGGCAATATTGGGCCTGAGGCAGCTATGCCCGTGATGGAAGGCAAAGCGATGCTGTTCAAACAGATGGCGAATGTGGACGCGTTCCCGATCTGCCTGGATACGCAGGATACCGAGGATATTATCAAAATTGTCAAAGCGCTCGCCCCAACGTTCGGCGGGATTAATCTGGAGGATATTTCGGCTCCTCGCTGCTTCGAGATTGAAGAGCGGCTGATCGAGGAGCTTGATATTCCTGTCTTTCATGACGATCAGCATGGAACCGCGGTCGTACTGCTGGCGGGCCTTCTGAACGCATTGAAGCTGACGGGCAAGCAACTGGAAGCCTGCAAAATTGTTGTCTGTGGTCTGGGCGCTGCCGGAACCGCATGCGCCAAAATGCTCGCCGCAGCCGGGGCCACGAACATCATTGGTGTCGACCGCGAGGGCGCGATCCAGCGCGGGGCACGTTATGAGAATAGGGGTTGGCAATGGTTTGCCGAGCACACCAATCCGTTCGGAGAAGCCGGAAGGCTGGCTGACGTAATTGTTGGGGCAGATGTATTCATCGGTGTCTCCGGGCCGGGCGTACTAAAGGTGAATGACCTAAAACGCATGGCCCCGGACCCGATTGTGTTTGCCATGGCGAACCCCACACCGGAGATTTCACCTGAGGAAGCCGAGCCTTATGTGCGGGTTATGGCAACGGGTCGATCGGATTATCCGAACCAGATTAATAACGTACTGTGTTTTCCAGGCATGTTCCGGGGATTGCTCGATTGCCGGGCTGCCCGTGTTACCGATGAGATGAAAGTAGCGGCAGCCAAAGCGATTGCTTCGGTTGTGAAGGACGAAGAGCTGAACGAAACCTATATTATCCCGAGTGTGTTCAATCAGGCGGTTGCTGAGCGGGTGAGCGAAGCAGTCATTGCCACGGCACATGAATCGGGTGTAGCTCGCAGAAAGCATGACAAGGCCGTACCTGTGCTGAACTGACAGCGTGAACAAGGAGGTTGTAACGATGAAAAAGAAGAAGCTGTGGAAAAATCTGTCCATTCAGGTGCTGACGGCGATTGTGCTGGGGATTATATTCGGTATCGTACTCCCGCAATATGCCAGCCAGATGAAGATCATCAGTGATATTTTTATCAAAATGATCAAAATGGTCATTGCTCCAATCGTATTCATGACCATTGTTATCGGCTTCGCCAATATGGGCGATATGAAAAAAATCGGGCGGATTGGCGGCAAAGCGCTGCTGTATTTTGAAATTGTCACCACACTGGCGATGGCCATCGGTGTCACGGTTATGTATTTGGTTCGTCCCGGCGAGGGCATGAGCACACAGGGAGTGAAGTCGGACGCAGTGGCCAAGTTTCAGGAACAGGCCGCGGAATCCAGTCACGGCTTCCTCGATTTCCTCGTCGGCATCGTGCCGGACAATGCCATTGGTGCTTTTACCGGGGGGGATATGCTGCCTGTCCTGTTCTTCTCCGTGCTGTTCGGTCTTGCTATGGCGGGAATCGGAGAGAAAGCGAAGCCGGTGACCCATTTTCTTGAAAGCGCTAACGAAATCTTCTTCCGCATTGTTGCGATGATTATGAAGGTGTCTCCGTTCGCTGCGTTTGGGGCGATGGCTTACACGATTGGCAATTTCGGTGTAGGCTCCCTGTTCTCCATCGGTAAAATGATGGGCTCGGTCTACTTGACCATGTTCCTGTTCATCGTTATTGTTCTTGGCCTCATTGCGCGAATGAGCGGATTCAGCCTGTTCAAGCTGCTGCGCTTTATCCGGGAAGAACTGCTGCTCGTACTGGGGACTTCATCTTCCGAGTCGGCCTTGCCGCGTGTTATGAACAAACTGGAGAAGTTCGGGTGCTCCAAGCCGGTCGTCGGTCTGGTCGTACCCACCGGGTATTCCTTCAACCTGGATGGCACATCGATCTACTTGTCCATGGCGGCTATGTTCATTGCCCAGGCGTATGGGGTTGAGCTGACGATCACTCAGGTGCTGGTGCTGCTCGGTGTGCTGATGCTGACCTCCAAAGGCGCTGCAGGTGTTACCGGTTCCGGGTTCGTCACGCTGGCTGCAACGCTCGCGGCCATTCCGAACAACGTCATTCCGGTTGAAGGCATGGCTCTGCTGCTCGGCGTAGACCGCTTTATGTCCGAGGCCCGCGCCATTACCAATATTGTCGGCAACAGCGTAGCTACAGTCGTCATCGCGAAGAGCGAGAATGAATTCACCTCGCTGGAGGAGCAGGAACTGAAGCTGCGATCAGTGCCCTCTCTTAAAGTGGAAAGTAATACGGATGCGGCAATCTGATGAAGAAGTAGAGTTTACAATTAAGGTATAGCAATGACAAAGCAGGACGTCGTATTTATTACGAGGTCCTGTTTTTTGGGGTTAGATGAGATTGAGACGGTCGGAAGGAATGGAAAACAATTGCTTTTTGCAATATTTGTTTTTTATGCTATCTACATAGAATTACATAGTAGGTGGTGTGTGAAGCTGAGAAATGAAATGATTAAAGGTTACATTGATGGCATTGTGCAGTCTGTTCTTAGCAAGCAGGACGCATACGGCTATGAAATTTCCAAAACGGTGCATGACGAGACCAGCGGACAGTTTGATTTGAAAGAGGGACGTTATAACCCGCACTCAAACGAATGGAGGCTAACGGGTATATCGAGGGTTATTGGGTAGAGCAACTTGGAGGCCCACGCCGACGATATTACCACATGACCCCGGAAGGCCACACTCAGCTCGATAAATTGAGGACATCATGGACGGATAACATCAAAATCATCGATATTTTCTTGGGAGGGAACCTTCGTGGGAATCATTGAACGTTCCATGCAACAATTCAGATCCATCTCAGAACTGCACAGAACGGTAACCAAAGAAACGTATGGATTCAACATGAGAGCTATTCTATGCTGTGCTTTATCGAGTTTTGTCCTTTTTTATCGTGACACTTGTGGGTGACTAATAGCGAATCAATACGGCGTACATAACCGATATATCGAGCTTATGCTTATTGTTTTAATTACCGTGAGTTATTTGTGCCGCTGTTATTCACTTTAGGATATCTGCAAGCTTACTTTCATGTGATGTATCATTATTGGGGTGAAGGATTTACGTTCACTCTGTTTGAGAAGTTATTTTTTAGTGGCGTGCATCATTCGTCTGACGGGGTTGAGTTCACTTTATTCGGCGCTTTGTTCATGGTTGCGCAGGCGCTCGTCATTTTCGTTATAAGTAAAAATCGTTATATCTCCCTACTTCCGTTTGTCTTTTCCTCTTTGTATGCATTGGTTCATATGCTGATGTTCAGTCTTTATTATGCATTTTTTACGTCTGACCAGTTCAGTTCCTCGGTAACTCAGGGATACGGTGTATTCATGGAAGGCAATGTGCAGCGTTTGATGGAGATAGGGATGATTTGCTTATGGGTGCATTAATGTATGTGTTATTCAAGGTGTGGGGGAAGTTGATGGCAAAAAGGAAGTTAATTTCCGCTTCATAGACGAGTATGCGGGGAATTGCACATGCACTGATGCACAAATCAGGTATCTAAAAGGGTGTTGCACATCTATCAGATTACCTATGATCAAATGAATCCTCCGGTTGATTCCAATCACTCTGCTAACTTATTTCAACATAGGGATATATCCTCCGTTCAGGTTGATGGTAAAGATGGGATGCAGCGAATTGAGGTATAGACTATGGCAGAGGCTCTTGTCTCATTTATATTGGGCTTCCATCATAGTCATTAGCACACTCTCCGAATGTGCTAATGACATATATATAGGGCATACACACTGTGTGCATCGGCCTAAGGGAGTGACTATTTTGAAGTATCTGAAAAAGAGGATAGCTACGCCTAAACGATTAAGATCCAGACGTTCAATATCGAAATGCAGAAACAAGTCCCCGGGAAAACGCAGGAAGTGCCACATTATTCGTAAACCCTGTCGGAGAAAGCGTCGCTCCCTCCGACCAAAGCGTCCAATAAGACAACTGAAAGTAGTCTGTGGCAAAAAAATCATTGCTTTGCCGAGGGGGATTGGCGTCAACCCGGTATTTCCGGAGCCTGGGTCCCGGCTCGCTCCGATGAGACAACATGAACCGGAGACGGTCGGACCGCCCGGAATGCAAGGTCTAGTGGGGGGGCAAGGTGCCGTAGGCCCTGCTGGCACTCACGGCGAGCATGGCGTGCCAGGCCCTGTTGGCTCTCCGGGCAAGCAAGGCGACCCTGGCCTTCCCGGAGCGCAGGGCCCCGCTGGCCCTCAGGGCGAGCAAGGTGACCCGGGCTTGCCCGGAGCGCAGGGCCCCGCTGGCCCTCAAGGCGAGCAAGGCGACCCTGGCGTGCCCGGAGGGCAGGGCCCCGCTGGCCCTCAGGGCGAGCAAGGCGACCCGGGCCTGCCCGGAGCACAGGGCCCCGTCGGCCCTCAGGGCGAGCAGGGTGACCCGGGTGTGCCCGGAGCGCAAGGCCCCGCTGGCCCTCAGGGCGAGCAAGGTCCGCCGGGCAGCATACCCGGAATTGAAATCATTCCTACGGTAAACCGTTACTTCTATTTTCCAGACACCGATCTTAATTTATCGGACTCGGTTACGATTCCCGTGGGGGAATTCGTGAATGACGATGGTCGGAGTGTATCCGAATTTGCAGGAATAGGACTTACCAGTATCTACAATCTTTATATCAACGGGATCCTACAGCCAGGTAACTCATATGACGTAAGTAAGGTTATGCTATTTTTCCCTTCACAAGGTGGTGTGCTCTTTGCTGGAACGCCGATCATTGTGGAGATAATTCAACTAACAGCAAATATAATAAATGGTTAAATTTGGTCAAACCTCCTCGTGACTTCGCCTTCACTTCTCTCGAAACTACCACATATACTATGTCAGGTAGGAGGTGAGAACCATGCCACTCGTAACCCCATTTCAGAACAGTGTAAGATTTGCTGCAACCATTGGTGACGGAACGGGTACCGGAGCAACGTTTGCGATTGCTGCAACTGCTTTTACAAACGACGCCGGTGCATCTGCAACTGCATTTCCAGGCACTTTCAATTATTATAATCTTTATATTAACGGCATTATGCAGACAGCAGATACTTCCACTGTTACAACCACTACAATTACGATTCCCGGTGGAGACGCACTGAATGCTGGAATTCCAGTTGTAGTACAATTCGTCGTGTCTTAATGCTTACCTGAATCCTGCTGCATCATTACCTTGTTCGACTTCTATCGCAGATAGAAGTCGTTCTTTTTTTGTACAAGGCACCAGTCGACTCTAAGGGAAGTATGCACTAATGCGCAAAATAGCTGCCTAAGGGATGTTGCCCAATTACCGGATAACCTATGAGAAAATGAATCCTCTGTTTGATTCCAATCCCCGTTCTGACTTGTTAAAATTTAGGTACATATACTACGGTCAGGTTGGCGGTGAAGACGGAATGCAACGAATCGAGGTACATCCCGACTTATTGGACGAAAAAGCCCGGTTGGTCCAGCAAAAGAAGCTAGAACTGGAGCGAATGGTCCGAGAGCTTGAAAAAGCAATCTACCTGTTGCAATCGGAGTGGTCTGGTGTGACAGGGGAACGTTTCTTTTGGGATTTTATGCAGGTGAAAGAAGTTTTCCCAGCCACATTGGGTCTTTTGGATAAAATTCAGAATGAATTTATTTTTATAGCGAAGAATTTTAGAACAGCGGATGGTTCGGGTGAGGTTGCTCTATATATACCTGAAGAACTGAAACGAAATTTCGGTGTTGGACTGCTCGACAAGTCGGTTGGAGAGACCGTAACTGGGATTGGACAGACAGCAGAGGCTCTCTTCTATGACCCATTTGGTACGGTGACCAGTGTGGCTTATGCTATGACCTTGGGCAGAGTGGTCGATGTTGGGCGAGGCATTAAGTTTGCTTGGGATGCAGCCTGGGGAAACGGAACAGCCAGGTCTGATGTAGGTCAATTTGTGGATGAGCAGAAGAAACAGGTGGATGAGAGTGGGGCCGGGTACTATAGTGGTTCTGTGATGGGACAGGTATTGGCCTATGCTTTTGTTGGCAAGGCGCTTCGTTCGGTGGAGAATAAACATAGCGATCTGGGAGGATCGGGTGGAGGTAAGTCGGAGTCAGGTGGGATTTTTAAGTATAACGAAAATTTAAAACTTAATGAGATCCAACAAAAAAAGATATCTGAGTACATTGGAGTGAATTCCGATGAGCTTATAAGTTCAGGACTTGCCAGTGAGGACACATTAAAAAAGATTCTGAAAAATTTAAAAGAAGGATCAAAATCCGGTAGGGAAGGTTTTAGACTGGAAGCTGATACTGCTAAGTTATTACTTGATAATAAAATAAAAATAACAGAGGCTGGTACAACTTATAATGCTAAGGAATTAGGTGGTAGGATAGGGGAAATTGATCTGGGGACATCGAATTATATTATTGAATGTTTCAATGCTACTGGGGGTAAATCAAAATCAATAAGTGATTTTTATAAATACTTTGAAGGCGATGTTAAGCAGCCACATATAAATCCTGAACATAAAGGAGTTATTCTATATGCCCCAAATGGTATTGATACTGTGAAAGCAAAAAATATAAGTTCAATTGGTGTTCAAATTGTAACATCTCCAGAGGAATTAATTAATACCCTAAAAGGAGACAAAAGATAATGTCACAATCCAATATAGTAATGTACATGGAAGAAGAACTTAGTATTGAGAAATTAAACAGTGTGCTGTCTGAGTTTGGTGCCAAAGATCAAATATCCTCTTGGGGAATAGAAAGTTCCAACAGTTGGATATGGGTTAACTATTATATTCTTAAAGATAATGATGAGATAAGGAATATGTGGTTTGATATTTCTAAGGATAAGGTTAAAAATACTATTCTGAAAACTGCATTATTTATTCAACCTAGCAAGGATCGAAATGCTACGTTTTTGGCGTTATCTTTTTGTAAAGAGATTTACTCAATCCTTGATAAAAGCAAAGATGTGTTTATATATCATGGTGATAGTGGATTATTTGTTAATGATGAGATAGAGAATCTGAAATTTAAAAACACTCAACAATTTTATGACTCTAGACTAATTAATGATGAAATAATCGAAGGTATTATCCAATGTTTATACGAAGAGTTTGTCGGTGGAATAGAGTGTATTGAAGAAGACGGTGGATGGGATGGAGAGGAGTTGCAATACTTAGATTTATTTAGGAACCTTTTTGAGATGAGAGACGATCTAAAAGTTCAATCTTTAAATAAGTCACTTAAAGAAAAGATAAATCATGTAGATGAGTTGATTTTGAGATTATTGATTATAGATGATGAAAAATTATTGATAACTGCTGGGGATGAGAATAGAGATTTACCTATTAACAGTTGGTGGTGGCATCTTGATAAAGTGGATTCAGGAATACTCAAAGTACATATCAAGGAGGGATTTGTTAGTTACCAAGGCCAAAATAATGATAATGATCGATAAGTATGTTTTAAAATCAATAATTAATAGAAATAAATTGAAAATACTTGAACCACAAAGTGATTTTGAAAAGAGTTTTTTTTTGTTCCAGTTGCAACAGAATCTTTTTTTAAGGATTGCTGGAAACCCGCTGTTGAAGTATTAGATTTAAAATGGATAGATCCCTTTTCAACTGGTGTTTATGTAGAAGAGGAAGATGTTTGTTTATATAGGTTAGAGGATCTATATTTTATGAGTGTAGTGACTAAATAAACTAAGAAAATATATTTCAGGTATTTCATTAAATATCTAATCAAGAAGAATTGAAAGAGGGTCATTTGAGATGAGTTCTTTAATTTTTTTGAAAAAGATAGAAAATTACATTCCTGAAAAAGCTATTGAGGATTTTAAGAAAGCAGCGCAAAAAGCGAATATGTTTTGCATTTTGATAAAAGATAAATACCGTGATGATCTCTTTATATCTGCTGAAGGGACACTATCAGAAGTTGATGAATCTTCTTTTAAAAGCATAGAGAATAAGGACAATTTAAAGTATTTCACATTTAATGTTAATCAAGTAGAAGAAGATTCAATTGATAGTTTCACTTGGCTTACTCAAGACGAAAATTACTTCTGGGCTTTAGATATTGAAAATATAAATCATGAGTACAAGTTTATCTTTAGATTCGTTGTAGAGTACTTTAAAGATAATATTCAAGATTATCTATGGTTTGATGATGCTGAATGGTATTACACCGCTGACGATATTTTAAAATTAAGTCAGATGCCATATGACCCGAAGTGGTGCAGTGAAAAGATTGTCTAGTTTTATACATTTGAAAATAATGAGGTTTTAATAAGGATTAGACATCGGCGAGGAGTATTGAAAAAATGGGAATGTCATCTTTTGTATTATTTAAACGTGGAGAAAGCACGTCAGCAAATAATTTATTGAGTACTATTAAAAATATATGCATGAAAGAGAAACTTTTATTTGATAATGATGAAGAAACTTACAATAGCGAAGGTACATTAAAATACACTCGACGATATATATAAAACACGCCATTCAAGGAAAATTACTCAAGGACGCTTAGCTTTAGTGTATATGATGAACCTTATGAATTTCAAAACGTTACTTATGATTGGGATGATACGCAAAATGAATATTTTAAAGCAGTAGTATCTGATGACTTTGATGATAATGAGGACTTATTATTTAAATTCCTTTTTGCTTTTCTGAGCGAATGCCCCGATGCAAGAGTATGGATTGAGGAAGATTGGTTTTACAATTTGGAAGATATGAAAAAGATAAAGGCATCCTACAATTATAATTGGTGCTATATCAATCCCAAAAACAACATTTAAATGAAGCACAATAATTAAGATTCAGGCACTTCTACCAGATCGTAAGTAGAGGTGCTATTTGCTGTTTTATCCAAACAAATAATTCCGTGGTATAATTATAAAAAATACGATAAGGAGTTGACGTATGAGGAAAATTTCTCTAATGTTCATTGCTTTGTTCATGGTAGCGATCGCGTTCTTACCACTTTCCGCATCTGCTGCTTCGAAAGCAGACTTTCGCAATGTAAAGTGGGGCATGAACACTAAACAAATCAAGAAACTAGAAAAGGACAAACTGATTGATTCAGGAAGTGTTAACCATTTTTCATACCTTACATACAGTTCGTCGGTCTCCTCAACATCTGCAGAGTTATCTTACTTGTTCTACAAGAACAAACTGGTTCGTACTATCTACGAAGTGAAGGGTAACACGCTTGCGACTTCTGAAGATAAAATGAACACATACTACGGCATCAAAGATGCCTTGGAAGACAAATACGGTAAACCTACCAATTCGACTGATAAATACATCGTTGGTGCAGAGTCTAGTCTAACGAACGACGACGCATTGGACCTGAGTAGGGGGAACATTATGTTTAAATCACGGTGGGTAATCAATAATAAGAAAACAGAAGTTGCGCTTTATCTAGATCGATACCAAGGACAACCACGTTTGCGCATCTTGTACTCAGATCGGACAAATAACTTAGACATTGATAAGTTGATGTATTCAGATGGTTTGTAAGGCATAATACGATGATATTCAAAAAGGGGCGCTCCTGTCATAGGGAGAACTCCTTTTTTGGTATCAAATCAACTAATGAAAAAATTCCCATACTGGACGATAATATAGTAGAAGTATTACTTACCTATACCGATTATATAGCTCACCATATACATAGAGAACTATCCACAACCATCCTACACCCACACGAGGTACATTCATGAAACAAGGCATATATGAACAGCTTATCAACACCATCACCAGGCAGGAGATTTCGGCGCTGGACCCGGATGTGTACAACATTGGGACCGAGAAGCTAGATGTAGAGGAAGCGCGCAAGCTGCTGTCCACGTATTTGGCGGCGGTGACCCGGCGAGCGCTCAAGATTGTACGGGAACAGACGGAAGATAAGACGGCAGTGTTGGCGCAGATTCGAACGTGTAATGAGATTATTGCTACCCTGAAAGGCACACTGGGGGAAGAAGAGTACAACGAATTGCAACTGGATGAGCAGGGGGAAGTGTTGACTCATGTGTATTCCAAGCTGAACAGCATTCGTGCGGTCCGGGATACCAAAATCGTTCGTCCAGATACGCCGATCTCCCAAAGCTCTTTGTTCACAGGTGCGAAGTCCGAACCGAGTATGTTACTGGAGCTGCAAAAGGAGATCGTGACCGCAGATCGGATCGATTGGTTGGTGTCATTTATCAAATTCAGCGGGCTTCGCCTGCTGCTGGAACAGCTCCAACAGTTCACAGCTGGCGGAGGCAAGTTGCGGATCATCACAACCACCTATATGGAAGCAACCGACCTCAAGGCCATTACCGAACTCAGCAAACTACCTAACACAGAGATCCAGATTTCGTATGATACAAAAGTGACTCGGCTGCACGCCAAAACGTACATTTTTCACCGCGATACTGGATTCACCACAGCCTATGTCGGCTCCTCTAACCTTTCCAACCCGGCGCTAACCAGTGGTATGGAGTGGAACCTCAAGGTGACGGAGAAGGATTCACTCGACGTGCTGCGCAAGATTGAAGCGACCTTCGAGAGTTACTGGAATGACCGTGAATTTACGCGATATGTGGCTGAGGATGAAGGGCACGAGGCACAGTTGAAGGCGGCGCTGAATCGCAAAAAAGATCAGTCCAACCATTTCCACCTAGACATCCAGCCTTACGATTACCAAAAAGAAGTGCTGGAACAGCTGGACGCCGAGCGTATACTGTATGGACGAACCCGCAATCTGATCCTCGCCGCCACAGGTGTTGGCAAAACGGTCATCTCTGCCTTCGACTACAAGCGATTCCGTGCAAGCCATGAGGGAGCAAAGTTGCTTTTTGTCGCCCATCGGGAAGAAATCTTAAATCAAAGCCGGGACACGTTCCGGTATATCCTGAAGGATATGAACTTTGGTGAGCTGCATGTCGGGAATCACCGAGCGGAGGCGCTGGACCACCTGTTTGTTAGCATTCAGAGCCTTAACGCCATGAAGCTGACGGAGATCACCAGCCCAGACTATTACGATTACATCATTGTGGATGAATTCCATCATGCGGCTGCACCTTCATACCAGAAGCTGTTGTCCCATTACGAACCGAAGATTTTGCTGGGACTCACCGCGACGCCTGAACGGATGGATGGCAAAGACATTACAGCCTACTTCGATCATACGATTGCCGCCGAGATCCGTCTAACCGATGCAATTGACCGGAAGCTGCTGAGTCCTTTTCAATATTTTGGCGTCACCGATACTGTCGATCTATCTCAGGTGAAGTGGTCGCGTAAAGGCTACGACCTGAATGAACTAGAGAAGCTCTATACCCATAACAAAATCCGTGCTAACCAAATCATCCAAAGTCTGAACAAATACGTAACCGATCTGGATGATGTGAAGGGGCTTGGTTTCTGCGTAGGGGTGGATCATGCGATGTATATGGCAAAAATATTTAACGAAGCGGGCATTCCATCCATAGCCCTGCATGGCGGGTCGAGCGAACAGGAACGTCATTCTGCGAAAGGACAGCTGGTGAACGGGGAACTGCGCATGATCTTTGTCGTTGATCTGTACAATGAGGGCGTGGATATCCCTGAGGTGAACACCATCCTGTTCCTGCGTCCTACCGAAAGTCTGACTGTATTCCTGCAACAGTTGGGACGTGGACTACGGATGGCGGATGGCAAAGAGTGCCTGACCGTGCTCGACTTCATCGGGCAAGCGCATCAGGAGTATAGGTTCCAGGATAAGTTCCGTGCTCTGATCGGCGCTACCAAACATTCCATCTCGTACTACGTTGAGAACGGCTTTTCGAACCTGCCACGCGGCACGTTCATCCAATTGGAAAAGCAAGCGAAGGAATACATCATGCGTAACCTGAAGCAGGTGAGCCGCAATCGGAGAGCGTTGATCCAGAAGCTGCAATCGTTCCAGCAAGATACTGGACTGCCGCTGACCTTGGCTCATTTTGTAGAGCATCACGGGATGACACTATATGAATTGTATGGTGGACGTACGGGCAAAAGGTATTTCCGTGGCATGTTGGCCGAAGCTGGATTAACAGCACCCATTGAAGATGGACACGAGGAGTACATCCGCAGATTCCCATCTGTGTTGACGATTAATTCTCGAGTCTGGCTGACGTTCCTGATCGACTTTATTGAAAAAGGCAAAGAACCGACGACCGCGGATGAACGGCGCATGTTGATCATGTTCTATTATACCTTCCACCGGGCTGCGCCTGAGAAATTAGGATTGAGCAGCATCGATGAGGGAGTACAGCGTGTGCTGTCTTGTGAGGCTTTTCGAGAAGAACTTGTGGATATTTTCAAATATAATCTGGCTCATCTGCGATTTGTGGATAAAAGTAATCCGTTCCCGTACACTTGTCCACTGGATATCCACTGTACGTACTCCATCGACCAAGTGCTCGCCGCCTTCGGTTACTGGAATGCCCAGCAATCACCCGCCTTCCGTGAAGGCGTGAAGTATTTTGCCGATGAACAGACGGATATTTTCTTCATTACATTGAACAAATCGGACAAAGATTTCTCACCATCTACGCTGTATGAGGATTATGCGATCAACGAGCGGCTATTCCACTGGCAGACTCAAAGCAGGGTGTCGGAGCATACGGTTACCGCGCAGCGGTATATCCATCACCGCGAGAGAGGTAACCGGATCGTGCTGTTCGTGCGGGAGTATAAGGAGGAGCATAACTATACATCTCCATTTGTCTTCCTGGGCGAAGCCGATTATGTGAGTCATGAGGGGAACAAACCTATGAGCTTTGTATGGCGACTGCGGGAAGAGATTCCTGTGAAGATGGTGGCGGTGGCGAATAAGTGTATTGTTTGAATTAGTAGAGGGTAAAGCCTGCTGTAGGTAGCAGGTTTTTGTTTGAATTGTATTCATATGAAAGTTCTTGATTATTTGAAAAGAAAATGTCGAATTATCTGGAATAGGATATTCAGACTATTCATTCAAAAGTCATATTAAAAATCATTAATTCAGGGTCTTTTTCCTCATTTTTAATGATAACCGTTGCGATATAAACCTGAAATCAGTAATATTCATGTGTGTTATAACAATGATAGCTCACTAGAAATAATTCGTCTAACAATTCATATTTACTCTTTATCAATACTATATGTCTTTATAAGATTGACAAGTTTAATGATTTGGAAGTTGAAGAGAGTAATTAAACGGCGAATTTCAAATGTGGGCTAAAATTCTCTTAAGCTGGCCAGCATACAAAATTAGAGAGTTTCTGTATTTTTTATTTTTCAGGAGGTTAATCCAATGAGAAAAAGTATAATGTTTTTAGCTGTGATTTTGCTTGTTACTCTGTTTCCTAAGTCAACATATGCTGCAACTGATGATCAATTTACAATAAAGAATGTATATGAATATAACAATGAAACGTATGATAAAATTAAACAGTATGATCATTTAAACGTGGAACTGTTGTCAGAGAATAGCTTATCCATGGTTTTGGATACAGGAGAAGAAATTTTAAATGTGACTGATATTGCTTATGAAATGAACTATGATAGCGAATCGAATACAACTTTAATTTCAGCTAGTGGGATGTTGCAAAATGGTAAATCTTTTGTATTGAAGTTAGGTTACGATCAGAAGGAGAACGCTAACGGAGACATTATTATTACATCCACTTCAGAGGAAAATGAATTTCCTGAAGAGACCTTTATTCGTTTCAATAATAATGAATGGATTTCTTTAAAGGAGATACATGAAGGAATCCAGACTAATGAACAGCCAAGAGAAGTCCCGTCTGTGATCGGACCAATGGCTGCTGCTAATTTGCCTGTTGTTAAGTCGTCTAAATACGGTAAATATACGTTCTCGAATGTACAGTGGAATACAACGAATTTGATGTCAAATAACGACAATAACATGCAAATTAAATTCCAACCTTTACTTTCTAATCTGGCAACATGGAAAGCACCGAATGGGAGTACAGGTCAGCTCATTAAGAAACAATCCGACATCCATACGATTTTAACTCGTTATGAATCTTACGATGTTAATTCGACATATGCTATTGCATACACCAGACCTATTGTTAAGACGTCGAGTCAGCGCTCCATTCCGATTGCTATATCCTATGCAGGAATAGGAACTGAATTCCAGATCCCTATTGGTTCGAGTAACACAAGTAATGAAGGAAACCCTGCTAGATGGGATCTAAAAAGTATGTCGATTCCCCTTCAAGACTCAAGTGGTAGAGATCTTGAAAAATATACAATACAAGGTGTCACAAGTATTACTGGTAAAGGTAAGAATGTGAAAATTCAAGCAGGTGTCTATGTTAAAATTGGGGCATTCTATTCCTTCGGTAATAAGCCTGCTCAGTGGACTACATTTACAGATACTTACACACATGATATAACTGCTAAAGTTCAATAATTGCCTTAACGAGCTTTAGCTCTAAGGAGGAAATATGAAAATACTATTGCTTTTGGCATTGCTAGTTACATTAATTACTGGTTGCAGTTCAAATGACCGAGAAAAGGCTATAGATTATCTTGTAAAGAATCAAACCAATGATGTGACTGTCATCGTTTTTGGAGATAAGCCATCTGAGCGTTCCTACATCATTGATTTGCAAAAGGATCTCCAATTCATCAATGAGAACTTGAGAACAGATAATCCTATTGCGAATGTGAGCTATATTGATGTTAGTGAGAAGCAACAGTATAATTTCGAGGGGATTTTCGAGATCCAAACTTATCCGCATATTATTGTATTTGAAAAGAATCAGACCGTCTTGGAAGCACAAACACCAGATGAAATTGTTCGCTTCTACGAGAAAGAAAATTAGAATTATCTAAACCTTGCAGGGCAAATGCCTTTCAAGGTTTTTCTTTTTAAACATGCTTTGTTAGTAGGCGCTGATAAGTGTATCGTATGAATAGCAAAAGTAAGGGCTTGTGAAAATAAGATTTTTGTTTGAAAGTAGTGGTAATGAGTGGATCTATGCTTGATAATGATTCTATAAGCCTGATTCTCGTTCAATAATCTAGTCCATTAGACTTATATGTAGAAATTTAGATAAATAAGGAAGGTGATAAAGACATGGAAAGTGATGAAGTACATACCTCAAGTAACAAAAGTGGAAATTATAAATTTTGGGTCATAATGGGATTTATATTGATTTTGCTTGCCGTGACGAATCCAAGCAAAGAAGATTTCGTTGAGTGGGTCGTAAAATCTTCAATAGAAGAGTCAGATAATGAATGGGTCAGTGCAGGGATCAATTTGTTTGGGAGTCCAGTTATAAATGGCGTTACTACGCAACAAGATCTAATATTTGTTTCTATTTTTAAAATGGAGATTGGAACAGAAAAAACTTCTACATTGGGTTTCGGAAAACGCTTCTTTATTAGACTTCCTTAATTCTGAAGAAATGAAATTACTGCTATACAGCTGATTGGATAGGAGAATAAAACGATGAAGTATTTACTAGTTATAATGTTGATCATTGTAATTACAGGCTGTGATTCTAGTACCGGTCTGAATAACAAAGAAAATACTATAACTACTGAGTCAAGTACATATAAGAGTGTTGAAAATGGGAAAAGCAATGTGGAGTGAACCACATATCATAACATCAGATTCGGCTTCAGTATTAGTTATCCTGGTGATTGGATAGCAGGAGAGGAATCAGATAATGGAGATGGAAAGCAGCTATATGTGGGTTGGTTATGAGGATGGATGGTTTTACTGGAGTTATCCTGGATGTCTAATGATGAAATTGAATACAACTACTACGTTAAAGTATCAAAAGATTTTTTTGATGAAAACGAAAAAACTATACTTCGTATTGCTAAAAGTATGAAAGCCATTTAAAAGGTAAATCGGTTATATTTATATAAGTTCTAAGGAGAATAAGTGAATGAATGAAATAATATGGCTCGTTATTGGTGTTGTTACATTATCAGTTGTTGCTGGACTATTACAGCCTTCTAAAAAGAAAAAAAGAAAAAAGTCCAACCCACGGAAGAAACAGACTACTAAAAAAACCGTGAGTAGCGGATTTAATCGTGCCTCCTCTACGCGCAGATCAGACGAAGTGATTCTAACTTTACCACTAGATAAAATGACCGGAGCAGAGTTCGAACGTTTACTTACACTCTATTTTAGAGACAACGGTTATACCGTAAAAGAAGTTGGCGTTGGGGGTAAAGATGGAGGAGTAGATCTGGTTATTACGGATAAGCGCGGTGAAAAAACAGCAGTCCAAGCCAAATGTTATGCCGATCATAATAAGGTGCAAGTAATGACTGTTCGTGAGCTGGTAGGTGCGAAAAGGAATCATGACTGTATTTTGTCTCTAATCGTGACCACATCTGATCTTACGGGTCCAGCAAGAAAAGAAGCCGATCAATTCAAAGTGGATTATTGGCACGGTGGTTTAGTAGACAGCAAGCTACGCAGTTGGGGTAAATGGGTGCCATCCAATAGAAAAATGAAAATTGCACCGATTAAGAACGAGCAAGCGTCATCTAAGACATTATCTAATATCAAATGTAGTTGTGGTTCTTTAATGGTTAAACGTAAGAATAAAGCTGGGGCGGAATTTTGGGGATGTAGTAGCTACCCTACTTGTAGAAAAACGAAAGCTATCTGAGTGACCTCAATAAAATGACGGAGAAACAAAGGCAAAGCAGCTTGTAAGCTGCTTTGCCTTTGTTATTTTGTTCAAGATCACTTTAATATTTCACGTATCACATTTTTGGTTAGTTGAATACTATCAGGGGAGGCGTCTCTTAACATTTCTACAATCTCCTGTATAACGACTTCTGACTCTGTGAAATGAAAATCCTCGTCTACATAAGCGAAAAGCTGTATTAAGTTTACTTCAAGTGACTCAGCGATTTTAGCCAGATTCACCAAAGAAACATTCTTTTCTCCACGTTCAATCTGTCCTATGTATGAAAAATGAAATCCACCTTTTTCTCCGAGGGATTCCTGTGAATAGCCTCTTTCTTTGCGTAGTGCGCGAATTCTAGCTCCGACCAGCTTCAAAACTTCTCTGTCCTCGTTCATGGTATTCACCTCTCTATGTTCAAAAGTGTAGACAAGTTTCCTCGAGGTAAACACCAAACAAAGAATACAAATAATTTATTTGATTACTATAGGTATCATTTTAATGTATAATACTGGTATTAACTCTTTGGAGGGATGACAATGGCAAGAAATTGGTCCATAACCGAAGCACATTGTAATCACCAAGTAGATTTTACCCCACGTTCGCAAGACCATGATATCTCCACACAACCTAGATCCAAACATATTCCTGCTTACTATATGCTACGTACCACAATAATGGCCTATCACCAACATGCTAAGTATCATCTCAAACTTGCCGTCATCATGTGTAATCACAATCAGTTTAAAGCCTGCCTAATTCTATGTGATTGGGCTCTAGCCTCCATGATTAAGGCGCTTTATATCCATAAGTATCATTCAGTTCATCCACCCAAAGAACTCACCATGAATGAAATCTTACCATTAGTGCATACGGACACTGAATCTGGACTGGATATTGCCTTGTTCATCGGCACGATGCAACATCTGTCATCTTTAGAGGAACGCCAAGAGGATCAATATTTAGACCTTGATAACATCGAAAAGCTTCTTCAACGAACAGAAGACATATTGGAGGAGTTAGCCACTCGATTGAATGATAATTCAACAAAGTTTTCCTGATATAAGCGTGCCATGATGATCTGGAGGTTCCTTTCACAGGAATGGGACTGGAGGATTATAAGTACTGAAAGGTACTCATTTGGGGAAAGGGAAAATCAGGATAATAGGTGGATGTATTTGTAATAAACTTCTGCTAACATTGTGAAATCCTAATTTTAACGGCGGAGAACGATATGAATACAATTAAAGTGACACCAGAGCAACTTCTGCATGTATCTAAACAGATTGAGCAGGGCAGGCAGCAGTTGGAAGGTATACGTAATGACCTGACTGCAAGGATCGGATTCATCCAGTCTCAGTGGGTGGGAGCAACGCAGGAACGATTTTTCTTTGATTTCCAGCAGTCACGTTCAGTACTTGATCGAGCACTGGAAAGTATGGTTAAGTCATCCCAAGATCTGTTCGCGATTGCGGAGAGATTCGAACAAGCAGATCAGGAACAGGTGAGCTTGGGAGCTGTTGCTGGACAGATTGCTGCCCATACAATGATGAACCATAATACAGGTAACCCAGAAGAGCAACGACGAATGGTATATAATCCTTTGTTTGCAGTTAACATGCCTGCCAGTGAAGCAGAGGATGGGATGCCAGGACAAAAGGAGTTTGTTAAGTATTGGGAACAGGGTGGTACCTATGAAGAAATGAGAGCTGGACCGAAGCAACCGGAGTCTGGCGGTGGGGATATATATGATGAACAGATTAGTGCGTTTAAGGAAGGTCGTCATCCCATAACTGGAGAATCCATACCAGCATGGCAAGCAGCAGTTTCTATAGGAGGTTTACAGACTGCTAAGCTCGTGTTGGCTTTTACAGGAACGTATAATAAGAGTTATAAGGTTCCGAATGGAGGATTGAAGTTTCCAAAGTCTAAGCTAGATAACTTGAATGGTATAAACCCTGTGATACTTAACAGAGATACCGTTATTAGTTCTGCTACTGCTCCCAAAAAAGGTGGAGAAACCGTTGTAGGACATGCTTTGCAGAAACATGCAGGGCGAAACCAAGAAATATGGGGAAGAGTTAGAGGTGGGCCTGAACAAATTAATCAAGTAGCTCAAAAGCATTTACAGGATATACTTGATGCTCCAGGTGAATTTAAGAAAATTACAAACAATAGAGGTATTACTTTCCTCGAAAAGAATTTACCTGATGGTCGCGGAGCAAGGCTTAACCAAGATGGTTCATTCAAAGGATTTATCGATCAATGATGGAGGTTGTGAATTTGGAAAGTTTAGAAATCATTTTAATTGATTTTAACAAAAATAATCTGGATCAATTCATTAAAAATGATTTGAACATTCAGGTGGATCGGATCAAAAGTTCTCACTTTTATGATAACCGTAGTGAAACCGATATTGAATTTCAGCAAATAGAGAGCCTTGAAGAGATTCTTTCTCCTAAGGGAACGGGGAATATATTATTGTCTCAGCTTAACCTGGGCCATACCTTTAACGACGTGATGATTGTATTTTCATTTGATGAGGAATCTGGAGATATTGTAATTAATTTTCCTGAAGAGGAATTGTTCAGCGGAGAAACTTCAGAGACAACGTTAAAAGCTCAGAAGTTAATAGAGTATATTCTTGATATTAAGAAGAAGTATGCAATTGAAAAAGTTAGAATCGGTTATGAACCAGCTATGGATGATGACACTTGCTTGGTCGAGATAGATAAAGAAATGATGGATACGAATGTTATTGTCTCGAAACTGTTGGCTTAAAATCCTTCTGAACCAGAGTTTGATGCAGAAAAATAGACATTAATAATGGCAGAAAGCCCATTTCAACTCGAAAACGAGTAGTCATGGGTTATTTCTATCTCCTCATTCCAATCCAATTGCTTTACAAAATCAACCCATCCCTCCCAATAGCAAATAGTATAATGACAAAAAGGGAGATTCTGGAGACAAGCCCAAAGGTTCTCACAGTAGAAAGGATGTTATGCCACATGCCTACATACAACAAATTGGTGCGGGACAAGATTCCGCATATTATCACTTCCAGTGGTAAGGAATGTAAGACGCGCATTCTGGACCAGGAGGAGTATAAGCAAGAGCTAAGAACGAAGCTTCGTGAAGAGTCGGAGGAATACATGAGTGCAGCAAGTGATCAGGAAGCCCTGGAAGAACTGGCCGACATGCTCGAAGTGATTCGGGCGCTAGCTGAGGTGCATGGTGCGAATACAGCGCAGCTGGACAAGCTTCGGGCAGATAAAGCGGAGGCGCGCGGAGGATTCCAAGAGCGGGTGTATCTGATCGATGTCGACGAAGCTTAACGTTAAACTGACATATGTATTTTAGACAGAAAACCTTTGGTTGCTCTCCAGACATCCTGGAAAATAATCAAAGGTTTTTGAATATTTTAATCTTCCCGCAAGTTATCCAAGTTTTTTTAATCCCCAAACCACATATATGAACAACACTGCCAATAGAAACGCAGGTACGATGATGGGTTGTGCCAGATTGCCAATGGACATTGACGTCACTTGTGAACCAACCAGACTGACCGCGCCAACTCCAACAAACAAAGCGACATTCCATAAGGCAAAAGGGATTAATTTTCTTACATTTCTTCTATACCGCGTAATCATGATGATCATTACCAGTACGAACAGAACGAGAAACAGGGATTCAGTGATTGACGTCCATCTTCCCATTTGACTCATTGACTCAATACCTTGTTCGCTTATGAAACCACCAGAAGTCCACTGCTGTGATTGAACTATTCGATCCGATTCCAAGGAAATATAAATGCCATAAAATAAAATCATTAGTATGAGATACATAAGCATGGCTACGTTCATACGACGTTTATCTGGTTCTTTGTTTAAAATAACGTTCATAGATTCACCTCTTAACCTGAATAATGGGTTTTCACATGAAACAACATTGAAACCGATCCGACACCAAAAATGGATATCTTTGTAGTATAATCCATTTGGTTCTGGATCGAAACCATGCGCGAAAGAGGAGTGCTATGAAAAATAAATTGCTTTTGTTACTACTGTTTTTTGTACTCGTTACTTCAGCGGTAATTATAATTTGGTTTGATAGGTTAGAATCTTCCGCATATCAGACGAAAATGGGAAACGACTCCAACTCCTCAGGCTTGCCTACCCAAGCATCATCATTACCCAATATCATCGAAATCATGAATGAAGAAGCAGTCCTACAATTATCTCTTAACGACGTCCCAGAGTATAAGCACTACCTGATGAACGAACTGGACTTCCAAACTGAAATAGATCGTACACATTTTGAGTTGTTGAAGGTGCCTTCTTCGGACACATATTTGATGTTCAAGTATGGCTGTGGAACCAAAGCTTGCTCTACCCTTTTCGTGAAGACTGATGACAGAGGGACGATAGCTTGCCAATGCCTGAGGGCATTTTACAAGATTATAAACTTTCTTCTGATTATCAGCAGGTGTTGATTCGGTATGCTTATGATGAAGGCGGTCTGGTCAAGAGACATATCCTTGTTTCCGTGGATCTCAAAAAATTAGAAATCATCCCATATACATCAACTGATTTTGAAGAAGCATTCATGTTGAAACCGATCTGGCCCATCATCTCTTATGATTGGATGGACAATAACCATCTCACCATTGAAACAGCAGTATTAGAAACAAGCGAATATAGCGTACTTAAAGACTGGTTTGATGCCAATGATCGTGCAACGAGGAAGGTAACCATTCAGTTGAGTTCATTGGATTAATTTTAGCTAATTAGATGAGGGGGGACATGAATTTGATAAAAGAAATAGCTTTATTGATGTTGTTGAGTGCAGTTCTTCTTGGGGGATGCCAAACCGAATCGTTAGGTGCTGTCCATCAGGAACGGGACGAGTCTCCGACTAAACAGGTATCAACGAAGCCAGAACAAGAGACAAACTCAAAATTGAAATTAATCGGATCTTCTGAGGATGAACAAGTAAAACTTTATGCAGTTAAAGAAACGGAAGATGCAATTGAAAGAGTAACTCTAGATATAAACTGGCGCGCAAAAGATTTTGATTGGAGCATTTCTCATCATTCGGGAACGGAGCCGCAGTTATTTTATACCGATCTTACCGGTGATGGTAAGGAAGAGGCTATAATAATCATTCAGGTTGGCCGAGGGACAGGCTTGGATATCTATAAAATTCATGTCGTTAACTCCGATAGCTTATCGGAAATTAAAGTACAGCGTTATGAGGATATTGTTGCTGAGCATATTGAATCGCGTGTTTCTAAAAATGATGATGGTACACTAGCGATTACAGTGAATTCACAAGGACAAGTAGATAACTTCAATTATGATTTTGATCCAGCACCAGACTACCATCAAGATGAGTTTGCTTTCGGCGGTGTTGTTATTTATACATTGGATAATCACAAAATAAAATTAAGTCTTCCTGGCTCTATTGGTATATCTCCTACATATGTGTGTGACTTTAATATCACGTATACCTTTGATAAAGCCAACAACGCATTTATTGTTGATCAGATTGAAGTTAAACCTGTTGAATAAAAAATAAGAATGTCTTCAAAAAACGCTTACAAACTTTCAATTCTGCCCTACCTTTTCCGAAACGAAGCTGAGATAATGGGAGATAAACGGGCATGAACCGTTCCCCGCGTCGATCATTATACACAATAGAAAAATAAATGCTTTATTTCCATAGGAGGATTATCAATGACTACACAACCACTGGAACTGATCCAATCCACTTCAGGCCAAGCGTTGCTTGCCCAAATGTATGGTCAGCAGCAACTGGAAGAGCAGACGGCACGTTATACGAAGCTCAATGAATTATTCGAACAGTACTTCGGCGTGCAAGAGGGCAGCAAGTTATTCAGCGCGGCTGGACGCAGCGAAATTGGAGGCAACCATACGGATCATAACCATGGCAAGGTGTTGGCGGGCAGTATTACGCTGGACACGATTGCGGTGGCTGCGCTGACGACAGATTCGGTAATTACCTTTTATTCAGAAGGCTATGACCAGAAATATGTAATCGATCTCACGGATTTGGCACCGAAGACAGAAGACGATGGCACAACGGCGCTGATTCGTGGTATGGCTGCTGGATTTGGAAAGTTTGGATACAAAGTAGGCGGATTCCAGGCGTACATCTCCAGTAACGTGTTCTCGGCGTCCGGGCTGAGCTCGTCGGCATCATTCGAGATGCTGATCTGTACGATTCTGAATCATTTCTACAATGAGGGCAGATTAGATGTGGTGGTCATGTCCAAGATTGGTCAGTATGCGGAAAACAACTATTGGAATAAACCGTCCGGTCTGCTGGATCAGATGGCTTGTGCCTATGGCGGGCTGATTGCAATTGATTTTGAAAATCCGGCGGAGCCTGTCATCGAACCTGTACAATGGGATTTCCAACAAAACGGGTACTCACTGGTTATTGTAAACACAGGTGGGAACCATGCGGATCTGACAGAAGACTACGCTGCTGTACCTTATGAGATGAGAGCGGTTGCTAAGGCGCTGGGCAGCGAATATGTCCGGGAAATAACAGCCGAGGCGATCTACGCCAATCTCAAGCAGGTACGTGAAACAGCAGGGGATCGTGCGGTGCTGCGTGCATTGCATTTCCTGGAAGAAAACAATCGGGTGGATGGTCAGGTGCAGGCGCTGCGCGAGGGGCGTTTTGCTGATTTCCTGAAACTGATTACGGCGTCCGGGAATTCTTCCTGGAAGTGGCTCCAGAATGTATATCAGAGCGGTTCGGTGAAGGAACAGGAGATCGGTATCGCTCTGGCATTAACTGAAAATTATCTGCAAAAACTGGGTGATGGCGCTTGTCGTATACACGGCGGTGGATTCGCAGGGGTCATTCTGACGGTTCTTCCCAATGACAAGGTTGAGGAGTATATGTCCTGGATGCACGGCATGCTGGATACGCCAATTATTGTGGTTAACGTGCGTGCACAGGGTGCGGTGTGTTTGAATGAATTGATTGAAAACGTGGGCTAATGTAGTTCGCTGTAACACAATCCGATGTTTAATTCGTCCGAAAAGGATCAAACGGTACATTATAGCGGTTCTCCGACTTGACGCTAGTCATGCAAGAGGACCGTTTTTCCCTATAAAATTTCAAACTCTGGAGTCGTTACCGTGTTAATTAAGTAAGGGAGGAAATGCAAAATGACGAAAAGCACAGGGGCTGAGCAGGAAGAGGTCCGTTTGTATGACGAGTTGCGACGTGCGCTGGAAGAAGTGGAAGAAGGGGAACGGCGGCATAAAATGCTGAAGCAAATGATCAGGCAACTCAAGTTTGCTCGATGGCGAACACAACGACTCCGCAGGTTCAATCGTTACGTTCAGGATGTAAAGCCAGCAACACTTTGGATCATGTTAGCCACTGGGGCGCTTATGCCAGTTGTGTTGTTCAGCGTGTTTATATGGGTATCTTTATGGGTGGAATGAACGATGGAAGATGAGGGTTTGGAATACAGTTTACCGGATTAGTAAAAGATGCATTTATATCTTTCTTCTCAGTGAGAAATAAATCCATTTATTTAAGAGGCTTGATATTATCAGGCACTGAGCCTGTTCTGATTTCATAGGTATCATAATCAACCATAGCGAATACTTCTAGATCTTTGTTGCCTTTCACATGTCCCGTCAATGATACCGTATGAGATAAGTCAGCCGGAATGAATTTATGATTTGTGAATTCTACATCAATCTATAGTTTTCTTTAAAATAAGTGAGACTGGCTTTTTCGGCTTTTTGAAGGATGTCTTTCTGTTCACTTGACATACATCCGCTTAGTACGATGAAAGTAAAACTGAACTCTACAAATAAGAATGCTAATGTAAGATGTTTTTTATTGAAGTTATTCACTCCATTACTCCTTAATTTTTCTTTTTATTAAGTAACTCTTTGGGAACAATGGCATTCTGGACTTTGAAAGTATCATAATTGATAAGAATTGTGATTTCAGTATCTTTATTTTCTTTGACATGTCCGCTTAAACTTATAATGTGGCTAAGGTCTTTTGGCATGAACTTATGGTCAGTAAACTGCACTTCTGTACTATATTCATCTATAAAATAATTTTGCCCAACTTGAATTGCTTCTTCAATAATCTTGCCTTGATTTGGTATGGTATGGTATTGCATCCTCCCAACAAAACAGATATGAGTAAAAGTATGATTGATATGAATTGAACTTTTTTTAGAATATTCTTTCTACCTCCTATGTATTTGAATCTAACACTATATAATATACTTTAACTTTTGGATTTGGAAAATAATCAGTTTCAGCAAGCTGAAGAATAACATGTCCATACCTGTTCACAAGAAAAAAGTTAGATAGGAATTAGCCTTCCGATCTAACTTTTGTTTGTTTTTGAATTTGTATAAATGGACATCATTCAAGTCATCATTATAGTTTAATGTGTTTGAACATCCTTCTTTAAAGTCTGAATCTTCTCTTGCACGTACTGGTGGTAATCGTGAAAACTGCTGATGTGATGCAAAGAATCGGAGTTTTCAGACTGAATTTTGATTTTGCCGTCCTGTGGTAATTGTTTCATCTCAGCAACCACGGTTTTGGAGCTTTCGATATCTCCAGACATCTCCTGGATTCGCTGTAATAAGGTTGGGTGGCCTTCGTGCTGGAGCATTTCAGCGAGGGGTCTCATTTCCTCCAGCTTCTGGCTAGAACGTTCAAGCGTTGTCATCACTTTGTCGCCATCAGTACTTGCACTAAGCGAAACCATCCGGTGGATATGATCTTTTTCCATCCGCTCAAGTGCCTCCAGGTGCGATGCTTCCAGTCGTTTGGGATCCCTCCAACTCTCCGATTGGACAGTGTTATTCTGCTGCGGGGACGCATTATTCGTAGTGCCATTACTACAGCCCCACAACAGAGTTGAGCAAGCTAACACGGCTCCAACGGCGAAGATACTTTTTAATCTCATGTTGTCACTCCTTCAATATTTTCCTGAAGGTAGTATGAGCTATAATATCCATAATCATGCTTAATTTCTTCATTTCTTTCCCAGAAATAAGCATATCTCTGATGAGACTGGTAAGAACGTCCTATAAGTAATCCATATATCTGGCTCATTGAGCTTAAAAGTAAAGACTTTCTGCTTATTTTTGTAAGCATATGTTTTCGGGTATGTAGATATTGATTTATAATGAATAGATATAAACAAAGATGATTTTTGCAATTTAACTTCATCTAACAACTAAAAAAGACCAGGATTCTCTCCCAGTCCTAATCTAACGAAGTGTAAAATACATCTGTGTACCTCTTTGCAGATTTTTCTCAGGAAGAAGGTGCTTCCTTTTTCGGATTTCGGCTATCGATAAACCAGCCTGGTCCTTCTACACTGAGAACCTCCTGTTTATCATAATTATAGGAAACGGTAATACGTTCATCCTCATGTCCTGTTATATGACCGTATAGGTATAGCCGTGAATGGATGGAAGGATCATCAATATCATGACTCGTTACAATAAAGTCCGCATTGTAGTACTGCTTTATGTACTGAACACTTATTGGTGTAGCTGTTTCTACAATATTTTGCTTATCTGAGGTAGACATACTTGAACATCCTCCTAATAAAAAAATAAGTAAGATCAGAGCTACGGGTTTTATTTTCATAGGGCATTAATTCTCCTTTTATGGAAATAAACTCTTAAGACACTTTAATACAAATTATGGAAGTCTGCAAGATTGGAAGGGAGAGTCTGCAGTACAGTTGTCTGCAAAAATGTCGACTTTTCTTGAAGGGACTACATCCAAATTAGCTGAGCTAGAAGCACACAAAGAGCAATTAGAACGATATATAAGGAAAATGGAAAAGGCAGACCGCGAAGATCTACGCAAAGCTCAGTCCCCTTATTAAATGCGTTTACTTGCCGAGCCAGGAGGTATTATGTTTATCTACAATAATCCAATCTGGCGCTGGACCATTAATCTTCTGTATCCTGCCATTATCTTTGTCTTCCAGAGCTGGGGGCCAATATTGGATTCCTGGGCTGTTCCAATTGTATTTTTTGCGTTGTTCTGCTTTCTGTGGAGCGGGGTGAAGGAGTTGTTCATCTCTACCGGACTGACCTGGATGGTTGCCATTCCGTGCTGGTGGTACTTCATTGAGCTTCCCAAACCTTCATTTGGCGCAGAAAATTTTGCCGCTCACTTGGTGCTGATCTTGCCACTTTTTATATTTGTGGTGCTGCTGCCACAGACCCTGATACTGACCAAACGCATGCGAATAATGGAGTATTACAGGCAGAATGTATCCAATAGATAATCCATATACATATATCCCCCTGAGCAAAATAATCGAGCCTCAACCCAACAATCCCCTCGCCGTTCGATCCGGCAGGGGATTTGTTATGGCTACACCTTCCTACGGAATTTACCCGTATATGGAATCGTAATATGAATGTTCAGCTTCTGAATGGAATCTTCCGTAAGGATCATCTTGGAGCCATCATTGGATAACTTACGCCACAGGCTCGGATTTTTGCGATAAAGCTTCTCCTGAAGTCCATAGATATCGACCCCTTTTTGCAGACCTGCGCGATATGTTTGCAAGATTTGATCCCGTAATGTTTTCTCGCTAAATTGAACCATGTCATCATAGGAAATAGGGGTGAGATATTCATACAAGGCGGTCAGGTACTTGGCATCAATGTTGAAGCGAACCTCATTTCCACGAACGACAGGGACAATCTTGATGTTGGGCAAGCCGACACTGAGCACACCGTAAATGGTTCCTTCATTTTCAATAATCAATGGCGCACGCCGCATATCTTTAAGCAGCCAGTGGTAACCAGAGAGCTTGTTATGGGGCAAATATTCAAAGTCATCCCCGGTTTTCTCAAAAAAAGCGCCGTCAATGATAAACAGTTCATGATTTTTTTTATTCTGCGACCAATGCTCCTTGTTCATGGCGATGCAAGGCAGATAGGTTGTCGTGGATGCATCGTTATGTGTAGCAATGAGTTTGAAACTGAGCACCGGAGGAAACAGAGATTCTTCCAGAAATGAGGGAAGAGGGTTATGCAGAATGCTGTCCAGCGGCGACATATTGAAGATCGACGTGGCACTCAGAATGTTCTCCAACGGATCGCGAGTGCCGTACACCCAGGTTGTGTAACGTGATTCCGGGAAACGTCCAAGCATGTCGAACACTTCCTTGATATGCTTGCTTGTCAGGACACTTTCGGCCATAACAATGGCGGTCACATGCCCCCAAGCGATATGAAGCTGGGAACTTCGGAACAGCTCGTTTACAGCCAGATTCAATGTTTTTCCCGAGGCATGTCCAACCCATACCGGCGGGGATTCGGCCGTTTTGGCTGAACTTTCGCTTTTGGCTACACTGGCAAAGTCCATGCTCTGAACATACATATGGTACATTCCGTCCTTATAATCGATCCCAATCGCTTTGGCATAGTCCACCTGTTGAATCTCATATGCACTCCAACACCCGCTGGTCACGAAACAAAGAGAGAGACTTAGCAGCCCTAGCAACCATCGTTGTATAGGCCGCTTCATTGATCATTCCCATCCTTGCGCGGATTCTGCGTTTCCAGGTAGACGGGTCTGCGTTTCAGCCATCCCTTCGGCAGCTTGAATAAGGAGGCCACAGCCTGTTTGAAATGAAGCGGACTTAGCGGCGTCAGATAAGGAATGCCGAACGATTTCAGATCGGTCAGGTAGATCAGGAACAGGATGATGGACAGAATGAACCCGTATATGCCGAGGGATGCCCCCAGTACAAAACAGAAAAAGCGCAGAATCAGAACAGAACTGGTCAAGACCTGATTCACAATAGTTGCCCCGGCCACCACGGTTACGGCAATGACGACAATCATGAGCGGGGAAACCATCCCTGCACGGATGGCTGAATCCCCGATAATCAATCCGCCCACAACGGTCAGCGTTTGACCGATGGCGCTCGGTAGCCTTACCCCTGCTTCCCGGAACAGCTCCATGAGAAGCATAATGAGAAACATCTCTACACCAGACTCCATGGGCAGCCCCATTCGTCCAACCGAGATCGTGGCCACCAACGGAAAAGGCAGCTGATCCATATGAAATGAAGTCAGCGCAATATAGAAGCCGGGCAGGAATATGGTCACCAATAGCCCGATAAAGCGCAGCATTCGGCCCACATTCACCGGAAGGAACGGAAAACTGGCATCCTCAGGTGATTTGAGAAGGAGAAACAGATTCACCGGGCCGATGATGGCGCTGGGATTGCCATCCACGATGAGGATGAAGCGGCCGTTCAGAAGACATTCCGCTGCAAAATCGGGTCTGCCTGTGTAATGGGTGACCGGAAACAACGTGATTTTGGAAGGAGACAATAGTTCCTCCAGTTCATTGGCGGTCATGACTCGTTCCGTGTCGATTTTGCGAAGCCGATCCTTGACATCATCGATCAGCTCGGGATTGGCAATATTTTTGATATACATCAGGGCTACCTTGGTCACGGAACGTGAACCCATCAATTCGATGTTACAGGCCAGTTCGGCTGTGCGCAGCCGTGTACGAATTAAAGCGATATTAACGGACAGGCGTTCGATAAAGCCATCCCGGGCTCCGCGGATGGATACCTCCGTAGTCGATTCATCCGGCGAACGGGTAGGGATGTTGGATATATCCATGCTCCACATCGATTGAAGCGAAGGGATGCAAATGAGCAGATGACCTTCAAATACCCGCAGGGACATGAGGTCCGTTCCCAATGCGGGGTCCTGTAAATCCATACGGGTCCATTGAAGGGAGATGGACTTCTCGATATCCGATGTACGAACGAACTGAGTAATCTCGTAAGTACGGGCCAATTCGGGAAGAATAATATCGTAGATGGATTTGCTGTCCACCATACCACTGCAATACACAATGATAATCTGTGTGGGAGACTCCCCCATCATGTGCCTGCTAATAATGACATCGTCCGATCCGGCAAAAAAGGTTGTTAGATTATGCTGATTGATCCGGAATGGTTCAGTCCGATGAGGGCTCTTTGGTGTGGTTTTGAGCGGCATGAGCAGGAGCCTCCTTGTCTTTTTTGTGAATAAGTGCGGCCAAGGTCAACAGGATGGTGACGACAGATACATAAGCCAGCATGACGGGAAATTGGATATGGTTTACATAATAGTCGACGTAATCAATTCTCCACCACTGGACCGCTATGGAGCACATGATGAAGGTGACGATGAGAACAGCAATGTACCGTTTCTTCGGTCTGCGAAAATTGAGCAGATCCACAATAAGATAAATGGAGATGGCTACTCTGGCAAAGGAACCGCTCAGCCATTGGTATATGGATAGGAAATCCACGTGCTGAAGCAATTTCCCGATATTCACCAGCTTCCATTGCTCATAAGGGGTATTTCGTTGTTTAGCGGCTTCCTCCGGACCAAACTCAACGATGGCTCCCAGCGTTGGGCCAATGGCCATAGTGAGCATGAATAGCCCGAGCAGCAGAAGATGCCACCAGCGAATTTTGCTTTTGATATCATGTTGAAACAGCATCAAAATCCAGATTTCCATCAGTCCGGCAAGCGAATAGATCATGCCTCTCAGGACAGGACCGGTACCATATTCCATAATCGGGAACAGTTGTCCATAGTCTTTATATTTCATGTTGGCTGACATCACGAAGTATCCAAGCAGGATCACGAAGGGAAGCAGAAGGCTGGAGGTCATGGCAATGGAACGTATGCCTTTTGCAGCGGCCCAAGCAGCAACCAGTGCACCGCCGCCTGCGAGCACATAAGGTGGGGTGAATTGCAGGTAGGTGGATACCGTCCAGTTCGTTGTTTCATATAGGGTATGTGAGCCAAGTGAAAGCAGCAAAATTGAAGCAGTAATGCGGAAAATCCATGAAGGAATTGCACCAAATTCCCGCGTAATCCAGTCCGTCAAACGCTGTCCGCGTACCCGCCGGATGATCACGAACATCATACATAGAAACATCAAAAAGAAAGGGGCAGCAGCCACGACCGATAGCCATCCATCTCTGCCTGCATAATCCAGAATCGCCGGAATGGATAGAACATGGCATACAAGTCCTGCGCTTAACAAAATAATGGAAAAGGACAGCCATATCGTGATTTCTCCCTTTTCACGGCTCATGGGAATCCTCCTTTCCGTTCAAGGAAGTTTCCGTTAGGTTGTACAACATATGGGATTTCGATTCCTGTTTCATTGTTTTTGGACAGAAATGCGGAAACAGATAGACGGCCGCGCGCGAAAGCATTAACATACAGATATAGCAAGTTTAGAAGACAAGTTCCAATTGGAGCAGAGAGAAATAAGGAGGAGACCTACGATGACCAATACGACAAAGGCACCTGCAGAGACGAAAGTTGGCTTTATCGGTACAGGCGTGATGGGCAAAAGCATGGCAGGTCACATCCAGCAGGCAGGTTACCCGCTTCATGTCTATACGCGCACGGCCGCCAAAGCGGAAGCGCTCGTGAAGGAAGGTGCCGTATGGCATGACACCCCAGGCAAACTCGCAGCCGAGTGTGATGTCATCATCACAATGGTGGGGTATCCGAAGGATGTCGAGGAGATTTATCTCGGTGAGAATGGTCTCGTGGCGAACGCCAAACCAGGCTCGTACCTGATTGATATGACTACATCCAGTCCGCTGCTGGCTGCACGGATCTATGAAGCCGCTGAAGCCAAAGGACTGCATGCATTGGATGCACCGGTTTCCGGTGGAGATATTGGAGCACGGGATGGCAAGCTGTCCATCATGGTGGGTGGTAGTTCGGAGGCTTTCGAAGCAGTTCGTCCGTTGTTCGAG
Organism: Paenibacillus sp. UMB7766-LJ446; assembly: GCF_030226665.1. Classification (NCBI taxonomy): domain Bacteria; kingdom Bacillati; phylum Bacillota; class Bacilli; order Caryophanales; family Paenibacillaceae; genus Paenibacillus; species Paenibacillus sp. UMB7766-LJ446. The sequence goes on from NZ_JASOYM010000005.1 coordinate 124,290, forward strand.
CAGATGGGCACCAATATTGTGCTGCAAGGCAAGGCGGGAGCGGGGCAGCATACCAAAATGTGCAACCAGATCGCCATTGCTTCAGGCATGATGGGTGTATGCGAGGCGCTTGCCTATGCCAAGACATCCGGCCTGGACGCGGAGAGTGTGCTGAAGAGCATCGCTACCGGTGCAGCCGGAAGCTGGTCGCTTAGCAATCTCGGTCCGCGCATGATCGCAGGCGATTATGAGCCCGGATTCTATGTGAAACATTTTATCAAAGACATGGGTATCGCTCTCGAATCCGCCAAAGCTATGGGCATGAAGACGCCAGGACTGGCACTGGCCGAATCTTTGTATCAGGAAATCTCAAGAAACGGTCTGGATGAGAAGGGTACACAGGTGCTTTACACATACTATTTACAGGCTTAATCGCCACAACCAGACCACAGCGCGTTCTTTTTCTTCCATAGAAAGGAATGCGCTGCTTTTTTAAAATCTCCCCTTCTATGCGTCTAAAGTCACAGGATTGGTTAAAGAATCGTATATACTTTAGTTTAAGCCGTGGATTTTTGGTCCTCTTCCCTTTATTTTTGCCCCTCTTTATCCGACATAAGTAATAGAAGTATACATAATGGATGTGCGAAACCCACACTACATAGAACGGAGCTTGCCCATGTTCAAAAAAATCCTGTCTCTGTTCAAGTCACAGCCAGAGCTCGCGAACCAGATCACTGCTTCCGCTTCATCTTTGCCCTCAACGGCGCCTATTCCTACACGTATGGTCCGCAGTCGACGCAAAGCAAAATCCGATGGCGATTGGACCCGTCAGCCAGAGGAACCTACCACTGCCCAGCAGCTGCATGGACTTCCGGGTGAATACAAAGTTCTCAATGACTTGCTCGTTGCCAATATCAAGTCCCGATCGGGTTATTCATCCATTGATCATGTCGTCATTGGTCCCCGGGGAATCTTTGTAATTGAGACACGAAACCTGACAACGGGTGAGATCCGCGGCGGCCGAAGAGAGGCCAACTGGACCGTCAGCAGCAGCCGAATCAAGATGTATAACCCACTGATGCAGCACCGGGGGCATGTAGAGGCTATTCAGGCGCACCTCGGTGATTATAAACGAGTTCGTCTCGTCTCGATGGTGACTTTCACCAATCGCTGCCGGATCAGTGTTGATCCTGCTGTGCGTTACGTCAATTCGGATGAACTGATTATCTATGATCATGAATTGGTGGAGACCATTCTGCGCAAAACGGAACGGCTTGAGACAGAGGTCCCCGAAACGTTATATAAAGAGCAGGATATTCAGGAGATCTACAACTTGTTGTCCGCAGTTAATTCCACAGATCCCCAGATCCGGGCTGATCATATGGAAAAGGCCAAAGGCATCAAATAAGAGGTACCTGAACCTGCTGCATCAATCAAGCGCGACAAAATGGGAATGGTATGGTTTTGGTTTGTACTCTTCGTTTCGGTCCATCACTTGATATAAAGTGTGGATGTAATGAAGTACACAGGATACACATAAACACGGTTGTCCTTTCAGGGGTGACCGTGTTTTTTTGTGATTTGTCTGTGAAATTAGGAAATAGGTGAGGTTACATAAGGATGCAGGCATATTGTCGTATACACCCAGTATTTAACTTATGATAAAATAAAGACCAGATTATATGCTGAATAATCCATGTTATCGGAAAGGGTCTTTATGAACCAGGTTGTTCATGCAGTAAAGTAGAGGTTAACGTAGTCGGATACATACATAAGACAAGGGGAAGATTACATGATGAGATGGAACCATAGAATCAAGATGTTTACAGCCATTTTCAGCTTAGCAGCTGTTCTGACCGCCTGTGGTGGTGGGGCAAAGGAAGCAGCAACGAAGGATTCTGCCCAGGATACTGATGCCTTAGCCACAGCGAACCATAGCACCGACACATCAACGACTGAAACGTCGTCAGCAGATACGAATGAAGCTGACGCTGCGGACACATCCTCGAATTCCGCTGCAACAGGGTCTTCATCAGATGAAGGCAAGATTGGCTTGGACTCGACACTCCAAGAGTTACAGCAGAAGTACGCCGACAAGCTTGGCTATATTCGGATTCCGATTAATGATCATCCAGTGCGCCGGGTCAGTGAGGAAGGCTCCAAAAATATTAATATTGCCAACTACAGTGATGCAGTAGTGAACATGAACACAGGTATTCCGATCCATTCCGATTCACAACGATTGATCGATGATGCCTTTCCTTTTTTCACAACCGTTCAGGCACCAGAAGTGTCTTATGTATCATGGGAAGAAGCGACCAATCTGGAGCGTGCCATGGTCAAAACGTTGTTTATCTCCCGTCAGGCGCTGCTACTTACGGAGGACGCCATGAAGAACAAGGATTACACAAGTCAGACTTTTACGGACTCAATGGATTTTTTCAGGACGGCAGCGGAGTTTGACTCGATGGCACCTGTCGCGCAGCATACGTATGACATTACCTTAACGAAACTCTACGATAAAGCCCGCGACGTGTGGGGCAAGCTGGCTGCCATCGATCCGGTCCAGGACGAGGCGGCATTTGCCGAGATGTATAAGTCAGCCAGAACGGAAGCGAATAACACGATGGGGCTGCTTAACATTTTGCTGTCCACCAATGAAGAAGAACGACTGGAACAGACCTACGGCAAATAAATGTGATGCTGATGCTATCGTATAAAAAATCAACAAGCCTGAGCAACCTGTTCAGGTTTTTTTGTACCCGATGATTGTTCCCTCACCGTCCATTTCAGGTTAATAAAGAAAAGGAATGAAGATATTAGCGATTTGAAGGTTCAAAATGCGATATAATAAGCGTATTGGATACGTGAAATTTTACATAGAGTTATTGAAAGAAGAGACTAACGGAGCTGGCTGCGTGAACATACCCAATCGTCACGAACATAAAGCGCTCCGGGCCGGAGGAATGATTATGATCAAGCTGTTGTACTACTTGAAGAAGTACCGAGTCGCCGCCATCGCAGCACTGGTCATGATGCTGATTGAATTGACGGTCGAATTGGCACAACCCTATTTGATCTCGAAAATCATTGATAACGGTATCCAGCAGGGCGACCTGTCAGTGGTTTGGCTATGGGGCGGGGTGCTTGTGGGCAGTGCCGTTGTGGCGTTTGCCGCGGGTATTGCGAGTTCGTTTTTTGCGTCACATGCGAGTCTTGGCTTCGGTTACGATCTGCGGGAGAAGTTGTATGATAAAGTGCAAGCGTTCTCTTATGCGGTGTTTAACCGTTTTACAACATCATCCCTTATTACCCGATTGACCGGGGACGTCACACAGGTGCAGGACACGGTGTTTATGAGTCTGCGTTTCATGACGCGTGTGCCGCTGGTCGTGATTGGCAGCATGATCATGGCGGTGGTGGTGAATCCGAAGCTGGGTCTGCTGCTCGTTGTCATGGTGCCTGTGCTGCTCGTGTTTGTGATCTGGATGATCAAAAAGGCAGCGCTGCTGTTCCGCAATGTGCAGCGCAGACTGGATGCCGTCAACGGAGTCATCCAGGAAAATCTGACAGGCATTCGGCTAATCCGTGTCTTCGTCCGGATGGGCCACGAGATTGAACGCTTTGCCGGATATAGCGGCAAGCTGATGAAAGGCACGATCTCCGCGCTGCGCCTGACGGAGACAACGATGCCATTCATGCTGCTCATGATGAATGGCTGTATCATCGCCGTTCTGTGGTTCGGACGGCGTGATATCGTTACCGGAAGTGCAACGGTGGGTGAAGTGGTCGCTGTCATTAACTATTTGCTTCGCACCATCGGAGCCATGTCTGCACTGTCCTGGATTCTGGTGACCTTCTCCAGAGCAAGCGCTTCGGCGCAGCGGCTTAATGAAGTTTTTGATACAGAGGATGTATCAGAATCAGCACATGATCAAGGATCAAGAAAAGCTGAACAAGTAGGACAGCAATCAGGACAACCAGAACAACCAGAACAACCAGAACAACCAGGGGAATCCTTGAGTGCAGTTCATTTGGCGCAAGCTGGAACAGGGAGTCCTGTTATCCAGGGTGCAGTTGATTTTCAAGGTGTAGGGTTCAGCTATCCGGGCAGTGAAATTACCGTGCTGGAGGATATTACGTTCTCAGCCAAACGAGGCGAGCGTATTGCCATCATGGGGGCTACAGGTTCAGGTAAATCCTCCCTGGTGCAGCTCATTCCAAGGCTCTATACCGAAGATCAAGGCGAAGTGCGTATCGATGGCAATGATGCAGAACGGTTGGATATTTCCAAATTGCGCGGAGCTATCGGTTATGTGCCGCAGGAGGTCGTTCTTTTTACCGGATCGGTAAGGGATAACATTGCTTGGGGCCGGGAGGACGCCACGCTGGAAGAGATTAAGGAAGCAGCAAGGCGTGCCCAGATTCACGAGACTATTGAGAAATTACCGAATGGCTACGATACACAGCTGGGTCAGCGGGGAGTCAATCTGTCGGGTGGACAGAAACAACGGCTTTCGATTGCCCGTGCATTGATTCGTCGTCCAAGCATTTTGATTCTGGATGACAGTACAAGTGCTCTCGATGTAGCTACAGAAGCAAGGCTGCTGGATGCACTGGAAGAGCTGTCATGTACAACGTTTATTATTACGCAGAAGATTAGTTCAACCACCTCTGCTGATTTGATTCTGCTTCTGGACGATGGGCATCTGATTGGACAGGGGAAACACGAGGATCTGATGGATTCTTCCCAACTGTATCGCCGAATTTATGAATCACAATACGGGGAGGGTACACCACATGTTCAAAGCATTCATTGAACCTTTCCGTCAGCCTCCACCGCCGTTAGATCCCGAGACGCTGAAGGCAGGTGGAGGTCGCAAGCCGAAGGCACGGGCGAAGAACTGGTCCGGTACGTTAGGTCGGATCTGGACGTATCTGGCTCGCCGCAAGGTCAAGCTGACGATGGTGCTGCTGATGGTATTTGCCAGTTCCGCACTTGCGTTGCTGGGGCCTTATATGGTCGGTGTGGCCGTGGATAAATTCATTGATGGAGAAGCAACGAGTTCCAGTTGGACGACTTTTTTGTTTGGTCTGGTAGCAGTCTATGTTCTCTTTTCCCTGACATCATGGCTGCAAAATATATGGATGATTGAAATTGCCCAGGAGACCGTGTTCCGTATGCGGTACGATCTGTTCTCTCATCTGCACAAGCTGCCAATTCCTTTCTTCGGCAAGCGACAACAGGGTGAGATTATGAGCCGGGTTACCAACGACATCGAGAATGTCAGCGGTACATTGAACAGCTCGGCCATCCAGATATTCTCCAGTGTGTTAACACTGATTGGAACGTTTGGCGTGATGCTCTGGTTAAGTCCGCTGCTGACCTTGCTTACATTTATCGTTGTACCGCTGATGGCGATTGGCATGCGCTGGATCACACGCAGAACCGGGCCGTTGTTCAAGCAACGTCAGCGTAATCTCGGCGAACTCAATGGGTACATTGAGGAGACGTTGTCCGGACAGAAGATTATCAAAGCTTTCTCCCAGGAGGAGCGGGTCATTCGCGGGTTTGAGGAACGAAATACGAAAATCCGGTTGTCCGGTTTCTGGGCGCAGACGATCTCCGGTTTTATTCCCAAACTGATGAATGGTCTGAACAACCTGAGCTTTGCGATTGTTGCGGGCATCGGTGGGATCTTGGCGATTCAGGGTTCCGTTACAGTTGGGGTAATTATCATCTTCGTGGAATATGCTCGTCAGTTTACCCGTCCACTTAATGATCTGGCGAACCAGTGGAATACGTTGCTGTCTGCAATTGCCGGGGCAGAGCGAGTGTTCGAAGTGCTGGATGAGGATGAGGAAGCGAAGGATGAAGGCGCGGCGGTGTCTTTGGACAAAGTAGAAGGCGCCGTTCGTTTCGAGAAGGTATCCTTTGGATACGATGAAGGACGCAATATTTTGCATGAGATTAACTTTGAAGCGAAGCCGGGTGAGATGATCGCTTTGGTAGGCCCGACGGGGGCAGGGAAAACAACCCTGATTCAGCTGTTATCCCGCTTCTACGATCCTACAGCCGGTACGCTGACAGTGGATGGACGTGACATTACGACTATTCGGCGTGAGAATTTGCGCTCACATATGGCATTTGTACTCCAGGATTCATTCCTGTTCCAGGGCACGATTCGGGAAAATATCCGTTTCGGGCGTCTGGATGCGACCGACGAAGAGGTGGAGGCTGCTTCAAGGCTGGCGAATGCTCACTCCTTTATCATGCGGATGAAGGACGGTTACGACAAAGTGCTTCAGGCCGACGGAAGTGGCATCAGCCAAGGGCAGAAGCAGCTGCTTGCCATTGCCCGGGCAATTCTGGCCGACCCGTCCATTCTTGTACTGGACGAGGCGACCAGCAGTATTGATACCGTTACGGAGATCAAAATCCAGGAAGGGCTGCAGCGCCTGATGCAAGGCCGCACCAGCTTTGTCATCGCTCACAGGCTGAACACGATTCGCCAAGCCGATCGCATTCTTGTACTGAAGGATGGTCAGCTGCTGGAGCAAGGTTCGCATGACGCATTGCTCGAACAGGGCGGCTTCTACAGCGAGCTGTATTACAGTCAGCTGCGAAACAAGGCGCAATAGTATAAAAAAAGAGCAAGTAACTGAACCTTGAAAGTGTTCAGTACTTGCTCTTTTTGCTGCTGTAAGTGGGACATCCCAGTTTCTTGAGCAACAATAGAAGGTAGATTATCTATTAATAACATCCCTCTGAATGACTATTTTGCCTCTCTTATTCCGGGTGTCGTAATATTTATGAGCTTCGGCTACACCTTGGCGGGTAAAGGGGAATACGTTGTCTACATGTATATCGAGCTTATTCGTCTGAATCCATTGGATAAACGCTTCCCAGTCGTTAGCATTGGGGCTGATCAAGGCAAACTGGGCATCAATTCCACGGATGAGAGGTTGCTTCGCAATCACCGGATTTACAAGGGAAATGAACGTCCCATTATTCTTTAATATGCTGTAATTTTTCAGTTCTGTTGCTCCGATTCCCGTGACTTTATCGACAACCGGGTCACGAACCATATCCAGCACGACATCAACAGGACTCAAAGTCTCAGCAAAGTCGGTTGTTGTATAATCAATCACTTCGTCGGCACCGAGCTGAAGAGCAAATGAATGGTTATGGGCCCGAGCCGTGGTGATCACATAAGCGCCGTGTTGTTTGGCTAATTGTATGGCGATGTGTCCTACGCCACCTGCACCGGCGTGGATCAGAATACGCTGTCCCGGCTGCAGTTTGCCATAGTGAAATAAGGCTTGCCAGGCCGTCACGCCGGACGCAGAAACCGAAGCAGCTTCTGCATCGGAAAGGGACTGCGTTATCACAGCAAGATCGCATTCTTCCACAGCGACATGTTCAGCGTAACCACCGCCTGTACGAGACACCGCAATAACGCGATCCCCGATTTGTACACGCGTAACCTTACTCCCTGTGGCCACGACGATTCCGGTTATATCGACTCCAAGAACATGAGGGAATTGCACGGGCATGAAATGCCGGAATGCTCCGGTTCTGATCAGTTGATCCGCTGAGGATACGGTGGTTGCCCTCATCTCCACGAGCACCTGTGTATCACTAATATGTGGTATATCGCGCTCCTGCTCCGCAAAAACTTCTGAGCCTCCATAATTCTCTATCACTACTGTTTTCATCATAGGCCTCCATTCGGTATTGCTGGCTGTCAGTTGATTTGTTACCAGCCGTTCAATATAATGATCGTACTTATAATGGGATTGGACGACAATTGTTAAAACAGTGGAATGTGTATAATAATGAACACAATTCACTGTTTTGTTTAGTCTCAGATCCGATAAATAAAAGGAGTAGGTATGGACAGAAGAATACAAAAATCACGTGAATCGATTATAGAGGCTTTTATTCAACTGCTGTCCGAAAGAAAATTCGAGCAAATCACGATTAATCAAATTGCAGAGCGAGCCAATGTAAGTCGCGGAACGGTTTATTTGCATTTCATGGACAAGTTTGATTTGTTGGATCAGTGTATAAAATCCCATTTGGTGGAAATGATCGAGAGCAGTTTCTTCTGCGGAGTCACTGGCATATTTCCTTCCAAAGAAGCTCTGCTGCACAGTTTTCGGTATCTGAAGGAACATGCTCTATTCTATGGTGCAGTGCTGGATGATCAAAGTGTCCCGGAATTTCGAACTCGCTTGCAGGCTGCTCTGTTGAGAGGACTGGATAAACAAATCGACATGAGTGGTATCAATCAGGGAAGGAACAAGGAGATTATGCTTCAATTCCTTGCTTCCGCGCTGGCTGGCATGATTGAATGGTGGATTACCTCAGCCGAACCGTATTCCGCAGAAGAATTGGTTGATGAATTATGGATTCTGATGGAACGCAATCAAATGACACCAGTGCCTCACGTATAGGGGAGAGTTGCTGGGGCTTACTGATTGTTGTATTCGGTTGATAGATAGGTTATCATCCAAAAAAAGAAAGAGCAGGAACGAAGGACGCTGGTACCCTTCGTTCCTGCTCTTTTCATGTCATGCTGTTTACTTCGTTACACTGCTCAGCTTGAATGAGCCGTCGGTGAGCTTGTTCGTATTGGCAAAGTCCACGCCAGGTTTATTCGTTTCCGGATCAATGATCGCAATCGCAATATCATAGGTTCCGGCAGCAAGACCGGAGACCGGAATGGAGTCGGTCAGGGTGTAGGTACCCGTTTTCCATGTGGTCAGATTAACGGTTGTTGTTTTCTTGGCGACCACGGTATTGCCGCTGCGCAGTTGAATTTCAACCGGCCAGGCAAATGGGAAGTGCTGTACGCCTTTGTTTTCTACTTTGATCGTCGTCGTAAACGTGCTTCCACTGATGGTGGATGGATGCGAAATTTCCTTCACGACAAAGTGGTAACCCATTCGTTTCTTGAGTGCATCGATGTTGGCCTGCAACGCATGATTCAGAGGAAGCGAGGCAGGGGAATTTGGTCCCAGCCAGCTTGGTTTGCTTAACTCCGTTTGACGCAACGTTTCCGTAAATCCGCTACCCGTGGTTAATGCCGCAAGCATGCCGGAAGCTCCCCCGTAAAATTCGCCGCCGGAGATGCGTGTCTCCCAGAAGTTCGCATGTGCTGGCTGCTGCTGGCCGATATCATCCCAATAGCCATTCTGGGTGCCTGTGTACCAGCCCCAATCGGCATCGAAACTGTCTTTATGTCCAAATACATCATTGAACATGCCCATGACCATGCCTTTGTTATTGGTTTTGGCAAGGGCAATACTGCGCCGGATCAGAACCTGCATTTTGTCCTCTTTGCCGGCAAAGGCATCGATATAATGCTGAACAAACTTGTTCGAAATATCATTGGTAGGGAAAGCACCTGTGTAATTGGTCTCGCCATTCGGTCCGACATATGGCCAAGTGTGGAACTCGCCCCAGTGTCCGAGAGAACCGATCTGGATAAAAGCAACGGGGCGATCATTCGTGTTGTACCTTGCCGCAATGGCCTCGATGGCTAATTTGTGCCGATCTTGCAGATAGGTGGAATTGTAGTTGGGAGAAAAGCCCATGTTGTTGCCTGTACCCATGCCTCCGGTTGTATCGTTATAAGCTGTTCCGGGTGATTCTCCGCGGGCAATCATGTCATTGTAGAGCCAGTCTGGAATATCCCGATGAGCCTGTCCTGTAGGGCTGTCCAGAATGAAGCGAAACACCACTTTGACGCCTTTACTTTTCCAGTAGGCGAGATTGTTGGCAGCTTCAATCGCGCTAAAATCATACGACCCTTTGGTAGACTCAAGTTCCTTCCAGGTTACTCCGGCATACACGAGCCTGTGCGGTTGTGCATATGTCGTGCTCTTGGCCGAAGGCGCCCAGCCTTTGAACGGATTGTTAAGTGGGCTGTCAAGCTCAACGGGATTCACGACGGTGTTCCCTGTCCCGCCGCCCGATCCAGCCGAGGTCAGAAGGTAAGCAGGCAGTGTTTGACCCGCCGCGGGCAGCCTCGACGTATCCGAGCTATTGTCGATATACCCGACCCGTACCGTGCTGCCTGCACTGATTTGCAATGTAGCGAGAGGGATTGCTACCTCAATGACGGATGCACTGCGATAGAATTGGGAAGTAGTCAATGTGCTGTTAGAATTCCAGCTCCAGTCTGTACCGCTACCGCCATAACGATATAATCCTGTATTTTCAAGCAGCCACTCCACACCTGTAGCTCCCCAGCCCGCTGCCTGGTAGCCGGTTGACGTATTGTTATCGGTATTGATCCAAAAGTTGCCCATCGCCGTACTCAGACCTGAACCTTGAACGAGCAGATAGAGATTGGTTCCATCATTGGTCACTTTGAGCGTCTGGGCAGTGCCGCTATTGGTCGTGAGAGCACTAACGCCGCTCCAGTCGCTGACATTGCCATCAATGGTGATGGTGGCAGCTGAGGCTTTTGGTAAGGCTCCCGCAGGCAATAGCAGGGTAATCGTAAGGACAAAAGCCAAAAACAGTCCAAGGGTCAGCTTGCTTTGATCGAATAATCTTGTCACGGTATACCTCCTGAATAATGAAATTTTGGATGTTGACTTCATCTGCTCCTCCTCATGTGTCTTCATGAGAGGGAGATAGGGAACCTCAGCTCCTTTCCAATCCACATTATCGCAGATCTGTGACGTTTTATGTAAGAGTCATGGGAGTAAGTGAGGAATAAACAACCTAAAAGATCATATTTTGGTTTGCGGCAAATATAAAAGTTGTTTTTATAATTGGAGTTCCGCGTCTAAATTGCATTATAGGGGATGAATAAAGGAGATTCAACAGGTTTTTTTCCAAGATTTATTGACTTTTTGATTGAAAATAGGAGTGTTTCATTAGATTTTGAACATAAATAATTATAATTACGTCATTATATTTGCCGCAAATAAAAATGAATACAAACTAAAGTATATGATAATAGAACAAAATTGTAAACGCTTAATTTATGATAAATAAAGAGTTATAGTGTTTAGTAGTATGTAAAATAAATCACGAATATGTTGCCGCAAAATAATTAAAAATTTAGCCAAAATCAATTGACAAGCAACTAAAACTATTTTACTATCGTTACATAGTCACTATCCTGTTAGATTACTTAACATCGAATTGGCTTCATGGCATTTGCCGCAAATTTACGAGCAACGGAGAGTGTAAGCATGGGGAAGATAAAAATGGCTTTTATCGGTGTAGGAGACATGGGGTCACATCATTGCATTGGTTTTGATTTGCTTGAAGATAGTGAGGTTCGTTATATCTGTGATATGAATGAGGCCAATGTGGCACGTACGCTGGCTGAACTCAAGAACAGTAATCCCACCATCGTAAGCGATTATCGTGAACTGCTCACCAAGGAAGATTTGGATGCGGTAGTCATCAGTGTACCGAACTATTTGCACCGTGAAGTGGCGGTAGCTTTTCTGGAAGCTGGCAAGCATGTATTTCTGGAGAAGCCGGTTGCCCATACCATTGAGGATTGCGATGCCATTATAGAAGCTGCTGAAGCGTCGGGGCGAATATTGCAGATTGGGCTGGTCTATCGGTATTCGAATTTGTATCGCCGGATGGAGAAGGAATTGGAGAACGGACGTCTCGGCGATGTGAAATTAATGTGGTGCAAGGAATTCCGTGACCCGTTCCCACCTGCGGATTGGTTCTATGACAAGACCAAGTCTGGGGGAGCGATTGTAGAAAAGGATTGTCATCACTTCGATATTTTCAACTGGATGATTCAGGCGAAGCCAGTCCGTGTGTTTGCCTCTGGAGGGCAGCATGTCATGAAGCAAGGGGAGCCTAATCAGATTCAAAATTCATACAGTCACTATCCGACGAAAGAAATTTCGGACACCTCCATCGTCGATCACGCCTTTATCACCATTGATTATGATAACGGCAGCAAAGCCAATCTGGGTCTGTGCATGTATTTGAAACCGCGCAATCTGATGGGAGAAGGGCTTGAGATCGGCCTGATCGGAGAGAATGGCGGTCAGATGGTGGCACGGAATGACAAGACGATTGATATCGTTGGCGGGCAGGACTGGACGAAGGACCACCTGGAAATTGATGTGTCGTCGGATTCCATCATGGGTGGACATACCGGAGGACAGACCCAGCGCATTGATTTTCTAAAATGTGTACAGGAAGGCAGACAGCCTTTTGCGAGTGCACAGGTTGGTCGTAATGCGCTGCTTATTGCCCTGGCGGCAGAGAAATCCATTTTGGAAGAACGGTACGTTTATTTAGAAGAAATTTCAGGCTGAGGGGTGTCATCATGAACAGGTTGAGAAAATATGACACACTGCTGTTTTTTCTCTTCATTTTGCCTTGGATCATCGGATTTATTACCTTTTTCCTGTTTCCTTTCGGAACCTCGGTTTTCTACGCCTTTACAGATGCAAGGCTTCCGGGAGCAACCAATTTCAACTTTGTCGGCGTTGATAATTTTACACACATGATGGACGATCCTATCTTTTTGAAAAGCTTGATGAACACGATGTTTTTCGTTGTATTCGGTGTTCCGATCGTTACGGCGGGCATGCTCGTTCTGGCGATGCTGCTTAATTTTAATGTCAAAGGTATTGCCTTGTTCCGTACCTTCTTCTATTTACCGACCCTGGTGCCCATCGTGGCAACGGTTATTATCTGGCGGCTGGTATTCAACTCCGAATTTGGCATCCTGAATGCCGGACTTGGTGCGCTCGGTATAGGCAAAGTGGACTGGATTGGCGGCGAACATACGATCAAGCCGGTCATCATCATGCTTCAGGTCTGGATCTCCGGCAGTGGGGTACTCATCTTCCTGGCTGCACTGAAAAATGTACCCAGACATTTGTACGAAGCTGCTGCAATTGACGGGGCAAGCGGGATTCGCCGATTTTTCCAAATTACGCTGCCGATGATCAGTCCGTCCATCCTGTTTGTCATCATTATTCAGACGATGTATAACTTTCAGATGTTTACGGAAGCACTGCTGCTATCCAAGGGAGGTCCGAACTACTCCGCCTATACGTTTGTCTACAACATTTATAAATCGGCCTTTACCGATCTGAAATTCAGCATGGCGATGACGCAATCGATTTTCCTGTTCGCTGTGATCTCGCTAGTCACCCTGATCCTGATGAAAGTATCGAACCGCTTAGTGTATTACGAGGGAGAACGATAGGAGGAGAGTTACATGAACAGCCGAAAAATAGCGGTAAAAGCGTCCCAATATACCATGCTGATCGCAGCATTAATGCTGTTCGCAGGGCCTCTGGTATGGATGCTCTCGACCATGCTGAAAACCAAAGCGGAAACCTACAAGGTCCCTCCAACCATTTTGCCGGATACATTCAGTCTGGAAGCCTTTGAACGGTTATTTGCTGTACAGCCGATGATGTGGCAGTGGATTCAGAACTCATTTATTATTTCCTTTTTTGTGGCGGCAGGCGCGGTAGTTTCAAGCTCACTTGTCGCTTACGGTTTTTCCCGCTTTGCAACCAAGTATCGGAATATTCTGTTCCCAGTGGTACTGGTTACCTTGATGATTCCTCCATCCATTATGATGATTCCCTCATATGTCCTTTTTTCCAAGCTGAACTGGATTGATACCTGGTTGCCGCTCATTGTGCCAGCCTGGCTCGGAGGCGCCTATTATATCTTCCTGTTCCGACAGTTTTTCATGACCATTCCCCAGGAGCTGGACGAGGCTACCTATCTCGACGGCGGCAATCGCTGGACAGTATATGCACGCGTCATTATGCCGCTGTCCAAACCGATTATTATGACGACTATTATTTTTGCCTTTGTGAATTCGTGGCTCGATTTTCTGGGGCCGTTCCTGTATATCAAAAACCCAGAGATGTTCACGCTGAGTGTTGGCCTGCAGCTGCTGATCGGTCAGACGAGCCAGGATTTGCCGGCACTTGCTGCCGGAGCATTCATCAGTATCGTGCCTATTGGTCTGCTGTATCTGTTTGCACAACGTTATATCGTCGAGGGGGTGGTGCTTACGGGCACCAAAGGGTAGAGTGGCTGCCTGCTTTCCGGTTTTCAGGTGAACAGGACTTATTGATATGACTTAAAGGGGAGCTGTGTATATGAGAGCGAAGAGTAAACGGCTATTCAATGTATGGGCACTTGTGCTTGCAACGATGGTGGTGATCAGTGGATGTGGAAACGGGGGATCTTCCGAGAACGCCGACTCCACGGATTCCGGCAGCAGCCAGAACGAGCCTGTAACGATTACGTACTCCCAATGGGGAACTGCTGAAGAGCTTCATCGTACACAGGAACTGCTGGATCAGTTCATGAAGGCAAATACCGATATTAAGGTCAAGCTGGAAGGCAAGGATTGGGGCAGCTACTGGGATGGACTGACAGCCAATGCAGCTGGGGGCACTCTTCCGGACGTGTTCAAAACGAGTTATGCATACGTAGAGAAATACGCTGAGCTGGGCATTTTTAAGGAATTGGACGGCTTGTTGGCTGAAAATCAGTTTGATCTGAACAACGTGGACAAAAGTCTGCTGGGACTTCACCAGTATGAGGGCAAACAAGTATCCTTGCCGATCGATGCCAACGTTATCGTATGGTATTACAACAAAGCGATCTTTGAGAACGAAGCGACCAATCCTCATAAGGCCCCGGTTCCATCGCTTGAGCCAACATGGGATGAAATTACCGATATTGCAACCAAGCTGACGCTGGATAAGAACGGGAAAAGCGCAGACGAAGCGGGTTTTGATGCCGGTAACATTGTGCAGTGGGGCTTGTCCATTTCACCAGGATCAACGATGGATTGGTTCCTGGAGCCAGAGCTGTGGTCCAACGGAGCGAAGCTGGTGAATGACGATGGTTCCCTTGCGCTTGAGACACCTGAAGCGATGGAAGTGCTGAACTATTTTATCGATATGACCAAAAACAAAAAGATTAACACCACACCTGCACAGATTGAAGGTTTAGGTGGACAGGTGAATCTTGCGATCACTACATCCAAAGTAGCGATGAATCCGGGTGGCAGCTGGAATACAACCAACTACCAGGAGGCTGGCGTGGATTATGGCATCTCCTATTTGCCAAAATTCAAAACCAACCAGACCGTTGTTCAGCCAGCAGGTCTTGCAATCAGCTCCAACACCAAGCATGAAGAGGCGGCCTACAAGCTGCTCGCTTGGCTTGCGGGTCCGGAAGGACAGACTGAACTGGCGAAGCAGGGATACTCCATTCCGGCTAACAAGGCCGCAGCGGATGCCTATATTGCTACTGTAGGCGAAGACAATAAGATCTTCCTGGATGCGCAGCAGTATGGTATTGTATCACCCTTTACAACCAAGAAAACCGATCTGGTCTGGACCTATGGTGAGCAATCACTCAAACTTCCGCTTGCCGGGGATGGTGACCTGAACGCAGCGCTGAAGGATTTGGCCTCCAAGATGCAATAAGAAGATAAAGAGGCGGAAGAGTTTCATACGTTTTTTTTAAAGGATTACAATTGGCGGCAGTTATAGGGGAAAGTAAACTCCCTGACTGCCGCTATTCTTTTATAAAAGACTGCGTCCGTGCACCATTTCATTGACTTCTGCCCAGTAGAAATATAGAATTATATTTGCCGCAAATTTGTGTTATCCGGGATAAAATTGCCCCAATATGAATGGGGTTAAAATACATAGGTAAAGGAAGGGTGGGGACTTCACATGGCAAAATTGAAGGATATTGCAGACCGCGTTGGTGTATCGATCTCTACCGTTTCACGTGTGATGAAGAACGATGTCAATCGATCGGTCAGCGATGAAACCCGCAAAAAGATCTGGGATACGGCCGAGGAGTTGGGTTATCGCTCACAGCGTCCCGCCAAGAAAAAGAAGATTGAACCTAAAACGGCTTATGCCATTGGTTGTGTGGTCGCCATTCCGCAGAACAAATATAACAGTCCTTATTTTTCAGTCATTATGGAAGGCATTGAGAAGCAGCTTGCCGAAGCGGGCATGCGGCTGGAATTTGTATATAGCATTGAGAATGACGGGGATATCGTGCAGCTGCAGTCTCTGGTGAAGGAACACCGGATTGACGGTATGATTGTCGTAGAACGAATTGATCCGGAAGCTTATCGCTGGCTCAAGGCCAATGTGCGGACTGTTGTGGGTGTAGATATCACGGACCCGAACATTCCGGTTGTCGGTTATGATCGGGAAGAGGCGGCCAGAGAGGCGACGAATCATCTGATTGCCCAAGGGCATCGGATCATTGCCTATATTGGCGGGGCAGAATTCAAGAATGATTTTTTGGAGGAAAAACGTTTTCTTGGTTATCGGCGTGCAATGACTGACGCAGGGCTGACTATTGATAATGACTGGGTAATCGATGTGAAATGGGATGTTTCGCTGAGCTACGAATTCACCAAGCAGGCATTTACCAACAATGCGAACAGACCTACAGCCATATTTGCAGCCAGTGACATGATGGCGATTGCGGCCATGCGGGCTGCAACCGAACAGGGACTCCGCATTCCGGAGGAAATTGCCTTTTTTGGTGTAGATAATATTGAAATATCCGAATTCACCTCTCCGCCGTTATCCACAATCCATGTGCCTAAGCTGGAGATGGGCATGTTCGCGGTTAAACTGCTGCTCGATTATCTGGATCACCAGTATGAAGTGGCTGTCAAAATGATCGTTCCGTACCGCTGTATTTTCCGGCAGTCTTCCAATGGCAAAATAGAATAGAATGGCTTTTGGCAATTCTATTATGCTGAAATCAGTAGAATTTTTTATGTTGCATTTGCTAGGTTTAAATATAAATCAATTCGTGCAATAAAAACCCCTTCTGCTGTTTGTTCAGCGGAAGGGGCTGTGTACTAAGTTATTGTGCTACTGCCTTGCTCACAGGCACTTGGAATTCATAAGTATCATTGATCCCTGCGAGTTTAACCTGGAGAGTTAATTCAAATTGATCCGGGAGCGGCAGCGCGCCGTTATCGGTTGATAGTTCCAGCAACGCTGCATTTTTTTGTACAGTATGATCGGATTTGATCAATGGCATTATGCTACTTGGTAGGACTTGTTCACCGTTAACCAGGACAATAAGCTCTTCTGTCACGAGCAGGCCTTTTTCCTTATTTTCTGAGGGGCCAATTAACCGATCCTCTGTCGTGGTTACTCCTTCGCGTTCAAGGGCAATCGACAGGCTGCTTCCATCGTGGTAAACCTCTGAAACTCTCAACGTTACGCCTTCATGGACGTCGCTTATGTCAAGCTTGGTAATAAGGCCATTCTCTGCAGCAGACTTCAGTCCGTTATCCACGTTATTATGGAATAGACTACCTATCATAGGGATTTGGCCCAGCGCATCTGCCATTACCGGTGAGATAAAGCCAGTACTGATGATCCCTAGTCCAAGTGCTGCTGCAGTAGTGCCGGCGATCAATGTTTTCTTAAGCATATTTCCTCGTTTGGTAGTCTTATTCATGGAATTCTCTCCTATTCGATTCATAATTTGTGTACTAAGACTAAACTGTGGCGTCTCGGTTTCTCGGATTATGCCTTCAATATGCTCCATTTGCTTGTCATTCGTTTGATTGCGCAAATAATCCACCTACCCTTCGTTGTTTGGTGGCTTGTTCCATGAGCTTCTGGCGCAAGCGTTGATATTTTTTTCGCACGGTTGCTGGTTTACCGTCCATGATTTGGGCAATCTCTTCAAAATTGTATTGCTCCACTGCTTTCAGCAGCAGAATGTGTCTTTCCTCCGGAGTTAGATAGGTCAGCAGCTCAGTTATAGCCGATTTCTGCTCTGGAATGTTCTCCTGGGTTTCCTCCTGTTGCTTGAAGTGTGCCAAAATTCTTAACCTTCGATGCTGTTTCTTTAGTAGGTTGAGGCTGTGATGATAGGCAAGCTTGTACAACCATGCTGAGAAGGAAACAGTAGGCTGGTACCGGTGAATATCCTGATAAGCTTTGATAAAAATCTCTTGAACGGCATCTTGAGCTTCTTCCCTATTTTTGAGCAGATGATAGCAATAGATGTACATGGGCTTTTCAAATCTGTGAATGATAGAGGTATAAGCTTCATGATTTCCTGCCTTCACCAATGCAACAGCAATCTCTATTTCCTCTGTAGCTGCGGTACTAGGTCTCGCTTCTTCCAAGCGATCACCTCCTTTGCTTTTCGTCTATATAACAATCTCAAGTAGTCGTTTTGTGACATTTTTTTTGGTGTAGTCCAAAACCCATATAGTCTTGAGTTCATTCGGCTCCCTCTCGGTAGAGAGGTCGATAGTGATTCATTGTTTAACCTCGTCAAGCAGTAGTTCTGGTATGATTGCCAGCAATAGTGCAAGCCCATTAAACACATGGGAACTTACGCTAATGATTGCTTACGAGGAGTGGATATGGTTTTTGAATATTGCATCATTCAACTAATGGGAAACATTAGCTCAAAAAGCATGGAGCAGCCAGCCGGTTGGCAGGCTGCTCTTTTTTTATAGCATTCTGGACAATTTCCGGTATTCCCGTGGTGAAATGCCCTCATATTTGCGGAACATGCGGCTGAAATAGTGAATGTCCGGGTAACCGCTTTGTACACCCACAGCCTCAATGGAATGATCCGTTTCCCGCAATAGTTTGCGTGCCTCGCTCAGGCGGATGGATTGAATATATTCGTTGGGCGGCATGCCCGCCATCTGTTTGAACAATTTGGCCATGTGATCCACACTTAAGTTTAATTGTTTGGCGATGCTCGAATTGGTCCACGGGTCGGATGGGGCGACCTCTATGCGTTTCATGAGTTCCAGCAGCTTATCTCCGTGCACCGAATCATGACGGGATGAACTTCGCCAGGATGAACGAAGCAGGTGGCTTAACAATTGCAGCATCAAGGCTTTACATACCAGTTCATATCCCGGTGGGCGCATCGTAAATTCATGAACCAATTGCTCCATAAGCTGCACGGCAGCTGGAGAAGGGGTATACACCGGGTTGTTAGATAGCGGCGTCATGCCCTCTGCGCAAGCTTCCACTCCGAATTTATGATGCTGAACCGTCTCCTCGTTCACAACCATGTCTGCCTCGGTCTGAATGGTCAATTCGTTGAAAAAATCAAAATGAATGCCAATAAAACGTGCTTCCGGGCTGGAGACCACTTCATTCTGGTGATAGACCCCGGCAGGTAGCATGATGAGTTGACCTGCCTTCAAAATATGATGTTTATCGTTCATATAAGTTGCAGCTTCACCTTGAGAGACGTACAGAAGTTCAAAATCATACAGACGCCGCTTGGCCAGCTTGCCGGGAGGAAGGCTCTGAAACTGAGCGTAATGCACGTTGGGAGACCATTCCTTGTAATGGGCGGTTCGTTGCAGAGGATATATCACTTGTTGGAGAGACATGAAATTCCATCTCCTTTTTCAATAAGATTGGCCAAAAATATATCTAGTTAAAACTGAACGGAATTGTGCAAATAATCTCTTTATCTCCTAAATAAATGATCCCGTAAATTATTTATAATATGTGTATTATCACATGTTCTTACGAGAGAGACAACATCACGGATTAAGCTAAAAAGGAGAGGATAACGATGCGCTCTCTCCCTATGGAACGGAGCATGATTTATTGCTGCGAACCACTCAGGTCCGTTGCACAGAGCGGATTCCCCTCGGCTGCGGATTGGGAGCGATGTGTACCAGTGAAACTGGTCGACACCGTAACAGGCAGACCGCCGCATCAATCCACGGAAGTCCGTTTTGGATGGAGCCCGGAATATTTGCATATTCGCTTTGTATGCCAGGATGATCACGTCGTATCTGATTTCACGGAAAGGGATCAGCCGCTGTACGAACAGGATGTAGTTGAACTGTTCATTGATGAACAAGGGGATGGCAGCAACTACATCGAACTGGAGGTCAGCCCGCACAACGTGGTGTTTGATGCACTCATCCACAATAACGGCGACGGTTCCGAATTAAAAGCCGATGTAACCTGGCAGCTGGAAGGTTTGCAAACGGCTGTAGAATTGGTCCGCCAGGGCAATCGGGTGTATATGATTCATATTCCCGCCAGTAACTTCAAGTCTCCTCTGACCAAAGGGGTATGCTGGAGGGTCAACGTTTACCGAATTGACGAGAATGTGCAAGGAGAACGGGAGTATCAGGCATGGCAGCCTACGGGCGCTGTAAACTTTCATTTGCCTGCTCGATTCGGATATTTTCGATTGGGGTAGTCATGCACTACTGAAGAACAGGTTTTTAAATTTTGAAGGAGGGTATTCGGATGAAAAAAGGGATTAATATATGGTCGTTTCCAGGAGATGCCTCTATTACGGATTGTATTAAGACGGCGAAGCAAGCTGGCTTTGAGGGAATTGAACTTTCGCTTAATGGAGAAGGAGAGTTGAGTCTGTCTGCCACGGATCAGGAGGTTCGTGATATTCAGGGGCGCCTCGAAGAAGCCGGACTTGAGATTGCGGGACTTGCAACCGGATTGTACTGGGATTACCCGATGACGAGTGCCCGTCCGGAGATTCGCACGAAAGCATTGGATGTATGTAAAAAACAGCTGGAGCTTGCCTCCGCCTTTGGTGTGGATACCATTCTGGTCATTCCGGGTGCTGTAGGTGTGGATTTTATTCCAGACAGCGAAGTAACAGATTATGAAGTAGCCTACGAACGGGCCCAAGAAGCTATAGCGCATTTGCTGCCATATGCGGAACGTGCCGGCGTATCGATTGGCATTGAGAACGTATGGAACAAATTTCTGGTGTCGCCGCTAGAGCTGCGTACCTTTATTGATTCTTTTAACTCCAATTATATAGGTTCGTATTTTGATGTGGGCAATGTGGTACAGAACGGTTACCCGGAGCAGTGGGTTCGCATTCTCGGTCATCGGATCAAAAAGGTGCACTTCAAGGATTATCGTCGTCAAGCGGGTGGACTTCACGGATTTGTGGACCTGCTGGCTGGAGATGTGAATTATCCGGCGGTGATGGAGGCATTGCAGGCTATTGGTTACGACAACTACGTGACGGCCGAGATGATTCCGCCATACACTCATCATTCAAAGCAGATCATATTCAACACATCCAAAGCGATGGATGCCATTCTTGGACGTTCTCAGGAATAGAAGATACAGCTAACACTGTTTATGCAAATACAACTTTTATTTGGGAGGTAGAAACATGTTAAAAGTGGGATTGATCGGTTTTGGGTTTATGGGACGTATGCATTTTGATAACTATGTGCGCCTTGCTTCCGAAGGGGAGCCCGTGGAATTGGTAGCCATCTGCGATCTGAGAATAGAGGAACTGAAGAACGGTAAAGCAGCCGGCAATATGGCGACAGAGCAAGAGGTATATGATCTCACACCTTATCGTTTGTACGACAACATCGACGCAATGCTGGAGCAAGAAGAGTTGGATATCATTGATATTACGCTGCCTACGCCATTACATGCTGAACTAACGTGTTCCTTGTTGGAGAAAGGCATGCATGTGCTGTGCGAGAAGCCGGTTGCGCGCCATTCGGCGGAAGGCTGGAAGATGGCAGAGACCGCCAAAGCGACCGGAAAAACACTGATGATTGGTCAATGTTTACGCTTTTGGCCAGCCTATAGCTACCTGAAATCTGTTGTAGAAGATGGTCGTTACGGATCGGTAAACGCAGGTTATTTCTTCCGAGGTTCAGGTTTGCCTCAAGAGTGGTTCCTTGATGGGGAGAAAAGCGGTGGCTGCATATTAGATATGCACATCCATGATGCGGATATTATTCACTGGCTGTTTGGCAAACCGGATCACGTATCTACGCTGGCTCGCAACATCATTCCGGGAAGCGGCTATGATACCGTGTCCACCAATTATATATACCCTGACGGAAAAGTGCTGAATGCCCAAGCCGACTGGACACTGGGGGGAGACTATGGCTTCTCGATGACGTATCGTGTTAATTTGGAGCAGGGGAATCTGGTCTTTGAGAATGGTGAGCTGAAAGTAAATCCGAATAATGCTCCCGGCTTCGTTGCCGAGCTGTCACCCGACTCGGGATACTATCACCAGCTTAAATATTTTATCCAGTCTGTTCAAGCAGGTACACCTGTATCTGTATGTACACCGGAGAGCGCAACGGGCACGCTTGAAATGATTGAAGCCGAGATGCGTTCGGCGGATGAGCGCGGGGCATTGGTTTCATTGTAGTAGAAAGAGCAGAACCTGTGATACGGGTTCTGCTCTTTTCATTTCTATAGTAGTACAAGTCTTTGAAAAAGAGAGAGAATTACCAAGAAGAATTTAGTTATAATTTATCTTTTAAACTTTCGTTATTCAATTTCCGTTCAATATCGGCTATTTTGTTATTCAGTCTCTTGATTTTATTATTCATAGAAATCAAAAAGTAAACCAGAGAAATAATCCCCAAAATAAAAATGAATTGGATTATTGTCGCAGACCACACAAAGCTCATTCGTACACCTCCCGAATTTATGTTGATTAACTATTATCATACATAATGTGGGAGGGGAATGATGAATAAAATTAATTTTACTATTCTAAGGAAATCATTTTTACCCTTTTCAATGAGAAATTACTAAGCACTATTCAACAACTCGCCAGTTATTCGCCTGCTCCACGGTCAGTGGTTGATGCCTGCGAATATAATCCTCCACCAGTGCCGCCATATCGGTGGCGCCTTCGTGAAGTACCTTTTTGCCTGGATACATCGCATAATCACCGCCACCTGCTGCGCGATAACTGTTCATCACTACAGAATACGTCGCGTCCATTGCAATAGGTATGCCCTCACGTTCTAGCTTCACCACACGACTTCCCGCAGGTTTGGAGATATCCAGCTCATATTCGATGCCTGCCCACATGTCGTAATTATAATGCTGTGGTTTCGGCTGCATGTACGCGGGATTGACGATAACTTCGCCCGAAGACTCCACTTCAAAGTAACGCGCCGTTTGCTCCAACGCATCCCGAATGTCCTGACCACGAAGCTCCAGCACCGTCAGTGTGTTGGGATAGATAAAATTGGACAACACATCCCGAACGGTAATGAGGGAACCGAAACCACGGGCTTCTTCGCTGAGTAATGCGGTATTGGAGATTTGAGCCCCCGTCGCTTCCATCTGCACCTGATGTACAAATGCAATGAAGGGATGTGCCGCGAGCCGTAGTGCAGCAGGATCTGCGATGGACAAGTCTCCGGCTACCTCGCCAATCGGCTGGTCCAGCCATGCCTGTGCTTTTGCTTCCAGCTCGTCTGTCAGCTTCATAACAGCCGCATCAGGTTGAACGTCACTATTTTCATCCAAAAGCAACAAGCGAGCCTGTTTGCCTGCAATCCACCACTTACCATTCGCTAATTGCTCCAACTGGACGGATACATGACCCACACCGTTCCCACTAAATCCAGGCTGGATTACAGTCACTCCATGAATGTCTGCGGTAAGCTGACGGTGTTGATGCCCGGTGAGCAGAACGTCAATTCCTTCAATGTCACGGCAGATGGCGTACGCCTGATTCTCCCCGGTTAACCGCTCGGCAGGTTCGCCTGTCTCCAGATCACTCTCAAAACCACCATGATAACTGACTACGAGCACATCCGGTTGTTCATGTTCACGAATATAGCCAACCCATGCGCGAATGGTCTCCAAAGCGTCAAGGAAATGTAATCCTTCTATATTCTTGGGATGCTCCCAGTTCGGGATATAGTGTGTCGTTGCACCCAGCAAAGCGATTTTGACGCCTGAAGACAAGGTTTTGATCAGATAAGGAGGACCGAAGGCGGGTATGCCTGTACCTGAGGGTGCAACGGGCCGTATTTCTTGGTCATGCTTCCCTTCATTTAAATGGTTCATGATGGTGTCGTCCTGATGTTCCACTACAATATTGGCGGACAGCCAAGAGAAGTGAGAGTCTTCAACTGCTTTACGCAGCAACTGCTGACCGTAATTGAATTCATGATTGCCCATCACAGCAGCATCATAGCCCAGTTCATTTAGCACATTAATGAAGGGATGCACTTCGTGATCTGAAACAAAGGACGCAGCATACGAGGCCAAAGGAGAACCCTGCAGCAGATCGCCGTTATCCACGAGCAGCAGTTCGGGTGAACGCTCCCGTTGACGCCGGATCAGCGAAGCGAGCAAAGCAAGTCCGGCTGGACGATAGGCATTGGTATTGTAATGTATGGGACGAATGGCCCCATGCAGGTCACTGGTTACCATGATGTCGAAGCTTGACGTAGTTGTTATGGATGTCATTTTACAATCTCCTCTAAATATATAAGTTTAAACATATCAAATCACAGCCGGAGTACAAAGGAATTCACTGATTCTACTAGTATCATCAACTGTAATGAGGCTATTCTAACAGATCATAGCCGCTCTGACAGCCTGACAGGAAACTTTACAAAACTCCAAATTTCGTTTCACATCGCGCAAATATTCGAAGACTATAGTAGACAAGTAATGAAAAATAGAAATCCTTTGGAGGGTGTTCGCTTGAAGAAGTCTGCTTTATTTTTACCATTGTTGATTTTGGTTCTGTTTCTAAGTGCATGTGGGTCTAACAGTAGTACAACAGGTTCGGCTAACGGGGCTGATACGAGCTCTAGTTCATCCAGTACCGACACGGCAGAGACAGATAAAGCCGCTGAAGGTTACGTGCCGACTGAGCTGACTGTACAATTCGTTCCATCACAAAATGCAGATACACTCGAAGCCAAAGCAAAACCGCTCGAGAAACTGCTGGGTGACAAATTGGGTATCCCGGTGAAGGTCAGCGTATCCACAGACTACAACACAATTATTGAAGCAATGGCTTCCAATAAAGTGGACGTAGGTTTCCTGCCTCCGACGGCTTATGTACTTGCCAAAGAAAAAGGCGCAGCTGAAGTTATCCTTCAGGCACAACGTTTTGGTGTAAATGATGAGACTGGCGCTCCTACCGAGCAACTGGCAGATTCGTATAAATCCATGATTATTGTGAAGAAAGATTCACCGATTCAATCCGTTGAAGACCTGAAAGGCAAAAAAATCGCCTACCAAAACGTAACTTCTTCTGCTGGTTATGTATGGCCGGCAGCATTGTTGCTCGACAGAGGTCTTGATCCTTTGAAAGATGTACAGCCAATCACGGTTAAAGGCCATGACCAAGGCGTATTGGCAGTACTGAACGGTGACGTTGATGCCGCAGCGATTTTCCAAGATGCTCGTAACACTGTAGCGAAAGACTACCCGACTGTATTTGAAGATACTCGTGTACTCGCGTTCACTGAGCCAATTCCTAACGATACAATCGCAGTACGTACAGACATGAATGCA
Organism: Paenibacillus sp. UMB7766-LJ446; assembly: GCF_030226665.1. Lineage (NCBI taxonomy): Bacteria > Bacillati > Bacillota > Bacilli > Caryophanales > Paenibacillaceae > Paenibacillus > Paenibacillus sp. UMB7766-LJ446. Next base: position 149,616 of record NZ_JASOYM010000005.1, read on the forward strand.
GATTGGACAGCAAAAATTAAACAAGCATTTATCGACATCGGTAAAGATCCACAAGGTCACGAAATCATCAAAGAAATCTACACACACGAAGGTTATGTAGAATCAGATGACAGCAAGTTTGATATCGTTCGTCAATACAACGAGAAAGTAAAAACCGAGTAGTTTTCTGTTAAACGAAAGATAGTTAATGATTGCATTGCTTATCTTTTCATTGGATAACTTCATTGTATTAGCGGACAGGCCAGTTCAGCGTGACATACGCTGCGCTGGCTTGTCCCATTACAGCGTGAACCTGCGAAATACCATATTAATGAAAGAAGGACTACTGCCATGATTGAGCTTCACAATGTAACGAAAACATACGCTAACGGCACTAAGGGCCTGAATAATATTAACCTGAAATTTAAACAGGGAGAGTTTATTGCCGTAGTAGGTTTGTCTGGTGCGGGGAAATCGACGCTTCTGCGTTCCATTAACCGACTTCATGATATCAGTGAAGGGGAGATTTTGATTAATGGCAAGTCGATTACAAAAGCCCATGGCAAGTCACTTCGCATGATTCGCCGGGATATTGGCATGATTTTCCAGAGCTTCAATCTCGTGAAACGTTCCAGTGTGCTTCGCAACGTGCTTGCTGGGCGTGTGGGATATCATTCCACCATGCGTACCATTTTGGGCCGTTTTCCAAAAGAGGATACCGAACTTGCATTTGGAGCACTGGAGCGGGTGAACATCGCGGAGAAAGCCTATTCCCGCGCGGATCAATTGTCCGGTGGTCAACAACAACGGGTAGCGATAGCTCGCGTACTTGCACAGGAAGCAAAAATCATTCTGGCAGACGAGCCTGTCGCTTCACTCGATCCGCTGACAACGAAACAGGTTATGGATGATCTGAAACGCATCAACCAGGATCTCGGCATTACAACCATCGTTAACCTTCACTTTATTGACTTGGCCAGAGAGTATGCTACCCGTATTGTGGGTTTGCGTGCAGGCGAAGTGGTGTTTGATGGTCCGGTATCCGAGGCAACGGATGAGCGTTTTGCCGAAATTTATGGCAGACCTATTCTGGCAGATGAGCTGCTGGATAAACAGGCTGTACAGGAACAGCGGGGAGAAGTTCTGGTATGAAGCAACCCGTAAACGTATCGATAGATGGATCATTACAGAACGAATCAGGGAAGGGCAAGCGTCCTGGCACAGGCTCAGGTTCGACTATCCACCGTCCCAAACCACCGGGGCGCACCAAACATTTGCTCACGTTGGTCATCATCTTGTTGTTGCTGTGGGCAAGCGCCAAACAGACCGATGCCAGCTTCAGCGAACTGATTGAAGGTTTCCCGAACATGCTTGACCTGCTGAAGGAGATGTTTCCTCCGCGGTGGACATACTTTGATAATATCGTTCAGGGCATGCTGGAGACCATTCGAATGGCACTGATCGGAACAACGATCGGTGCGATCATCGCGATTCCGGTTTCCATCATCTGTGCAGGCAATTTGATGCCCAGCCGCTGGATCTACTATCCGGCCCGCTTTGTACTGAACTTGATTCGTACTGTGCCTGACCTTTTGCTGGCTGCGCTGTTTGTTGCCGTGTTTGGACTGGGACCGATTCCTGGTATCTTGGCACTTGCTGTCTTCTCGGTGGGACTGATTGCCAAGCTGACTTACGAAACGCTGGAAACCATTGATCAGGGACCGCTTGAAGCGATGACCGCTGTCGGCATGAACCGGATTCAACTGATTATTTATGGTGTAGTGCCACAACTGGCTGCCCAGTTTACTTCTTATGTGCTGTATGCCTTTGAGATTAATGTACGCGCTGCTGCGATTCTTGGGTTGGTCGGTGCAGGGGGTATCGGACTGTACTATGAAGCAACCCTTGGATTCCTGGAATATGACAAAACGAGTGTAATCATTCTGTTTACCCTTGTCATTGTTCTGATCATTGATTATGTAAGTACTAAGCTGCGGGAGAAATTGTTATGATGAAAAATGAAACGAGCGTAATCCGGCGCAAACCACGGAAGAACCCGCTTCGCTGGGTCATTGTAATCTTGCTTATACTTGTGTACGCTTGGGCACTTGCTGGTATACCGTTTACCGGTTTCAAGGAAACCGCAGGTCAGATCATGAAGGCGATTGTCGCCGGGATTTTCTCCCCGGATTGGGACTTTGTCTATCTGCCTGAGGGAGAGGATTTACTGCGAGGATTGCTGGATACACTGGCGATCTCGGTGCTGGGTACCGTCATTTCCGCCGTACTGTGTATTCCTTTTGCTTTCTGGTCTGCCCGGAATATGAGCAGCTACCGTCCTGTATCGGGTACGGGCAAAATGGTTCTGAGCTTCATTCGGACCTTTCCTGAGATTATCATGGCTTTGCTGTTCATCAAAGCGGTAGGACCAGGTTCTTTTGCGGGTGTACTTGCACTTGGACTGCATTCCATCGGGATGCTTGGTAAGCTATTCGCTGACGAAGTGGAAAATATTGATTATGGTCCTTCTGAAGCGTTGCTCGCTTCCGGTGCGACTCGTATGCAGCAGCTGTGGTTTGCTGTACTGCCACAGGTTTTGCCTGGATTCCTTAACTACACATTGTATCGGTTCGAGATTAATGTACGCTCTGCAACCATTCTGGGGGTAATTGGGGCAGGGGGGATTGGTACACCACTGATCTTCGCACTCAGCACACGGAACTGGCCGCGAGTAGGGATTATCCTGCTGGGTATTATCGTGATGATTACGATCATTGATCTGATCTCGGGATATATTCGCAAGAAGCTGGTATAAAGAAGAAAAGAGTAAAGTTTGCTTGTTAATAAAAACGAATATAATAAAAAACTTGATGGATAAGTTTCAATCCATTGTTGATCTATCGGAAGAGCAGCCCATGCAATAGCAGGTGCTGCTTTTTGTATTTATTTCATAATCTTATATGTAAATATATGATCGTAAATGAAATTACTGTTTAGAATCAGGCTCATATTATGATACTGTATAGTTATAAATGTAGTAATGGAGGGAGATTATGAGAAAAAATAATAACGTGTTATGGGTGTCGATACTTAGTTTAATAGTCTTTTTTACCATATCCCTTACTGGTTGTTCAAAATTGCAGACAAGAATTAATCTCATGGGAGAGAGTGAAAATTGGAGTGCCGAATTAGATACTACAGTAACGAATGAAAGAGCAGAAAATGGAGCATATACTGTATTTTATAAAAAAGATAATTTAGAAGATATTAAAGGATATAAAATTAACATAAATGAAGGAAGCATAATTAGACAGGAAAGTGATTTAACTTCGAAATCTATAAGTTTTCCTATAATGCGAACACAAGGTTCAAGTGTTAGTAGAAATGAAGACCAAGCAGTTGTCATTGAGTGGACAGATATTAACGGTAACAACTTCGAAGAGAAACTGATCTTAAGAGAAAAGTAACAGAAAAAAACCGAAGCAAGCTTGCCTGGAATCCCGGCGATCTCGCTTCGGTTTTTTCTATGCTTGGTTAAACGTTAGGCATTCCTTACTAAGACTTAGCTTGCTGCTGGCAGAGATACCGATTTGGTAACCTTAACCGTAATGGTTTCAGTGCTTGTCACACCTGCTGCATTGATCAGCTCGGCGCGATACGTGTACGTTCCATTCGCGTGACCGGATACATCTGTCACGGCGCTTTGGGCATTAGGTGTTACTGCGTTTAGTGTTTTGGTATCAATCAGTTGATCATTCTCATAGAGACGGTATTCTGTTGCATTCGTTCCCCACCACAGATTCATCGTCACTTTGTAGTTACCGTCACCATCCCAGTTGTCTTGGGAGAGAACAGCTTTGCCAGGGACAGCATTTGCAATTTTTACTGTGAGTACTTCACTGCTAGTTGTACCCTTGGAGTTCGTCAGCTCGGCTACATAGGTATAGGTACCATTAGCTTTGCCAGAAATCGTTGTTTTGGCTGATTGTGCCATCGGGGAAGCATCTGTCAGCTTTTGTGTATCAATCAGCACGCCATTTTCATACAGCTTATAGCTTGTGCCATTGTTACCCCACCAGAGATTCATGCTGATAGTATACGATCCTTCAGACAGACCGTTGCTATACCCATTGTTGGAGGTAAGCGCAGGTTTACCCGGTGCGCCAACAGCTGGCGTAGAAGGTTCTTCTCCGCCGCCTTCCTCAACTTTTACAAAATCGTTCAAGCTTCTAGGTTTTAGTTGGAATACGTCTTTGAAAATAGCGGCAACACCGGTCACGCTGATTTTATCGCCTGCCGCATAAGGGAAGGACGTTTGCGTTACACCTGTGCGTGTATCCACACGGACATGCGTGCTAGTTCCGTCCGCTGCAACCGCGTCAAATTCAAAGGAACCTACAGGTGTTGCACTAATGATATTTTGAACAGTTACTTCTTTCAATTGAACGAGTTGACCTTGGTTTGCAGCCGTTACTGCTGGAACCTCAACGGCAGCAGGGATGGATGCTGTACCTGTTTTCTCAATTGCTACGATATCTGTAAGCTCGAATTCACTGTTGTACAGCGCCGTTGCTGCGGTTACTTTAACCACATCTCCGGCATGGAAGCCGCCAGTACTTTGGAAAACATAAAGGCCGCCAGTTGTGTCTTGAAGATAGAAGGATTGTCCACCAAATGCACCGGGCTCTGTTGTGACTACACCCTCAACCGTAACAGTTGAACCAGCTGCTTTGGTACGTGCATCAGCAATGCTGATCGTTGCCGGGATTGGACCTTCCTCTTCCGGAAGCTGCTCAGCCGGAACATTGCCGACTGTAACTGCATTGGTAATCAGGTTGCTGCCGTTCAGACGCAGACGCAGGCTGGCAGCGCCCGTAGTACCTGATTTAATGCGGACATTCAGGTCCTTGATGGCGCGACCTTTGCTGTCGGAAGTAACGCTAAAGTTGGAGCTATAGCCGTACGAAGTCGGCCATGTGCCACTTTCGTTCTGAATCATGGCTACTTGTGTTCCGCCTGTCAGGTAGATCCCTGCACTGTAACCGGAAACCGTTGTGTTGGCAGGCATGTTCTCTACAACTACGCGGATTTGGAAATCCTCCGCATTAGGCAGGGTTTCTTGCTTCACGAAGCTGTAAGAAGCGTTCGCGCTTGAAGCTGGTCCACCATAAGAACCTGCTTTGAACGTGGAACGATCATACCATTTGTAGCCTGCAGCTGGTGCAGCCCAAGGTTCAGCCTGTGGTTCTGTAGTAGCAGCAGGTTGTTCAATTGGAAGCAATGCTGTTGCATTATCCAGTTGAAGTCCGTTCACTTGGGTCAGGCTCGTGTAATTTTCCTGATTAGCAAGCCAGTTGACTGTATTCACCAGCAATTTGCCGTCATCAACTTCTTTGAAGCCGTCATACGTTGTTTTGCGAGCGCCAGTCTCTTCGCGCAGATACTTCGGTGAAGCATCTTCAACAGGAGAGGAGTCCCCGATAAATGCTGCTTTACCAGCACCGAGCTTGGATACGGCTACGTAAGGACCTTCCTCAACGCCGCCACCGTTGTACACGCCTTGGTCAACTGCATTGGGCCAAGCCGCATTTGTTTTCGGCAGGTATACAATACCTTTTGCCTTTGTTGGATCAGTGATCGCAAGTGTGGACCCTGCGTGCATCGCTACAGCAGATACACCTTCCGTGATGCCGAATGCTTGTCCAGCAGGCACAATGTTAGTGGCGTTAATATCACCTAATGCGTTGTACCGGAAGCGTACACCGAAATTATCGGACAACCAGTCTGTGCTGCTTACATTTTGCATAGCCTCAGAGTTACGCTCCTCTGTGCTCATACCTTTGGCTGGATCTTCGAATGCACCACGACGATAGCCGTTAAACGCTTCGGAACCGTCCCAGCGGTTTTTGTTACGGTCAGCATTGTAGTGATCTCCAATGAAGAAGATGCTGCCGCCTTTTTCCACATACTCTTTCATGGCTGCCTGTTCTGTCGTTTTGAAGGGAACATTGGGTTCAGCGATGACAAACACGTTATATTCTTTCAGATCGTCATAGGTAAATGGAGTCGTCTTGCGCAGTTCCTTAACATAATATCCATCATTCGCGAGTGCATTACCGAAGTCAGAGAAACCTCCGTCAATGACCCAGTCAGCCGCTCCGGCTGTCTGTGCATGAGTATTGTCGAACAGTACTTTCTTGCCTGCATTTCCGTTAACAACCTTCGCCTGTATGAACGGCGCAGGGTCGGTTGCCCATTCTGCCTGAACCGATGCATCTCCGTTCCATAATCCGATCTGAAGCGGCAATGCCATGGACAATGCCAGGAGTGATTTTACCCATACTCCTCGCATACGTGTCAATTTACCCAACCAAATCCCTCCCAAATAATAGTTACTACATGAGTTCGTCCATATCTTATCACACCAAAATCTCACATAGTCATAACAATTTGTAAAAACGAACTCGACTTTTGTAAAAATGAGTCCTTTGTCATGCTCGATATAAGAAATTTTGATACTTTCTAACATCATATGTTGATTTCACGACATTCTGAGTAATAAAAAAGCCATCTCTTAGGAGATGACTTTGGCCCGAATGCGATTCACAGCATGGAATACCGAGGATTTGATCATGCCTTCACTGCGGTTGACGAGCTGTGCGGTTTCCTTGATGCTGTACCCGTGAATCACGCGTAATTCAAGAATTTTGCGATGCTCTGTATTGTTGATGATCGACACAAGGTCGTTAACACCTTCGGAGATTTCCAACTCGGATGCATCACAGTGAAAGGTTTGCATCTCCAACTTACTGTCTCGCTTCAGTGTACGGGTTCGCTTGCGGAATGTATCCATAGCGAGGTTGCGGGCAATTCTTTTGAGATAGTAGAGAAGGCGTTCTTCCGGAATGTCTGCAGTTACATTCATCATTCGAATGAAGCACTCCTGCGTGAGATCCTCTGCATCCTGTTGATTTTTGACAATCTGAGATAGATACCGTGTCACTTCTGATTTATAGTTTACATAAGCATCATGAATGGCTGTTTTGTTCACGTGATGTTTTCCCCTTTGGATACCGATCTGGCCTTTTCCGGTCTGGTTTGTTCTCAATGTTCCAAGTATATCGGGATGATGTTTCCAAAGACGCCAGACTTGTATCCGAGTTGTAACATTTCCCGTGAACCTCTGTTCAATCCTGGAGCAGAGATACAAAATATAAGGCAGATGAAATTCATAGAGCAGGGAGATTAAGATTCATCATGAGACCGAAACAAATTTTGATTATTGAGGACGAAGAGTCCATTCGCGACATCCTATCCTATTCTTTGCGCAAGGAAGGATTTGAGATGACAGAAGCGGCAACGGGCAGAGAGGGACTGGATTTGCTCAGGGAGTCCAGACCAGATTTGATCCTGCTCGACCTGATGCTGCCGGACATGAGCGGGTTCGATGTATGCAGACAGCTTTCCGTGAATTCAAAGATTCCCGTGATTATGATTACGGCGAAGTCCGATATGCTGGACAAGGTGCTGGGCATGGAGCTGGGGGCGGACGATTATATTACCAAGCCATTCGACATTCGTGAGGTGGTTGTACGCATTCGGGCCATTTTCCGCCGGATTGATCTAATCAGCGAAACGCTGGAGAATCAGTCCTATGAAGTGGTACGGCTCGGCAGACACATTGAAATTCGCAAGGATGAGCGTGAAGTCTGGAAGGATGGGGAACGCGCCGGACTGACCAATAAGGAGTATGATTTATTGCTGTATCTGGTCAACCATCACCGGAAGGTACATACGAGATCTGAATTGTTGGATAAGGTGTGGGGATTTGATTTTCCCGGAGATACCCGGACGGTAGACATTCATATTCAGCGCATCCGCAAGAAGCTGGATAGCGGGGAGCAGGGGATTTCACTTATTGAGACGGTCTTCGGCGTGGGGTACAAACTGAATATTCAGGTGCATACATGAAGTGGACGATCCAGTTCAAAATGGTCGTTCTCTTCTCGGTCATCGTATTTATCGGTTTTTCGGCCTTGCTCATTATTTCGAATAAAGTGGGTGAGGAGAACATGTACAGGGAAGTGCAGGAGGACATGGTACAATCCAAAAAAAATCTGGATATCGCGCTCAATCAATACTTCCTGATTCATAACAAACGGATTAGTGAGGACTCCCTGGGAACAGGGAATAGGGACCTCGCAGAACAGATCGGATCCGCTGTAGGTGGCAAGGTTATAGTCTATCGATCTGATGCAACCCCGTTTAGTACCGTGGGTGCTGAGGCGAAGCCGGGTGCTGCCAAAACCTCTGACCTACAGGCTGCCATGAAGTCAAAGATTGCTTATACAACAGTGGTGGATAAGGGCAGAGTAACAGGGAATCTGTCTTTCCCTGTGCTGTCGGAGGGGAGCATCCTTGGCATTATCCAGCTGGAAAGAGATTATACGGACCTGTTCAAACGGCATTTGCGCTTTCAGAACACCATCAAGGGCTTTGCAGCCGTCATTTTTGTGTTTGTTTTCATTGGCTCTGTCTTTATATCACGCCAAATTACGAAGCCCATTCGTGTGCTGACGAAACGTTCAGCCGAAGTTGCACAAGGCAGCCTGAATGCAGACATCCACATCTCAACGAAGGATGAGATTGGAGAGCTGGCTTCCAGCTTTACGGTCATGATTGATCGGGTAAGGGAGCAGATTGATGTGATTGAGAGAGAACGGGATGAGGTCAAGCATTTGCAGGCACGCAACAAGGTTTTTTTTGACAATGTGACCCATGAATTAAAGACACCGCTGACTACGATACTCGGGTATGCCCAGATTTTGCGGGATAATGGCTTTACGGATCAGGCATTCTTCGAGAAAGGGTTAAAATATATTATCAATGAGAGCCAGCGCCTCAACGTCATGGTTGCCGATATCCTGGAAGTGACCGTATCGTCCACACCGATTCAGACCTATCGCTTTGAGCGGGTGAATGTATCGAATATTATTCGGGAAGCTTGCGAAGACATGTCCATTAAGGCGGGTAAGTACAATATCGGTATTCGTTATGAGCTGGAAGAAACGCTGTATGTTCAGGGGGATTGGAACAAGCTCAAAGAAGTCTTCCTGAATGTACTGGATAACTCCGTCAAATACGGAAATGTGAATTCCATCATTCAAGTCCAATCGTTTCGACTGGGGGATTCGGTAGCCATACTGATTCGCGATGAAGGAGAAGGCATCCCGGAGGAAGCTTTGAAGCATGTATTTGAACCCTTTTACCGGGATAACGGGATGAACAGGACAGAGAAGGGAAGCGCTGGGCTGGGCTTGTCCATTGTGAAAAACACGGTAGAGCAGCATGGGGGAACAGTGGAAATGAAGAGTATATTGAACAAGGGAACACAGGTGAATATCAGTCTGCCTGGGGAATGGGACGTATGAAGAAACGAGGATTTTGGAGCAGACATCGCGATATGCTTATGTTATCCGGTTTGCTAATTGTATTTGTCGGAGGCATCTTTGGAATTGGCAGTCTCTTCAGCATTGGACATGCGAAGCCCAGAACCGTCATTCTGCCGGATAAACAGTTCAACAGTCGCTTGACCCCACCGCCGAGCAGCACGATTCAGATTGAGTCGGCTACCAAGCTGCCCAATGACTTTGCCATCTATGATTTTGAGGTAGCTGATCCCAACACGGTGATATTGAATCGGCCGGATCGTTCCTATACCGGGATTAAGCTGTCACAGCTGCATATGGATGATAATCGGTTGAAAGACATCGCTACGAATACAGAGTATGGCATTACTCTGAGTCCGAATCAGAACAAGCTGATCTATTCCCAGTATCGATCGACTCAGGCGCAGAAGACAACCTATAAATATGATTTGAAAACAGGAGAACATCACAAGTTGAAGAATGATAACTCCTATTCACGCATCTTTGTAGGCGATGAATCCTACATCGGATATGATGACCTGGTATTCAACATGGTGGATCTGAATACAGGAAAGAAACGCGAATTGTACAGTTATGATGAATTAGTTGCCAAGGTTGCACAGAAAAGCAACATTTCAAGTCAGGATGATACCCTAATCATGCTGGATTCGTATGAGATCAGTCGGGATCTGACCAAGGTGTATGTGCTGGTCAAACTGAAAGAAAATTACGCAGTGTATAGCTTCTCTCTTAACGACAAAAATGATATTACCGCATACCCCCCTGCCCAGGATATACAGCAGTTCAAAGTATTGAAGAATGGGGATATGCTGATTCAAGGTATGATGAATAACGAACAGGGATTGTACAGGTACCGAGCGGATACCAAGAAGTTTGAGCTGCTGGTCAAAGGGCCCATCTGGAGCTTCGATCTGGATGAAGAGGAGTCTCGCATTGCTTATTTTCTGACACTTGAAGGACAGAAGAATGAGGTTCACATTGCCTATCTGAATGATAGCAAGCTGGGGTCCGATACGGTTATCTACCGGAATATCGATTACTTTATCAAGTTGAAATGGAATGACAGCAATCTCTTTGTTGTTGGGAGCTCCATGGAAAAAAGCGAGTTATACCGATTTAGCTTCCGAGCTTGGTAAAACCGTAAATATGGAACGCTCAGACATGAGGGTCTTATGGAATGAAGTCGCTACGCAAGGACTAACCCATAGGGCCTTTTTGTGATTCGAGTATTTTGCATAAATCCAAAGAGGGCATTTCAATCGCATCTCGATCCAATGATGTAAAAGGATGATTTTACAAATTGGATACAAGTCCAGATTGGACCGATACATCTGATGGCTATAATTACCTCTATTACATCGATGAGAGGAAGCCGGATTCATGCTGCGAGTAGAACAGGTGTCACACACGTTTCGCAATGCACAAGGGATCGTTCCCGTATTGCAGGACATTAACATATCCGTGGGCAAGGGCGAGATGGTTGCACTGCTGGGAAGCTCCGGTTCGGGCAAATCGACGTTACTGCACTTAATGGCAGGTCTGATGAAGCCGGACACTGGCAAGATCCTCATTGCGGATCAGGATATTGTCCGTATGAGTGAGAACCGGTTGGCTGAATTCCGCCGGACACATATTGGCTTTATTTTTCAGGCGTATGAGCTGCTGGCGAACCTGACGATTCGGGAAAATGTGGAGCTGCCGCTCGTATTTCAGGGCATTCGCCCATCACGACGTAAACAAAAGGCGATGCACCTGCTGGAACAGGTAGGCCTTGTCGGCAAGTCCGAGTTATTCCCTTCCCAGCTATCGGGAGGACAGCAGCAGCGCGTCAGCATTGCACGTTCACTTATTACGGAGCCGTCCGTCATATTTGCAGACGAGCCTACCGGGAATTTGGATACGCGCACGGAGGAAGAGATCATTTCCATTTTGCAACAGCTGAATCGGGAGATGGATACGACATTTGTTATTGTTACGCACGAGGCGGAAGTGGCGGAGCAAATGCAGGTTGTCATTACATTGCAGGACGGATGCTTGGTGAAGAGTGGCCAGTCCAAGGCAGTAGAGCAGGGAGAGCGGTTGTGAGAATTCTGGATGTGTTGCGAATGTCATGGGGACAGATTGTACGGAGGAAGGTGGTTACCTTACTGTGCATGATTGGTCTGTCCATCGGATGTGCCGCCATGATTATCGCATTAAGTGTGGGGCAGTCGGTACAGGTCTATGGTGAGAAAACGTTAAACGAGAATTACAAAATGGATGAGATTACGGTATCTCCGAATGAAGGCATCAACTCGGGTGGGAGCGGGAGCAGTGGGCAAACGTCTACCTTTGAACGCGGAGCACTGACAGCTCGAAAAATCGATATTATCGCCAGTCTTCCGCATGTCGTCGCCGTTGCTCCGATGCTGAAGCTGGACATGCTGGAGATGGCAACGCTGGAAGGCAAGAGCTCCAATGTGGAAGTCATCGGTACAGAGCTTGGGACATTAAGCCGTTTTGGCTACCGTTTTGACAAAGGCGGGGCATCGGGGATCAACGGAGCCGCTATTGCGAATTACGGTGCAACCTTCGGACTTGTGGACGCCGAGGTCATACGTGAACTGAATGCCAAGCTCATGGAGGATTCGTTTAATGACGAGTTTCTACAGCAATACATGGCGTTGATGTCTACCCAAACCGAGCTGTTTCAGGCACAGTTTAATCTTAAATATCAGGACATGAATGATGCGTCCAAAGTCAAAACAAGCTCGCCTTTGCGAGTGACAGGGGTGCTGAAAGTTCCTGGCGGCATGAGTGAGAATAATGCCATGTATGACAAAAAGGTTTATGTTTCCCTCGAAACCGCCCGAATGCTCGCCGAACAGTTCCAGAGCAGTCAGGCACAGGCCGCGGCAGCAGGACGATTGAACTCGGCGCTCGTAAAGGTGGAGGACAAGAAGTATGTGGCACAGGTGCAGGAGCAGATTCAGAAGCTGACGCTGATGACAGACAGCAATCTGTATCAGGAGCAGGCGATGAAGGAGCAGCTCGGCATGTACCAGAAGGCCGCTATGGGCATTGGAATATTCGTCATGCTGCTGGCTTCGCTGTCCATTATTGTTGCGATGATCATGTCCACGCATCAGCGACGAAAACAGATCGGTGTCATGAAGGTGCTGGGAGCCAATCTGTGGCAGATCCGGCAGATGTTCATTACAGAAGCCGCTGTACTTGGCGTATTGGGCGGAATTGTCGGTGTCTTCATCGCTTATGGAGCCATCCAGGGGGTAAACGGACTGCTCCAAGGGCAAATCTCGATGGAGGCAAGCACACCTCTCCAAGTGATCATTCAGACGTCAGCCCTGCCTGCTGGAATAGCGTTTGCGGTATTAACCGGAGTGCTCTCGGGAATCTATCCGGCGATTAGTGCCTCACGTACGAATGCGTTACAGGTGATCAAATCGGCTTAAATGAAGCAGAGATACAGAGAATGAAAAGTTTAAGGATTGAACAGACAGAATCAGCAGACAGATTCAACGAAGGGACATACGGCAATGAAGAATTCGGCAATAAGCAAATGGATAAAGAGAATCATCATGATCGGACTGCTCGCGGGTGTTGGATATTTCCTATACCAACAATATAAACCGGTACCCGAAGCGCCCATTGAGGCGCCGCAGCCCATCACATTTGAAGTCACTCAGGAGACGGTCACGCAGGAAATTCAGGTCAAAGGCAAATCGGTTTATGCCAAGCAGACAGATGTTTACGCTCCTTTTGCCTCGAAAATAAAGCAGTGGAATGTAGAGAATGGGGAGCCCATTCGCAAGGGAGACGTTATGTTCTCGCTTGATTCGAAAGCATTACAGACAGAAGTGCAGCAGTTGGAGACCGATATTGAGAAATCGAGGCTGGAAGCGCAAATGAATGAGATTGGTCTTAATCAGGGAAACGGTTCCGAGCCATTAGGGGTCACCGAAGAAGAGCGGAAGAAAGCCTTCGCCGAGCGGGAGACCAAACGACTGACCAACGAAATGAATAAGGAATCCATCGCTGTGAAGGAGCAGGAGGTTCAGGCAAAGAAGGCGGTTATCGGTTTATCCACCGTGTATGCCCCGGTATCCGGCGTGTTTCTGATGAATGATACGGAGACCAAGACACGTATGGTGAGCGAAGGTCAGTATGTGGGTACCATTGTAGATACGGGCAAATTGCAGTTTGTGGCGACCATTACTGAGCAGGACATTTTCAAAATTCAAACTGGTATGCCTGTAAGCGTACATATGACGGGCAATAAGGAGGTTGCGTTAACCGGAAAGGTCAGCAAAATCTCCAAGTTTGCCAAAAAGGGAACGGAAACAGATCTCAAGCAGCCTTCCCAATTCGATATTGTCATTGATCTGAAGCCAAACGCCAAGTTGATCGGTGGATTAAGTCTGGAGGGGAAGATTGAAACGCTGCGTAAGGAGAAAGCGACGGTGGTTCCCACGCTGGCGGTTATGCGTGATCAGGATACGGCATATGTAATGCTGGATCAAGGCAACGGACAATATGCTCAGCAGACGATTCAAACAGGCATCGAGACGGATGACAAGACGGAAGTACTGAACGGTTTGAAACCGGGGGATATTGTAGTGCTTCCATAGAAAGAGAGCATGAAAGTATACGATGTGAATTAGCTCATTACGGGGGATAAGTCCGTGATGAGCCTTTCTTATGGCTTGCGCAGGCACATCTCAGAATTCCTGCCTGATTTATGGAATTAATTATAATAATATTTAATAAATTCAATTTACAGTAATATTTACATGGAGTATAATCAGATTCATAAGGAGGTGGACACGCGATGTGAGGTTTGTATCGAGGGTAAGCCTTTTTTAAAACCTCAAAAAGTAAGCGCTTACCAAATTAAAGGATGAGTAAAGATTTGAAAGTCGTTCACCGAAGATCACCCGCACACACCTACAGATGTTATCCCCCTTGATTTGTCATTTAACCTCAGTGTAAGACACAATCTCTGTTTCTTGTTACAGTTCAGGCTCTATTGTTGTTGACCTACGCTTGTCCCAATTTGACTGCATTCATGGAGGTGAAGTTCCAACAGCTCATCCATATGTTCTCTACCGTGCATAGCATCTTGCCGACACAGAGGATCAGACATGAGTAAATACCCAATCCAATTACAGGAAAGGTGGAACCCTAATGACAAAATCGAAAACCTTATCGAGAGGCGGAAAAGTCCTTCGCAGAAGTGTAAAACAAATGCTGGCAGCAACGCTGCTCGCGGCGGGCATTTTCCCGGGCATGGCTCCAGGAGTGAGTCAGGCGGCTGAAGCACATGTGGATAATCCGTTTGTCGGAGCTACGGCGTATTTAAACCAGGATTATTCCGCTCTCGTGGATACGTCCATTGCTCTCACCAGTGATGCGTCGTTAAAAGCCAAGATGGAAACGGTCAAATCCTATCCAACGGCAGTCTGGATCGACCGTATTGCCGCCATTCATGGTGGAACAGACAATGCCGGACGCAAAAGTGTGGAGCAGCATCTGGATGCCGCTTTGGCACAAAAGAAAGCAGGCACTCCGATTACCGCTTCATTCGTTATCTACAACCTGCCTGGGCGGGATTGCCATGCGCTTGCGTCCAATGGTGAACTTCCACTAACACAGGCAGCGCTGCAGACGTATAAAAATGATTATATCAATGTAATCGCCGATATTTTTGCAGAACCTAAATATCAGGACATTCGCATCATTGCCATCATTGAGCCGGACAGTCTTCCTAATCTGGTAACCAACCTCAGTACACCAGCCTGTGCCCAGGCGAGTTCAACAGGCATCTACGAAGCTGGCGTGAAATATGCTTTGGAAAAGCTGCATGCCGTTCCGAATGTGTACAACTACCTGGATATTGGTCACTCCGGCTGGCTTGGTTGGGATAACAACCGTACAGGTGCAATCTCGCTCTATACTAACGTTGTCCAAGGAACAAATGCAGGTCTAAGCAGCGCAGACGGATTCATCACGAACACAGCGAATAGCACACCGTTGAGCGAACCGAATCTGACCAACCCGGATCTGAACATCGGCGGACAACCGATCAAGTCCTCCAAGTTTTATGAGTGGAATCCGTACTTTGACGAAACCGATTTCACTGCGGCACTGTATAGCGGATTTGTACAAGCAGGTTGGCCGGCCAGCACGGGCTTCCTGATTGATACCAGCCGCAATGGATGGGGCGGGGTTAACCGTCCAACGTCTGCCACAGGCAGTGATATTAACACGTACGTGAACTCCGGGCGTGTGGATAAGCGGGATCACCGGGGGAACTGGTGTAACAACAGCGGAGCAGGCATAGGTGAAGCACCTAAAGCAGCACCAGGACCAGCCCATCTGGATGCCTATGTATGGGTCAAACCTCCAGGGGAATCTGATGGCTCCAGCTCGGAAATTCCGAATAACGAAGGAAAAGGCTTCGACCGGATGTGTGATCCAACATTCACGACACGTGATGGTGTATTGACCGGTGCACTGCCTAACGCACCGGTGTCGGGTCACTGGTTCCATGATCAATTCGTCATGCTGGTGCAAAACTCATTCCCTGTTCTTCCTGCCAGCAATGGTGGAGGGGGTGGAACGACAGCTCCAGCAGCTCCGGCAACACTGTCTGCGACAGCAAGCAACGCACAGGTTTCCCTGAGCTGGACCGCCTCCACAGGTGCGACCAGTTATAACGTGAAGCGGGCGTTGAGTGCATCAGGTCCATTCACTACGGTTGCTGCGGGCGTGACCGGAACATCGTATGCCAACACAGGTCTGATCAATGGTACAACCTACTATTATGTGGTTAGTGCCGTAAATGCCGCAGGTGAGAGTGCCAATTCGGCTGTAAAAAGTGCTGTCCCCGTTGCAGGTGTGACTGCTCCTGCTGCACCAACAGCGCTGACAGCTACGGCTGGCAGTGCGCAAATTAGCTTGTCCTGGGCGGCTTCTGCAGGAGCGACAAGTTATAACGTGAAACGGGCGTTGAGTGCATCGGGTCCATTCACGACGGTTGCTGCCAACGTGAGCGGCACATCCTACACCAATACAGGTCTGACCAATGGAACGACCTATCATTATGTGGTTAGTGCCGTGAACGCTGCCGGGGAAAGTACCAATTCTGCCGCAGCTTCCGCAACACCACAAAGTGTAGTCGTTCCGACCAGTGATCTGGTTCTGCAATATCGTGCAGGAGATACGAACGCAGCAGATAATCAGATCAAGCCATTCTTTAACATCAAAAACGTAGGCAACACGGCTGTAAACCTGAGTGATCTGAAAATCCGTTATTACTTCTCCAAAGAAGGCACCGCAGCAATGGACTCTGCGATCGACTGGGCACAGGTGGGCGGTGCTAACATCCAGCGCACGTTCACCGATTCCTATGTGGAGCTCAGCTTCACTGCTGGAGCAGGTTCGATTCAGGCAGGTGCACAATCCGGGGATATCCAGCTTCGTATGTACAAAACGGACTGGAGCAATTTTGATGAATCCAATGATTATTCCTACGATCCAACCAAAACCTCCTATCAGGACTGGAACAAGGTGACCCTCTATAAAGGCGGCACTCTGGTCTGGGGGATTGAGCCTTAATAGGAAAAGCAGAATAAATCAAGCAGGGGCGTTCCAAGTCATGTGTATGACTTGGAACGCCCCTGCTGTTATTTTCCGATTCACGAATCAACTATTGATAGCTATGCACCAACTCTCATGAAGAGCGGCTTCAAAATCAGAGAGAGTAAGAGCGGAACGTGACAAATTTTTTCTTGTAATGATCTCACCTTCATGATCATAGCCAAACCAGAGATGCCAGATTTCCAAGTTTATTTCTTTATGGAGTGTAGTTACATAATTATATAATTCCTTCGTTAGATTTATTGGAGGACCATCGAATTTGTAAATATGGTTGAGATTAGTATACTTACTCATGATTTTTAAAGCATATGAAGCACTTTCTATGTGAAAATGATTAGACGCTGCTGGATCACCATAAAGAATCTTTGCATTTTCATTCATTTCTTTCCAAGGAATCAGACCATCCGGAACATTCATACGAATCATATCCCCTACGGTTAAAACCTCTTGTCCTCTAAGTTTAATCTCGGGAATCGGACGATCTGCTGCCATATAGAATTCGAAACTCATCTTCATCACCCTGCCTATATTAAGGTATTCTTGTATTATTGCAATAAAAGGGAAAATTTTAAAGTGAATGGAGGGGCTGCTCGAAAGAACTGAAGCACCACTTTCACGTCAAGCCCTCCTCCAACAACACTGAATATTGATCGTTTTGGACGGATATTTGCCTATGTCGCAGCAGGCAGGATGTCTATAATAATACCCGATGGGCAGGATGAAACTGCTCTGATGGAGAGGGAACGGAAGGGGGACGGAATCGAAGAAGTCTGAGAAGTCTGTTCAAGCAGATTATTCTCTATTAATTTTGTAAGCGCATTCAGTTATTTGAAGGATATGAACGTTTGTATCGATTGAAGGATGCCGCAACGATCCAAGCACAGCCACAAGCATCACCCATTCTGTCTCAAGGAGAGTGAAGGTCGATGAAATCCAAAACAACAGCGCCGATACATAAAGGATCGGTTTCAGGTATGCACTCCAATCGTAAAAAGGTACGTTTGCCACTTGCAGCCAAAATGCTATCTTCGGCACTAAGCGTTGCTTTGCTCGTTGCGGGAACAGCGGGTGCGAGCGGAGCAGCAGCTTCCAGTGAGAACAGCGCGGCTGATGCCAGCGTGCAGTCACATAATGGAGGTGGTTCTTTGAAAGACATTCAGCTTGAATATTTGGATCGCGGTCTGGTCGCGGCGTCTACTTCGGAGGGTGTTTTTCTCAGTTGGAGATTGCTTGATGATGAGGCCACAGGGTATAGCGATAAAGGTCTGACAGGTACAGATTTTAACGTATATCGTGATGGCAAAAAGATTGCTACGGTCACCGACAGCACCAACTATGTTGATGCAGCAGGCAAATCGTCGTCCCGTTATGAAGTGGCATCGGTAAGCAAGAAGGGCAAGGAGAGCAAACGCAGTGCATCCGTCAAACCTTGGGCGAACGGCTACGTCGATATTCCTTTGCAAAAACCGGCTGATGGTGTGACGCCAGTAGGAGAAGCCTACTCGTATTCTGCGAATGATATGAGTGTGGGCGATGTGGACGGGGACGGACAGTATGAGTTTTTTGTAAAATGGGACCCTTCTAACGCCAAGGATGTCTCGCAAAAAGGTTACACCGGTAAAACTTACGTAGATTGTTACACGCTGGACGGACAATTGTTGTACCGAATCGATCTCGGCGTCAACATCCGTTCGGGTGCTCATTATACACAGATGCTCGTTTATGATTTTGACGGGGATGGCAAGGCCGAGATGATGTTCAAGACCGCGCCGGGCACCAAGATAATCCAATATAACAAAAAAGGAAAAGTGACGTCCGAGAAGTACATCACCCTTCCGAAGCAGGATCGCAAAGCGGGTTATTCCAACGAAGATGATTACCGTTTAAGTGCAGATGGCTATTATGATCATGTCGTGGATATGTTCAAGAACTGGCATAAACATGAAGAGGTCGTGAAGGGCAACTGGCCTGCTACGCTGGAGGAAGCTTTTGGGATGGAGAAAAAGTATAGTTATCCTTTGTCTCAGAAGGATGCTGAGAGCTTGGCCGATTACTTCATCGATGTGTATGCACCAAGCCGCAGTGGCAAGAATGAGCTGCGCAAGTTCGAAGGCTTCATCGTAGATGGGCCTGAGTATGTAACGGTGTTCGAAGGAGAGTCAGGAAAAGAGCTGGAGACCATTCCTTACGAGCCGGGACGGCAGGATGATGGATTGATGTGGGGCGATTACGCAATGGCGCGTATTGAACCGGCGAACCGGGTTGACCGTTTCCTGGCAGGGGTGGCGTATCTGGATGGGAAGAAACCGTCTGCGATCTTTGCACGCGGGTACTACACACGTTCCACACTGGTCGCCTACAACTGGGATGGCAAAAAGCTCAAACGTGAATGGAAGGTGGACAGTGGCTGGACACCGATGAAGAACCCGTTCAATGACGGTCCGCATGGGGTGGACGGTACAGATCCGGTGTATGGCTCAATTACCACACAAGGCGCGCACTATTTCAGTGTGGCTGATGTGGATGGAGACGGCAAACAGGAGATTGTGTACGGCTCGGCCACGATTGATCATGATGGCAGTGTGCTGTACAGCTCCAAGGACCTGATGCCTGCGGAGAGCGCCGCTCCGGGAACGATTGCACGTCTGGGCCATGGGGATGCGCTTCACGTAGCGGATATTGATCCGGACCGTCCGGGACTTGAGATCTTCATGGTGCATGAGGGTGGTCCTTGGGCGCCGTACGGATATTCCCTGCGGGATGCGAAGACTGGTGAAGTGATTTATGGTGGGTACACGGGCAAAGATACCGGACGTGGCATGATCGGTGATGTGGACCCAACCCGCCGCGGGTTGGAGACATGGGCTGTAGGATTGTGGACAGCCAGCGGTGAGAAAATAAGCGACAAAGCCCCTGGGACCAATATGAATATTCGCTGGGCTGCTGATATGACAACTCAGATCGTGGATGGTGCCATCGATGTCACACCTACGATCAAGGATTGGAATCGGGGCACGCTGCTGACCGCAACCGGAACATTGACCAACAATTATACCAAGGGTACGCCATCTCTCGTAGCGGATATCTTTGGGGATTGGCGGGAAGAGATGCTGGTCAGAACCGAAGACAGCTCGGCGATCCGCATCTATCTGAGCACCGAGAAGACAGATCGCAAACTGTACACGCTGATGCATGACGCGATGTATCGTGTCGGCATTGCCGGACAGAACAGTGGGTACAATCAACCGTCTTACCCATCCTTCTACATGGCATCGGATATCGACTGGTCTAAGGTTACACTGCCGAAGTTCCACACGCCCAAGTCGGGTAAGGGTGGGAAATGAGAAGTAAGAGATGATAGATGATAAGTGATAAATGGCCCAAAACGCAGATGATATGATCCTCTGAAGGCTGGGCTTGAGGAGCGCAATACCTGTATGGTGATACAGCGGAACTCTGGAGTAACCTCGGTGCGTTTAGGCGTACGGAAGGTTACCCGGAGTTTTTTTGATCGGAGTTTGGCCTGATGCTAAACCGAAGCAACTGACGACATCATTACATCATCATTCCAAATGTTTTACGGATGCAAAATCATGAATGGTGTAGTTCCCGTTCTCATGGATCAATGTGGTGATGGAGCATTCGGGAATCAGTTGACTTTGCATGGCGATAAAATCAGGATGCCAGCCATTAAGTTCATGCTCTGAAAATGTGTTTACGAGAAGATCCGTAATTAACCCGCCGTGAGTAACGATAACGATATAGCTATCTGGTGAATCTAAAATTCACCAATTCCGTTAGGGAAGAGGCCAAACGTTCGCCTGCCTGCTTAGATGAGTCGCCCACGGGTGGCAGGTAGTCTGGCTCGGATGTACATTGGTCCCACATCGCGATAAATTCTTCAAAGGTTTGTTCAGGCAGGTCACCCCAGTTGGCGCGTTCCCGCAGACGCCGGTCCTCAGTCACTGTCACCTTTGTTTGGAGAGCAATATGCGCCGCTGTGTCGATTGCTCTTCGAAGTGGGCTTGCAATGATCTTGGTGACAGGTACATTAGACAAATAAAGTGCTGTTGACTTAGCTTGTACTACTCCTTCGGATGTGAGGGGTACATCTCCAATTTGTTTTTCTTTGACCCCATGTCTCACCAGAAAAAATGTAGTTTTCATCCCTCAAGACCTCCTGCTTATAGATTGGATAAAAAATGATTAGATTTATGGCTAATTATATAATTATCTAATTTATAATCGCAATGTTTTTCATTTACATGATGCTATACATCGCCGAGACTTGCTACAATGGAGAAAAGTGAGGATCGTTGCAGCAACGGAGGTGCAAGGCATTGGAAGCAAAACAGTGGACAGGCAGTCTGTTTCAGGAGAAACTGCGCTTGGAGGAATATGGGCCGCGTTTCTACGCGTATTATTACAAGCAATGGGACAACTACCAGATGTCCTATCACGATCATGATTCTACGGAGATCATGTACATTATTTCGGGAATATGCCGGGTCGATGTACAGATGCCGGATGGCAGCTCCGAACAGGCAGTATTGAAAAAAGGTCAATTCATTCTGTTGGACGCGGGGGTTCCGCATCGTCTGCTGGTGAAAGATGGAGTCCCGTGCCGCATGCTGAATGTGGAATTTGGAGTTGCCAGATCGGAGCCAGGACAGCCTTCCATTCGCCAGCTCGCGCTGGAAGAGGAAGAAGTCCATGCTTTTCTAACACAAGACTCGCCTTATCTCGTTTTGCCTGACCCGGAAGAGGTGTATCACATTATGAAAAGCCTAGTGCTGGAGCTGGATCAGCGCGGTCTGATGGAGCAGGGACGATCTTCTGCGCCCATGCGGATTATTCCGCCGGAGGAACGCTCACATCATCGCGAAGCCCGGGATCTGAAATCCCCTGAGCAGGGGACGCTGGTACGTACACTTTTTATCCAACTGCTGGTTAGGGTCGCACGACTTCGAGGGGAGATCAATCGAAGTACGCTGGATCAGACGGAGCTGTACGTGAAACGTACGATTGAATTCATGCATCACAATATGGATCGCAATATTCAGATGAAGGATATTGCGGCAGCAGTGAATCTGCATCCGGGGTATTTGCACCGTATTTTTCGCCAGCACACGAAGCGCACGCCTACCGATTATCTCACAATGCTTCGAATGGAAAAGGCGAAGATGCTGCTGCAACAGACAGATATTCCAATTTCCGAAATTTCCGATTACGTGGGGGTGGGGAGCAGACAATATTTTCATATGTTATTCAAGAAATATACGGGCCGAACTCCGGTTGAATTCCGTTCCTCGATGGAGCGACATGTCAGTCATTATCCCGCTGAAGAATAAATCGTGCAGTTTATCTGAATAGTACAACACGGTGGATGTAAAAGTGAGGATTTTTGACAACCTCGTGGTGAAGTGGTCATGATTTTGATAACGCTTCCTTACAACCCGTTGCTACAATGATTTCATGAAGTGAGATCATTAACCGAGCGGATATATCTCGGATTACGGGAGGAACTGTGCATGTCGTTTAAAGTGGCATTTATCGGGGCAGGCAGTATCGGATTTACACGGGGGTTGCTGCGGGATTTGCTCGCGGTACCGGAGTTTAACAATATTGAGGTTGCTTTCTGCGATATCAATCAGCACAATCTGGACATGGTTACCGAGCTGTGTCAGCGCGATATCCGCGAGAATGGGCTGAATATTCAGATTCAGCCAACAACGGACCGGAGAGAAGCGCTCAAGGACGCGAAGTATGTACTGTGTACAATCCGTGTGGGTGGGTTGGAAGCTTTTGCAACCGATGTGGATATTCCGCTCAAATATGGGGTGGATCAATGTGTCGGGGATACGTTGTGTGCAGGTGGGATTATGTACGGACAGCGCGGAATTGCCGAAATGCTCGACATCTGCAAAGATATTCGCGAGCAAAGCGCACCGGATGTGCTGCTCCTCAATTATTCCAACCCGATGGCCATGCTGACCTGGGCCTGCAACAAGTACGGCGGTGTGCGTACGATCGGACTATGTCACGGCGTACAGCATGGGCATCACCAGATTGCGGAAGCGTTTGGACTGAAAATGAATGAAGTGGATATTGTATGTGCCGGAATTAATCATCAGACCTGGTACATCAAGGCGTCCCATGAAGGTAAAGACCTTACGGGCAATTTGCTCGAAGCCTTCGAGAAACATCCAGAGTACAGCCGCACCGAGAAAGTGCGGATCGATATGCTGCGTCGATTTGGTTATTACAGTACGGAATCGAATGGTCACCTTAGTGAATATGTGCCTTGGTACCGCAAACGTCCGGAAGAGATCATGGACTGGATCGACCTGGACAGCTGGATTAATGGCGAGACAGGCGGGTATTTACGCGTATGTACAGAGGGCAGAAATTGGTTTGAGACCGACTTCCCGAACTGGATGAAGGATGAGCCGATGCAATTTGTTGCAGAAAAACGCGGCGGAGAACATGGTTCCTACATTATAGAAGGGTTGGAGACGGGGCGCGTATACCGTGGACATTTCAATACCGTTAATAATGGTGTGATCTCCAACCTGCCGGATGATGCCATCATCGAAGCACCGGGATATGTGGACCGCAACGGCATTTCGATGCCACATGTAGGCGATCTGCCGCTCGGTCCGGCTGCGGTGTGTAATGTGAGCATTTCCGTACAAAGGCTTGCGGTTGAAGCTGCTGTACATGGTGACGACAAACTATTGCGTCAGGCGTTCATGATGGACCCACTTGTGGGTGCGGTATGTAATCCAAAAGAAATCTGGCAAATGGTCGACGAGATGCTGGTCGCTCAAGCCGAGTGGTTGCCACAATATGGGGATGCTATTGCTGCGGCAGAAGCAAGACTGGCTGCGGGCAACCTGATTCCAACGAAGGAATATGAAGGCGCTGCACGTCTCAAAGTGAAAACAGTGGAGGAGATGCAGCAGGATCGCGACGCCGCCAACAAAAATGCGGGTGAATCGGATAAAGGCAAAGATCGTGAGAAAGTGCAGCAATAGATAAAGACAGGATGTACAACAACGGAATATGAATGGGAATATGATCGCAAGAAAAAACGAAATATAAACAGCAAACAGGGCCCTCTCCGGTAGTGGAGGGGCCCTGTTTGGTTTTATTTTTTCTCCACAACATGAACTACAAACGCAAAAGAAGTATCTCCCAGGCTGACCTGTGAATCTTGAGGGGAAGACCAGCGGACAGATGCTCCGTAATAATATGTCCCTGGTTCCATGGGAAGTTGGAAGGTCCCACCCGTTGAAGTAATGAGTTGACTGCGGTTGTCCACATATTCAGAAATACTTATCTCATCCGGGGGGATATCTATGCCCATATCTATGGATACTTCCTCACCGGCAAGAACTGAGATCGGACTTTTGTCTTCAAAATTTAAGCTAGCGTAATCAGCGCACGTTCCACTCCAACAATAACTGCCCTGTACAGAAGGGATGGAGATGCCGCTTTTGCTCTTAATAATTGGTGTAGGCAGTTCCTGGGGTAAGTTGGGCTCCGCTTCCTGAGCTTTCTCCTGTTGTGATCCCATTTCGCCTTCCTTTGGATTAGTTGTGGGGGGCGAGGCAGTTCCGTTTGTACCATTAATTGAAGTAGGATTACAGCCGGATAATATCAGCAAAGTTGTAAGGAACAACAGTGAGATCAACGTTCCCATAGTATTGAAGATTTTTATTGTATCCACCTCCCTAATATCTTCCAGACGAGAAGTTAGAGAAGAATGTTGCTTAGCGTGGGCCGGAACGGAACTGAAGACTCTCCAGGAACCGGATAAGTGGGATTCAACTGTACGTAAGAAGCTGGTGGAACCGGCGCAAGTGAAAGAAGCTTTTTCACAAATTGTTGACAATTGACCGGAATAGATATGAATGAACTTGGCAAGAGGCTCGACTCTTCTCCCATGCTATGTTATTATAAGACTCTGATAACGTGGTAACGAACTAAAGCGTTTGGGTTTTGGTTATAGACATGGAGGGGTTAGAGAGATGAGAAAACAAGCGATATTTCTATTATTGATCAGCATATGCATGATTGTTGTTGCGGGATGTTCTAGCTCGGGAAGCAAGGATGACAATGCCATTATCGTGGGGATAGATGATAAATTCGCTCCAATGGGCTTCCGCGATGACAAGAATGAAATTGTAGGTTTCGATATTGATTACGCAAGAGCAGCAGCGGAGAAAATGGGGAAAGAAATTACGTTCCAGCCAATTGACTGGTCTTCCAAAGAATCGGAGCTGAACAGCGGCCGGATCGACCTGATCTGGAACGGGTACACGATTACGGATGAGCGGAAAGATAAAGTGCTGTTCACGAAGCCTTATCTGGAGAACAGCCAGGTTGCAGTTACATTGGCGGACTCACCGATTACGAAGCTGGATGAACTGGATGGCAAGAATGTAGGATTGCAGGCGCTGTCCTCTGCGGCAGATGCACTCGCGGCAAGTCCGCTGAAGGATAAAGTGAATGCGTCCGAGTTCCCGGACAATGTACTGGCGCTGACCGATCTCAAAACCAAACGTCTGGATGCAGTCATCATTGACGAAGTGGTTGCGAGATATTACATGTCGAAGGAAGAGGGCACGTTCAAATTGCTGGATGAATCCCTTGCTCCGGAACAATACGGCATTGGTGTGAAAAAAGGCAACGAAGAACTGCTGAACCAGCTGCAAAAGGCATTGGATGAGCTGAATGCCGATGGAACAGCAGCCGAGATTTCCACCAAATGGTTTGGTGAAGATGAAGTTTTGAAATAGGATCAGGCCATTTGCCTGACATATGTAGTAAACAACATGACCCCGGATTCCAAAAAGGAGCAAGTCTCCTGCGGAATTCGGGGTTAACAGATTAGAGGAGCCGATTGCGATGAGCTGGGAGTATTTACTGGGCGTTATGAAGCCCATGCTTGAAGGGGCACAGACCACAATCTTTTTATTTTTGCTGGCAATTATAGTGTCTGTACCGCTTGGATTTGGAGTAACCTTATTGATGAAAAGCCGATTCAAGCCACTGGCGTGGATCGCTCATACGTACGTCTATGTGATGCGGGGAACGCCGCTGATGCTTCAGCTGTTGTTCTTCTGCTTTGGTCTGCCGCTGCTTCCAGGCGTAGGGGAGTATCTTGTATTTGACCGCTTCACGGCGGCAGCACTGGCCTTTATTTTGAATTATGGGGCTTACTTTGCCGAGATTTTCAGAGGTGGATTGCTTTCCATTGATAAAGGACAACATGAAGCTGCACAGGTACTGGGCTTAAGCAAATGGCAGACGATGACGAAAGTCATCATCCCACAGATGATCCGGGTTGTGCTACCTGCGACGGCGAATGAATCGATTACGTTAATCAAAGATACGGCGTTGCTGTATGCTGTGGCTGTACCTGAGCTGCTGCATTACGCACAGGCCGCGGTAAACCGTGATTTCCGTCTGACACCGTTTCTGATTGCCGGTATTATTTATTTGTTGCTGACCATGGTACTCACCTTGTTCTTCAAGGCACTGGAGAAACGCTATACATTTGAGTAAAACGCGCACGAAACAGAAGTTTACGAAGTTATCCAATCTGATCAATTAAAGGACTGTCTGCATATGACACATATTATAGAAGTGAATCAATTAAGAAAATCATTCGGTACACTTGATGTGCTGAAGCAGGTATCGTTCCACGTGGAGCCGGGTGAAGTGATCGCCGTGATCGGACCTTCTGGTTCTGGTAAAAGTACGATGCTGCGCAGCCTGATTCATCTCGAGGATATTTCGGGTGGCACCATTCGCATTCAAGGCCAGACGCTGGCTGAGAACGGAGCATATGCGGGCGGCGCGGATATACGGAAGATTACGGATCGCATGGGCATGGTCTTTCAGCATTTCAACTTGTTTCCGCATCTGACGGTACAGGCGAATCTGGAACTGGCACCGAAGACGTTGAAAAAAGAAAGCTCGGCGATCATCCGGCAGCGCAGTCTTGAATTGCTCGGTAAAGTAGGGCTGTCCGACAAGGCGGATGCCTATCCTGCCAACCTGTCCGGCGGACAGAAACAGCGCGTAGCCATTGCGCGCGCACTGATGATGCAGCCAGACATTCTGCTGTTCGACGAGCCAACATCGGCACTCGATCCCGAACTGACGGGGGAAGTGCTGCGTGTCATCAAGCAGTTGGCACAGGAGAATATGACGATGATGATTGTCACCCATGAGATGAGCTTCGCTCGCGATGTTGCAGATCGTGTCTTCTTCATGGATAACGGCGAAATTGCCGAGGCGGGACCTCCGGAACAGATCTTTGGCAATCCGAAGCTTTCGCGTACGCGAACGTTTTTGCAGCGGGTGAAAGTGGAAGGGTAGAAAGTGGTTGGGAAAGTATGCAGGTGCGAATGCCAAGCTCACATGAAATCCCCGGGAGATTCGCACCTCAGAATTTGTCGAAAGGGTCCTATTTGTAACCTTTTGGCAACAGGGCTATTGAATATATTGAGTTTTGTGTATTAAAATGGTTGTATGATTAGCAAGAAATAGTGAAAGAACGTAATGATATTATTGAAAATAGTATTATTACGTTCTTTTTTCGCTGTCGCACTCCGTATGGAGTGCGTGGATTGAAATGACTAAGTCGTGTTGCTTATCCGATAATGACATCCGTCGCACTCCGTATGGAGTGCGTGGATTGAAATATCATATTGAGCCTTCGACGCTGCTAGTGCCGCTGGTCGCACTCCGTATGGAGTGCGTGGATTGAAATTTGTCGGTTACCAATATTCTGTTGCGCGGTGTTGGGTCGCACTCCGTATGGAGTGCGTGGATTGAAATCCTAGCAATCTTTATCGCGGCTGGTTTAATCTTTGGTCGCACTCCGTATGGAGTGCGTGGATTGAAATTGGAAGAGGTAAAAGGAATCCGGGAGTACATTGAGTCGCACTCCGTATGGAGTGCGTGGATTGAAATTCTCAATCTATTATGCATAATATACAGCGGTATACGTCGCACTCCGTATGGAGTGCGTGGATTGAAATCATCTTCGGATATTGCAAGTGCTTCGTTTGTCATCGTCGCACTCCGTATGGAGTGCGTGGATTGAAATTCGTTCGTGATGAGGAAGTAATTACGCGGAGTCTGTCGCACTCCGTATGGAGTGCGTGGATTGAAATAATTAGCGTCATCTCCTTTAAAATGTTGTTAAAAGTCGCACTCCGTATGGAGTGCGTGGATTGAAATATCGTGCATAACCGGAATATAAACGTGCATCCCTGTCGCACTCCGTATGGAGTGCGTGGATTGAAATCGACAAACTCACGCTCGATACAGCGGTCCCGAATCGTCGCACTCCGTATGGAGTGCGTGGATTGAAATTGTGTAGCTAACTGCGAGGAAAACGGAGTCTCGTCGCACTCCGTATGGAGTGCGTGGATTGAAATTTTAATATTCCAACAGATAATGACGATCCGGATGGTCGCACTCCGTATGGAGTGCGTGGATTGAAATAACTACCTGCAGAGATTAACGGTAAGCCGGCTCTGGTCGCACTCCGTATGGAGTGCGTGGATTGAAATATGTGCTGACCACCTCTATTTCATAATGTGTTCCGTCGCACTCCGTATGGAGTGCGTGGATTGAAATCCTAATGGGCATACCGTAGATATTAAAGACAAAGTCGCACTCCGTATGGAGTGCGTGGATTGAAATTCAACGCCTTCGACTACAGGAGAATAATCGACTTGTCGCACTCCGTATGGAGTGCGTGGATTGAAATCAAAACACATGACCCCTGAGCGGCTCATGAGAATGTCGCACTCCGTATGGAGTGCGTGGATTGAAATCGATGAAGTGAGCCAGGAAAATAAAGGTGAGTTTTTTTGGATATTTAGATCTTTTCCCAACGATCACCTCATCCTTAAAACTAGAGTATTATACTTTTCTGTACATTGCATGCTTCGCGTATTTGGTCGAGAAAGTAAATATATTTAATAAAACCGGAATATTTACAAATAATGGAGCATATTTTTCCAGCTAATCAAGTATAATGAGACTACTTAACCAACAGGGAGGATTTACCTTTGGATCAACGTCAGAATGATGTGGATCGTTATTATAGCGATCCGCTTCCGCCACCACCTTATGTAGTACCCAAAACCAATAGCAAGTCTATCGCAGCTCTTGTCCTGGGGATTTTGTCAATCATGATTCCATACTTGGGATTTCTGATTGGGATTGTCGCTATCGTATTCGCATCTATTTCTCTTAAGGAAATCAGACTTCGCATGGAACAGGGAAGAGGATTAGCAATTGCCGGTCTCGTGTGTGGCATCATTGGCACGGCGATATATGCGATTATCATTTTGTTCATTCTGGCTGCAGCCTTCTTCTACGTTAGCACCGATATTTCCACTACATACTAGAATGATAAGGATCGTGGATTTAAGAATAGTTTCACACTAAAAAAGCAAGGCCGTGTATAGCAAATCCTCGCTGTGTTCCAGACGAGGACGTTGCTTATAACACGCCTTGCTTTTTATTTTTCTATTTTACACGTGAAGAGCGACTTCACCACTAACTTCCTCACCTTCACTCGTACGATGCACCATGAAATAGGTGAAGGTAGCCGCCAGCCCAATCACAGCAAAGATACACAGTATTCCGATCTGATCCCAAGCCACACCGAACTGTCCACTCGAAATAACAGCTTTATACCCAGTTACCGAATAGGTCATCGGCAGCCATGGATTGAAACCTTTCAGCCAATTCGGAATGAGCTCCAACGGGAATGTACCTGCACTGGTGGTCAATTGGAAGATTAACATGAGGATCGCCAGGAAGCGGCCGGGATTCTCCAACCAAGTAACCAGAGCCTGAATGATGTACATGAAGGTCAGGCTGGTAACGAAGCTGAATAAAAGGAACAAAGGCACGCTTTGAACTTCCAGGCCCAAGCCGGACAAGACAAGCCAGGAAGCGAGCAGGGACTGCACGGCACTCATGATCGTGAACGCGAGTGTTCTGCTCACAAAACGATTCCAGCCAGTCGCATCGGTAACCGAGCTGCCGCGTGTGGGCACAACTAACGTTGCAATCAATGCCCCGACAAACAGCCCTAATGACAGGAAGTATGGCGAGAACCCTGTTCCATAGTTGGGCACTTCGTTATGTTTATGTTCATCCACCTGAACGGGCTCTGCGTACATCGTTACCAGTTCATCCGTCTTTTTCACACTGCCTGTTTGATCGGCGGCATCATTCAACTTAGTGGCAAGCTCACCAGAGCCGTCGGTCAACTTGGCGGTGCCTTCTTTTAAATCACCTGCGCCGTTATCCAGTTTGCGGGAACCATCGGCAATCGTGTTGATTCCAGCTGAAAGTTGGTTCAACCCGTCAACCAGTTTCCCTGCACCTGTGTTTAATTGGCTCGAACCCTCTGAAAGTTTGGCTCCACCAGCGGCAGCCTCAGACAATTTGGCGTTGAACTGCTGGAGGCCAGTTGCAAGCTGACCCTGTCCAGCGGACAACTGCGTTGCTCCTTCTAAAAGCTGCTGCTCACCCTGCACTAACTGGCTGCTGCCTTGATGCAGCTGCTGTTGTGCAGCTTGCAGGCTTTGGCTGCCTTCGAGCAATTGCTGTCCCCCTTGATATACCTGTTCGCTACCAGCGGCAACAGCCTGGCTTGCTGCCAGCAACTGCTGTACACCCGGGTTAGCAGCTAACTCTGGACTGGCCTCAGCTAATTGAGCAAGACCTTGCGCAACGGCCTTGGCTCCTTCACTTACTTTGCCGCTGCCTCCGACTGAATTCTGCAATCCTGCAGTCAGCTTGGCACTGCCTTCCTCGGTTGCTGCCAGTCCAGCGTCCAATTTTGCGGCTCCTTCCTGAGCAGATTGAATCCCAGCCTGTAACTTTTTGCCGCCAGCTTCAGCCTGTGCTGCTCCGTCACCAAGCTTCGTACCTGCTGCCGCCAATTGGGACAAACCGTTGGAAAGGGAGCTGGCTCCCGTATGAAGCTCATCAATTCCCTGAGCCAAGATGCTAGTGCCTTCTTTTAAAGGGGCAATACCTGTTTCAAGTTTGTCGGTTCCATCGGCCAGTTTGGACAGGTTCTCTTTCAGCTTGGAGGCACCTTCATCCAGCTTGACCGCACCCTTATTGATCTGACCTGCGCCATCTCCGGCATCTGCCAAACCACTAGAGATTTTCTCCACCTGATCCAGCAAGGTTTCGGTATAGGATTCCGTCACTTTGGCAGAGACTTTGGATTTGATCTGTTTGACCGCTGTCCCGCCAATTTGACCCGCTAGGAAGTTGTATCCTTCATTGGGTTCATAGATCAGCTCTGCCGGTTGTGGATGCTCATCCATTAGAGTGGTAGCTTTTTCGGAAAAATCCGCCGGAATTACAATCGTCATATAATACGTGTTGTCTTCCATGCCTTGTTCGGCTTCTTCGCGGGACACAAATTGCCAGTTGAAGTCGTCACTTTTTTTCAATTCATCGACCAGATTCTGTCCGACTTCCAGCGATTTGTCATTGTAGGTTGCCCCCTGATCCGTGTTGACCACGGCGACAGGCAGTTCATTCATTTTGCCGTAAGGGTCCCAGAATGCATTGAGGAACAGGCCGCTATATAGCACCGGAATGAACAACACCACGAGAATCGGAATAAATACTTTTGGTTTCTTGAAGGCGGATTTCAAATCCTGCCCAAATACAGTGAATGATTTCATCATGTTCTCTCCCCATCATTACGCTACTCTGTTGCTATATCTATCTATCTCTAATCTGAAAAGGATTCGGCCGCACAACTTTCTTTATGTAGGGGATAATCCACTTTTGAGAAAGAGGCCCACGAAATCCTTGATCTGATCTTTGTTCAGCGAAGGATGCGCTTTGTTCCAATCAGATGTTAAGGTGACATACAGCTTCAGCAGGACAAAAGACACCAGTCTTGGATCGTCCTCGCGAATCTGCTGTAGTTCCATGGCACGTCTTACTTGGCGCTCTAAATATTCAAGAATCGCAGTCTCTACTTTCTGCAAACCTTCTTTGGCCTGTGGCGTGCCGAACTCGTTCACCTCCTGAAACAGCTTGATCAATAACTCATGTTCCTCTCTATACTCCAGTAAAGAGTCCATGCTTAGGTGCACGTTTTCAAGAAATGGTTTGTCGTCCTGCACAGTTTCTTCCGTAATTCGCTTCATATCAGCAATGATCGAGTGGAGGATCTCTCCAAACAGTTCTTCCTTGTTCTCGAAAAAAGTATAGATCGTACCTTTACCTACATTTGCAAGTCTGGCAACCTGCTCCATGGTCGTAGCCTTGTAACCAAACAGTGCGAATGATTTCTCTGCTGAATCCATCACCTGTTGCCTTCGATCGATTGTTCTCATAGCATATCCACCTCCTAGTCGTATGGAATGATAAAAGATAACTGAGATTTGACTAAATTACTTATTTGGTCAATTGGTCGTTTATAACTGTAGCACTCGAACAGGCAGAGTGGATGTGATCTTTGTCATAATGTACATGGGGAGAGTAAGAAGGTTATTCAGGGGAATCAGTACGTGACTTAGGCAGGTGCGAATGTGATGCTCACATGAAAACCCTGGGGGATTCGCACCTCAGATTTTGTCGAAAAGGGGTATTTATTGCCTTTTGGCAAAAGACAGACAGGAATAGATTGAATTATGATATGGAAAGTCATAGAATAATAGTGGAAAAAACGTGTCTTTGATGAATCAAATCGTTAAGATACGTGTTTTTTCGCTGTCGCACTCCGTATGGAGTGCGTGGATTGAAATTTATAATAGTAGTTCTTACTCCAATCATAGCTGTAGTCGCACTCCGTATGGAGTGCGTGGATTGAAATGACTACGGTCGGCGACTGGTTCTGCATGATCTCCGTCGCACTCCGTATGGAGTGCGTGGATTGAAATTTTTACCTCGACCCACTCACCGCCTGCCGTCCGTATAGTCGCACTCCGTATGGAGTGCGTGGATTGAAATTTCATGCGGTTAACCTCCTAGACTTGGATGTTGTCGTCGCACTCCGTATGGAGTGCGTGGATTGAAATTTACTTAAAGCCGCCAATTTCGTGAATAGCACCGTCGCACTCCGTATGGAGTGCGTGGATTGAAATCACCATTTGTTCAATCACGCTTTCCATCTCAGGATGTCGCACTCCGTATGGAGTGCGTGGATTGAAATTTAGTTGGACTGAATTTATGCTTAATCACGCGATACGTCGCACTCCGTATGGAGTGCGTGGATTGAAATCATTACAATAATACTCAATTCCAAAGGGTCCTTTGTCGCACTCCGTATGGAGTGCGTGGATTGAAATACAACTTTGGATTTGCCATTGATTATGCTTTGTTGGTCGCACTCCGTATGGAGTGCGTGGATTGAAATTGGTCTCTCGCTTATCGAATGAAATGGGTAACTGCTGTCGCACTCCGTATGGAGTGCGTGGATTGAAATTGTAGGCGTAATGGCTCCATTGGTTTTCGAAAAAAGTCGCACTCCGTATGGAGTGCGTGGATTGAAATTTTCAGAAGAGACTATCCTTGCAAATCACCCGTGGGTCGCACTCCGTATGGAGTGCGTGGATTGAAATCTAAATGCTCAGAGTCGGGCTATGTCCACGTTACAGTCGCACTCCGTATGGAGTGCGTGGATTGAAATATCTAAATAATCATCATAACAGAGGATTTCAGCTGTCGTACTCCGTATGGAGTGCGTGGATTGAAATCGTATAGCGTAATAAAGGAAAAGTCCTACAGCCAAGTCGCACTCCGTATGGAGTGCGTGGATTGAAATTTGGCAGATACGTAGCGCTGGCTATTCCGCTCCGTCGCACTCCGTATGGAGTGCGTGGATTGAAATGAAAGTTGCATCGCTGTATTATGCGCATGTCCGATGTCGCACTCCGTATGGAGTGCGTGGATTGAAATCATCGTGTGTCTACACCTCCTTGTCACTCATTATAGTCGCACTCTGTATGGAGTGCGTGGATTGAAATTACAATGTCGCCAGTTTACCAGACGTTAGAACAGTGTCGCACTCTGTATGGAGTGCGTGGATTGAAATGAACATTTACATGGGAACCATCAATAAAGTATATAGTCGCACTCCGTATGGAGTGCGTGATCAGGAGGAAGATGGAAAATAAAAAAGGGGATTAACATGTATACGTTGAAATTGGAGACACAAGGGATGTGCCTGAACGTGTTACCTATATGCAACGCTGTAGGTTTAGAAATCTAATTATTTTTTTGAAAAAATTAGTGGGTTCAAAAATTCTGGTACACAGTATAGATGGACCATCTATAGGGTGCGAAGTGAAAGATGTCAGCTTGTCTTTTTCGATTACAGAATGCCCGATTGTGGGGATTAATATTAGAGGGGAATTGAAAAGATTGAACCTTAATAGAATTAAGAGAGGATCTTTTATTCGAATATATAAAAAATGATGATATGTGCTAAATCGGGATAATGTGATTACCGTTTTTCAAAAAGTAATTATCAGAACTCGTGTAGCATGAACATCAAAATATCTTATTGCAAGGGAGCATCGGTTTTGATTTTAAATATCGTAGATCGATGTGAAATGTAGGCAAGTTTCTCTCTATAAAGTAAATCCGCACAAACAAAACTCCTTTTTCAAGTTCACTAAAAAAAGTATTGTCTCTCGCATCGTATAGATTTGAGATATATACTTAAATTTACTCCTCTATAAATTCAACAACTTCTTCAATACGACATTGTAGGTCTTCGCAAATACGTGCAATCACACTTAACGCAACAAATTCCCCATTAGACATTTTGGCTAGAGTAGAAGGTGAAATACCTAGTTGAGTACGCAGGTAAGTTTTAGTTTTGTCCTTTTTAATTAGAGTAATCTCCATTGGTTTATAGCTAGGTTTTAATGCCATCATTAACCTCCAAGAAAAAGTGTGTTTATACGTTATTTTATTGAATATGGACTATAAATACAAGAAGTCGAACTTTTTGTATAAATTAGTATTGAATATAATTCTGACTTGTTATACTATATGTATAATAAATCGAACTTTAAGTTCATTAAAAAGAATTTATTTATTTTTGTAATATGGAGGCGATATCTCAGTATGAAAGATTACTATGCATGAAAAATGATTTTTGATTTAAGTATATATATTAGAAAATTGTGAGGCTTTGCTGAGGCTGTACGGAACAAACATCTAATTATACTAATCTAGTAAGTTACAGAAATATGAGATTTTGATAACGATTTAATGAAAAGAGGTGTTCCTGAGTATGTCAGATCGTATTGAATTAGCTTCTGTAGTGATAGGTCCTTTTGATGACGTTCAGGATTTTTATATTTATCAAGGATATGTTATGAATGAAAGTTATATCTTTTTTCTTGACGAAGGTACGCTATGGCTCCGGCATGTGCATAAAGTTGCTCACGTTGATCACTTATATATTAATGGAGATACCGGAGGAATAATTCTCGCTGAGCACCCCCAAGGAAATGTCAAAGAACTGATTGAGTCAATCATGGATAGATTGTGTGGCATGGATGCTTTGACATTTCTCACGGATGTCTTATTGTGGACTCCAGAACGTGTTGATATGAATTTGAAGCTTGATCGTTTTTCATAAAAATATGATACGATGGTCATAGCAGCATATAGAATAAGATCAAATTAATATTTTTAAAGATTAGACCGGTGAAAGCGCTACTTTACAAGTGCGAATGTTAAGCTCACATAAAATCTCTAGGAGATTCGCACCTCGAAAATTGTCGGTTAAGCCATTATTGTCCCCTTTTGGCAACATCATTCTTGAATTAACTGGATTATTTGTATTAAGATGAATTTATCATCTTTACTAAATGATAGAATTACGTTAAAAACATCTTTTTTTAAACGACTATACGTTATTTTCTGCTGTCGCACTCTATATGAGTGCGTGGATTGAAATTCTCACCTCCTTATTTGGCAGAACGTAGCTTCGCTCGTCGCACTCTATATGAGTGCGTGGATTGAAATACCTTACGGCCGATAGTCGCCCACTTCGCCTCCTCGTCGCACTCTATATGAGTGCGTGGATTGAAATCGTAAAGTCTCTGCATCGAGAACGAGATCTCTCGCGTCGCACTCTATATGAGTGCGTGGATTGAAATGATCACCAACGCGCCAGTCTGCGAATGTCTCGGCGTCGCACTCTATATGAGTGCGTGGATTGAAATTCCGTCATCACTTAGCGAAAACGACGCGTTAGCTGTCGCACTCTATATGAGTGCGTGGATTGAAATGCTGAAGGGAATCGTGATTGAATCAAGTTCACCAAGTCGCACTCTATATGAGTGCGTGGATTGAAATATTTCGCGGCTGTTATTCCGCGCGGAGTTTGCTGGTCGCACTCTATATGAGTGTGTGGATTGAAATAGTACCGTATTAAAGACAAGCTTGACGCCGTTCCAGTCGCACTCCGTATGGAGTGTGTGGATTGAAATACGTTAGCCAGGCTGACGATCACTATCAACCAACTGTCGCACTCCGTATGGAGTACGTGGAATGAAATTTAAGTCCTTCTTCACTACGATACTTATTGACCTGTCGCGCTTTATATGGAGCGTGGATTGAACTAGCAAGTTTTTTGGTGGCTTCGGATTGTATATAAAGTAGCACTCTGTATCGAGTGCGTGGATTGAAATTTTGGATCTGGATTAACTCCGATAGATGTTCCAATGTCGCACTCCGTATGGAGAGCGTAGATTGAAATAAATCAAGGATCACACATAATAGCTACGGCATGGTTGTTTAGCACTCTGTTTAAAAATGAGAGATTGAAGCATAGCCAATAATCCGTCACTGGAGGCTTTTTCTCGAAATTGTCCTTGAAATCGCGAAGTATATCCTTTTCCTATAGGTGTTCCTAACTGCCCGGTTATAGAATCTTAGATGCCTTTAATAATTAGTAAACCTCTCCTCAAGCTTTGGCCTGGGGAGTTTTTTTGTTTTCGCCTAATCTGCTACAAAATTTTACACTTTTCATGTAAAGGAAAACGAATCTTCTTGTCGAAATGTAAAATACAAGTCGAATTTCCTGAATACCGAAGTGTGATTGTGTTGTTTCAAATCAAATGAGGGGGACACTTGTGACCTACATTGCGCATATACGAGTCAAGGACTGGGCAATTCAGACGGTGGTCGAGCATTTGCTGGAGGTAAGCAGAGCCAGTGGACGAGCCGGTGCCAAAATGGACGTGGAACATCTGGCAGCTCTGGCAGGATTACTACATGATATGGGCAAGTTCACCGATGAATTCAAAAACTATATCCAGCTTGCCGTTGCCCAATCGGATCAGGCCCCTCGTAGGGGATCGGTGGATCATTCGACAGCAGGCGGAAGACTGTTGCATCAACGGTATGGTGGGCCTGACCAGAAGGTACCAAGCCGGATGACAGCAGAATGGCTGGCGAATTGCATCATCTCACACCATCAGGGACTGCGAGATTATGTATCACCGGATCGGGAATCTCCTTATCTGAAACGTGTCCAGGATAATGCTCTGCCTCATTATGAGCAAGCTAAGCAACAATTTCATCAGCATGTAACAACCGAAGAACTCGACCTTTTATTTGCTCAAGCCGTCGAAGAATGGAAGAATTTTTATCGTAAAGCTAAACATCATGGATTGCCGTTGATCACGGCGTCACTTATGACGAAATACATATTTAGTTGTCTGATCGATGCAGACCGAAGTAACACCCGTGAGTTTGAAGAGGACGAGCCTCCGGCTGAGGTGCCCGATTACAAGCCTTTTTTTCAAAAGAGTTACGATGCACTTATGAACCATCTTCATAAGATAAGCTTGAATGCAGACTCGACTAATCCGATTCAGGCGTTGCGTCAGGAGATGTCCGATCAATGCGAACAGTTTGCATTTCGTGAATCGGGCATTTACTCCTTGTCTATTCCCACAGGTGGAGGCAAGACGCTTGCGAGTATGCGTTATGCGCTAAGACACGCGCTGGAACACGGCAAGCAACGCATTATTTACGTTGTACCGTACACCACCATAATCGAACAAAATGCTGCGGAGATCCGCCGTATTTTGCTGGGGGATGATGATGAGGAAAGCATGATTCTGGAACACCATTCTAATGTGGTAGATAACCAGGATGATGAACGACAAGACGATGAAGATGGCGAACGTTATGATATGAAACGCAAACAATTGAAGCTGGCGCGGGATCATTGGGATCGTCCAATTATTTTCACAACGATGGTACAGTTTTTGAATACGTTTTATGCCAAAGGAACTCGCAATGTGCGCAGATTACATCAGCTATCCAACGCAGTTATTGTCTTTGATGAGGTACAGTCAGTGCCTGTGTATTGTATTTCCCTCTTTAACGAAGCGCTGAATTTTCTGCGTATTTTTGGTAAGTCCAGTCTGCTGCTATGCACGGCTACCCAGCCTGCGTTACATGAGGTGCCACAGAAGCTACGACTGTCGAATGATGCGGAAATCGTAAGTGATCTACGCAATGTGGGCGATGCCTTCAGGCGGGTGGACATTCATGATTTGACTTCTCAAGCCCCGACGGGGTGGGGGGCTGAGGAGCTGGCTTCTTTTGTACAAGAACAGATGGATAAGGTGGACAGCGTGCTGGTCATCTTGAACACAAAGTCGGCTGTGCGTAAATTGTATCGGGAGTTGAATGAATTGGCATGGGTGGAAGTGGAGAATATTCGACTTGTGCATCTGAGTACCAGTATGTGTGCGGCACATCGGAAAGAGATGCTCGCTGGGCTTATTGCCGGACTGAAAGATGGAGAGCGCGTCATTTGCGTCAGTACACAACTCATTGAGGCAGGAGTGGATATCAGCTTCCAGTGTGTGATACGCTCGCTCGCCGGACTGGACTCCATAGCGCAGGCAGCGGGGAGGTGCAACCGCCACCGGGAAGTGCCGCTACGGGATGTATATATTATTCGGTCGGCTGATGAAAATTTGAAGCATTTGCGGGAAATTAAGCTTGGTGCAGAGATGACGGAACGGGTGCTGAGAGAGTTTGGAGATGATCCAGAAGCATTGGGCGGTAGTTTGTTATCAGCAGAGGCGATGACTTGTTACTTCAGGTATTACTATCATGGCATTGGGGAGAAGGTGCATTATCCAGTGCCGAAATTGGAGCAAAATCTGTTCGATCTGATGAATCGTAATGCATACAACATCGACGGATATAAACAGAAACATGGTCATTTACCTGAACTAGTAAACAAGTCTGCCATTGCAACGGTTGAGAAGTATTTTGAAGTCATCACGTTGAAAGCAACACCAGTCATCGTTCCTTATAATGAGATAGGCCGTGAACTAATTGCAGACCTGAACGGTCAATTAGGCCCGGGCGATCTCAGCGATCTATTGCGCCAAGCACAGCAATATACGGTGAATGTGTACGAGTATGAAATGAAGATACTTAGCCAAAATGATGAGATTATTTCATTGCTGAACGGACAAGCCTTTGCTTTACGGGATACGGCATACTCGAAAAAGTTCGGTATGCATCTGGAGGGCAATGGAGAGTGGGAGAGCCTGGTTTTTTAGAATGTAGGACTCGTTAAAGAGAGAAAACTCGCCACAGGCGAGTCTCCAATCATCAAACCACACTTTTCAATCCGCGCTTGGTAGCGACAATTAGAGTCTGACATAGTAGCAACCGTTTAGAGTGTAACATAAATAGGTGGAGAGATAAATTTCACATGCAATCTTTTAAAACACACGAAGTAATTAAATTGTGTGTTCGAACATAGGATGGGTTATATACGATGGGAGGTGAGTAAGATGATATTTACCAAAAGCACCAGTCGTGGGAAACTTTGCTTTAGAACGGAATGTAACACAGGAAATGAGTATCTTGAATCATCAAAAATTTCTAACAGCCATGTAACAAGC
Source organism: Paenibacillus sp. UMB7766-LJ446 (assembly GCF_030226665.1). Classification (NCBI taxonomy): domain Bacteria; kingdom Bacillati; phylum Bacillota; class Bacilli; order Caryophanales; family Paenibacillaceae; genus Paenibacillus; species Paenibacillus sp. UMB7766-LJ446. The sequence continues at coordinate 189,688 of NZ_JASOYM010000005.1, forward strand.
GAAAAGATGATTCCTGAGCTACTCAAGGCTATGTGTGCGGTGCCTGGTAACACAAAAATTGAGGTTAAAATTAACTGGAGTTCTAAACGTTAAAGAAGGTTGATACACTGCTTTGGGCAACGGGGAGTATCATGACATGCTGCTCTCCGAAGCTTCACCAACTTCTATCCAGAAAGGAGGATTATGCAATGCGGAACCAGATTGAATTCAAAGTATATGGCAACTATGCGTTGTTTACCGATCCGCTGACAAAGCTGGGAGGCGAGAAATTTAGCTACCAGGCACCGACATATCAAGCGCTGAAAGGGATCGTAGAATCCGTATACTGGAAACCGACCATTATCTGGATCGTGGATGAGGTGCGAATTATGAAGCCAATCCAGACCGAATCCAAAGGGATGCGTCCTATCGAATACAATGGTGGAAATACGCTGGCCTATTATACATATTTGAAAGACGTATGTTATCAGGTCAAAGCCCATTTCAGGTTCAATCCCCATCGGGAAGACTTGGCCTATGACCGAAACGAGCACAAACACCATAATATCGCCAAGCGAGCGGTGAACGTTGGTGGACGCAGAGATATTTTTCTCGGAACTCGCGAATGTCAGGCATATGTGGAGCCTTGTCAATTCGGCGAAGGGGAAGGCGCGTACGACAAGGTGCCAGAGATTGATTTTGGAACGATGGTGCATGGCATGAATTACCCGGATGAGACAGGGCGCAATGAACGGGAAGTGAGGTTGTGGCGAGCCAAGATGAATAACGGCATTATTCGTTTCGATCGTCCCGAGGAGTGCACGTTGGTACGTAGTATAGGGGAAGGTACATCCAAAGCATTTCACACAGACAACATGAAATCTGTGGATGAGTTGTATGACGAATGGTTTGAGGGGCGTGATACGGTATGAGCTGGCTGGCGAAATTGACGCAAACCTACAATAACAACATATTGTCAGTAGGAAGATTCGAAACGAAAAAGAATGGACGCGAATACGCTCTGATCCCGGTCGCTCATACAACGCAGACTGCACATATCGAAGTACATCTGGATGAAAAAGGAAACTTCGTCACCGCCTACGTTCGAGACAAGGTGGAGGGCAGCACGATCATTCCATGTACCGAAGCTGCGGCCAGCAGGACAAGCGCTCCGGTACCATATCCGCTTTTTGACAAGTTGGTGTATGTGGCTGGGGATTTTGTTCAGTTCTGCGGTGATGTGAAAGGCACGCCTTATGAGGATTATCTGGCTCAATTGAAGGCTTGGTGCGATTCGCCCTACTCCCATGAAAAAGTGCAGAGCGTGTATGACTATGCCCGCAAAGGAACACTGATTGCTGATCTCGTTGCCGAAGGTATCCTGCATGTTGATGAACAGGGGAAGCTGCGGGATAAGTGGGCTCCGGCCCCAAGTCAGGAAGCGAGTGAGAAGCCGCCGATCTTCAATGTGCTGGCATCTGATCAGAGCAGCGCGTTTGTGCGGTTCGCTGTCAACATTCCTGGTGACCCGGAGGCGAGACTGTGGCGGGATGTAGAGGTACAACAGTCATTTGTCCAGTTTTATGAGAGTAGTCTGGTGGATATGGATATCTGTTATGTGACGGGGGAGACGTTGCCTGTTGCGGATAAACATACCTCTCGGATTCGGCATTCTGGCGACAAATCCAAGCTGATTTCGGCGAATGATTCGGCCGGATTTACGTATCGTGGACGATTTCGGACAAGCCGTGAGGCAGCATCTGTCAGTTACATGGCATCGCAAAAGGGACATAATGCGCTCAAATGGCTGATTGACAGACAGGGCATTACGATTGATGGTAAAGTGTTTGTCGTTTGGGGAAACCAGCGGCTGGAGTTGCCGGAACCGCATCAGGATGCATTGGAACTGAGGGAAGCTGCTCAAGAGTTGGAGGGGTATGATGAAGACTCGGAGTTCGAAGAGGATTTCGATCTGGGTGCCCATGGCGATAAATCGTCCAACTCGGAACATGCTGCACCGGCAGGCGATACAACGTCCAAAGCTTTCGCTCGAGAGATTAAGAAGGCTATCGGCGGTTACCGTTATGATGGTGAGCACTATGCCCATGTCACGATTATGGTGCTGGACGCGGCGACGCCAGGCCGAATGTCGATCACGTATTACCAGGATTTGAATCATGAAGACTATCTTGACCGATTGCAAGCATGGCATACCAGTTGTTACTGGCAACATCGGTATCGGAAGGACAAGGACAGCCAATGGACGACCTTTACCGGAGCACCTGCCACGAGAGATATTGCGTTTGCTGCTTACGGACCTAGAGCGAGCGACAAACTGGTCAAAGGTCTGATGGAGCGAATCCTGCCATGTATTATAGAAGTAGGGCGTGAGTTGCCGCGTGATATCGTGCGAAGTGCTGTACAGCGTGCATCGAACCCGGTTGGGATGGAACCATGGGAATGGGAGAAGACGCTGAGCATTACTTGTGCCTTGGTGAATAAGAAGAATGAGAAGGAGGGCTTCGATGTGGGCTTAAACACGGAAACGACGGATCGCAGTTATTTGTTTGGACGGATGCTGGCGATTGCCGATGTGCTGGAACGAAGAGCGCTGGGACGAGAAGAGAAACGGGCCAGCAACGCGGTTCGTTACATGAATGCTTTTGCCCAACGTCCGGGACGCACCTGGAGTATTATTCAGTCGAACTTACAACCTTATCAAGCTAAAATGGGTACGGATGCAAGATACTACAACAGTTTGCTAGATGAGGTAGGTGCGATGCTCAACCTGGAAGATTATACAGACAAACCGCTGACCGGGTTGTATTTGCTTGGCTTTTACAGCCAGCGTAACGATCTGTACACCAGTAAAAAAGCGAAGGAAGCGACGGGTACATCAGACACACAACAAGGTGAAGATAACGATACACAGGAGGAGAATTGAATGAGCGTATTGGATCGTAAAATTGATTTTGCTGTCGCAGTCTCTGTCCGGAATGCCAATCCGAATGGTGACCCGCTGAACGGGAACCGTCCACGTCAGAATTATGATGGTTACGGAGAGATTTCCGATGTATGTATCAAGCGCAAGCTGCGCAACCGTCTGCAAGATATGGGTGAGTCGATACTGGTGCAATCCGATGATCGTCGGGATGATGGACACCGTTCGATCAAGGATCGAGTCGATGCTAATGAAGCCGTACAGGAACACGCTAAGGGTAAAAAAGCCAATAAGGAATTATATGCAGATGCGGCATGCCAGTCTTGGATAGATGTACGCAGCTTCGGGCAGGTTTTTGCTTTTAGCGGAACAGATGTGTCGGTAGGTATTCGTGGTCCGGTATCTATTCATACTGCGGTAAGTCAGGATCGGATCGATATTAGCAGCATGCAAATTACGAAAAGCGTCAACTCTGTTACCTCTCCCAAAGACCCCGACAAACGTGGCTCGGACACCATGGGCATGAAACATCGTGTCGATTTTGGAGTGTACGTGATCTATGGTAGCATCAACACACAGCTTGCAGAGAAGACTGGATTTACATATGAGGATGCGGAAAAGTTGAGGGAGGCGCTTCGCACTTTGTTCGCCAACGATACATCCTCTGCTCGTCCTGACGGAAGCATGGAGGTACACAAGCTGTACTGGTGGGAGCACAAATCTAAGCTGGGACAATACTCTTCTGCAAAGGTGCATCGTTCATTGGTCATAGAAGAGAATCCGGAAGTCACCGAGGCTGAGAAAAACACTTATGCACGTTATACCTATGACATTCATCCGCTCGACGGGCTGGAAGTCCAAGAATATGAAGGACTATAACGAAGAGGATTATCTGCTGCTATCAGGGATTCAGCATTTTAACTTTTGCAGAAGGCAGTGGGCATTAATTCATATTGAACAGCAGTGGGAAGACAACGTGCGTACCATTGAGGGAGATCATTTGCATCGAAAGGCAGATCAACCAGCGCTTCGTGAGAAACGGGGCGATAAACTGGTGGTTCGTGCGCTTCCGGTGCAATCCACGGAACTTGGGATCACAGGCATCTGTGATGTGGTTGAATTCATCCGTGATCCGGCTGGAGTTCCACTTGCAGAGGAGGAAGGTTTATACCTTCCTTATCCTGTTGAATACAAACGCGGCAAACCCAAACGAAATGATTCCGATCACTCCCAATTGGTGGCACAAGTCATGTGTCTTGAAGAGATGCTCGTATGTGATATTCACAAGGCCTATTTATATTATGACGAGATCAAGCACCGGGTAGAAGTAGTCATTACTGCGGCAGATCGGGAACGTGTGAGGGCAAGTATTGAAGAGATGAGACATTACTTTGAACGGAACCACACACCGAAAGCCAAAGCAGGGCCACACTGCCAAAGTTGTTCCTTGAACAATATTTGTGTGCCGGACATTTTAAATAAGCGATCCGTTTCAAGCTACATCGAAAGCAGGTTGAATGAATGAAAAAGCTGCTGAACACCTTGTTTGTTACACTACCCGATACATACCTGGCACTGGATGGAGAAAATATAGTGATTAAGCAGGAGGACAATATTCTTGCTCGTTACCCACTGCATAATCTGGAGGCCATATGTACTTTCGGATACGCGGGAGTAAGTCCAGCACTTATGGGTGCTTGCGCGTCACGCAATGTGAATCTGACCTTTATGACACGGACGGGGCGATTCCTGGCACGGGTTATTGGTGAAGATCGAGGGAATGTGGTTCTTCGCAAAGAACAGTACCGCATATCGGACAGTGAGGAGCGCAGTGCGCGTGTTGCTCGTAATATGATTACAGGGAAGTTGTATAACAACAAGTGGATTTTAGAACGTGCGACACGAGATTATGCATTACGTTTAGATGTAGAGCGATTGAAAAAGGTAGCGAATTCACTTGGTGAGACGATGAAGCTTTTGCGTGAAGTGGAACAATTGGATATCTTACGTGGCTTGGAAGGCTCTGCCGCTGTGCAATATAACTCGGTATTCGATGATCTGATTCTACAGCAAAAAGAATCGTTTTACTTTTATGGACGCAGCCGCCGACCTCCTTTGGATAAAGTGAATGCATTATTGTCTTTTGCCTATACTTTACTCGCTAATGATATGAAGTCTGCGCTTGAATCTGTCGGACTTGATGCATATGTTGGTTTTTTGCACCGTGACCGTCCTGGAAGAGCTTCTCTCGCACTGGATATGATGGAAGAGCTCCGGGGCGTGTATGCCGATCGATTTGTGCTTTCTCTTATTAACAAGAAGGTAGTTAACGATAAAGGATTTTATGTGAAAGAAAATCTTGCAGTCATTATGGATGATGAAACACGAAAGAAAGTGTTAAAAGCGTGGCAGGAACGCAAACAGGATAAGATTATGCATCCGTATTTGAATGAAAAAATACCTTGGGGGCTAGTACCATACACTCAAGCGTTACTACTGGCAAGATATATACGCGGAGATCTGGACGAATATCCTCCGTTTCTGTGGAAGTAGGTGTAATGATTGCTTATTTTGATTACGTATGATGTGAGCACGATTGATAGCGAAGGTAGAAGAAGACTATCCAGAGTGGCCAAAAAATGTGTGGATCACGGTCAGCGAGTGCAGAACTCGGTATTTGAATGTATACTGGACGCTACCCAGTTTAGACGATTAAGATTTGAACTGGAAGAATTGATTGATAAGGATACAGATAGTCTTCGATTCTATAACTTAGGCAATAATTACAAAAGTAAAGTCCAACATGTGGGAGCCAAAGATTCCTATGATATGGGTGATCCGTTGATACTCTAGCAGGTGCGAATGCCAAGCTCACATGATTTTCCCGGGGGATTCGCACCTCGAAACTTGTCGAAAAGGTCATTTTTGTGACCTTTTGGCAATGATCGATAGCGGAGAATGATTGATAATGGGTTTTAATAAAGTGAAAATAACGAAAATACGTTAATATCTACTTCTGAAATACAGATATTACGTGATTTTTCGCTGTCGCACTCTGTATGGAGTGCGTGGATTGAAATCACCAACGATCAAGAACCATATCTGCCGTGATATGTCGCACTCTGTATGGAGTGCGTGGATTGAAATATCGCCAAGCGCCTGCAGATCGTCGAGATCGATTAGTCGCACTCTGTATGGAGTGCGTGGATTGAAATCTCACGTAATCTCGAGATCATATTCGGTAACTCCGTCGCACTCTGTATGGAGTGCGTGGATTGAAATATCCATGTTGCGTCCTCCTTAGCGTTATTTGTCACGTCGCACTCTGTATGGAGTGCGTGGATTGAAATTCTCCACAGACGTTCTTGATCGCTAATAGTCATTAGTCGCACTCTGTATGGAGTGCGTGGATTGAAATCGTTGCAGCGTTCACAATGTACGAATGTGGTATTGTCGCACTCTGTATGGAGTGCGTGGATTGAAATGCGTGGGCTGTATTGGCGTTCCGCGCCGCTACCTCGTCGCACTCTGTATGGAGTGCGTGGATTGAAATTGCTTTACCACCGAATAGGAGCGCCAACTCCTTCGGTCGCACTCTGTATGGAGTGCGTGGATTGAAATCGTTTACGTTCGCTCTCTTGCGGACCAGTGCGACGTCGCACTCTGTATGGAGTGCGTGGATTGAAATTCCCGCCCGGATTAGTTAGGCACTACGCGCACATCGTCGCACTCTGTATGGAGTGCGTGGATTGAAATCGGTGTTTGGGTGAGGCAATGAATGCAGAAAAAAGTCGCACTCTGTATGGAGTGCGTGGATTGAAATACAAAACACCCCGTTAAAGGCGTATCAGAAGTAGTGTCGCACTCTGTATGGAGTGCGTGGATTGAAATCGGAGTCAAACACGGCGCTCTACAGACTGGCAGTCGTCGCACTCTGTATGGAGTGCGTGGATTGAAATCTCCGTTTTGGTTTTTTAAAATGAAAAAGACCGCGTCGCACTCTGTATGGAGTGCGTGGATTGAAATTTCGAAAAGAAATCGTGTATCTTCGTCGCGGTAGTCGCACTCTGTATGGAGTGCGTGGATTGAAATTCTCTGTCCCTGTCGTCCGATGCTTGCGGGGTGGGCCAGTCGCACTCTGTATGGAGTGCGTGGATTGAAATTCACCAATGATGGATGCAGCAGCCGTGTGCGTAATGTCGCACTCTGTATGGAGTGCGTGGATTGAAATAATTGCAGGAACAGTAAGAGAAGAGATTGGTAGTAGTCGCACTCTGTATGGAGTGCGTGGATTGAAATCAGGGTGATAACACGAGCTGGATACCGCGAAGCGGTCGCACTCTGTATGGAGTGCGTGGATTGAAATCTTGTTGGATTCGCTCTTGATCCGTTGGGTGTTGGTCGCACTCCGTATGGAGTGCGTGGATTGAAATAACTAAACAACGCGAGGTTTCCCAAATTCGAGGGCGTCGCACTCCGTATGGAGTGTGTGGATTGAAATAGGACGTGTACAAGCCCTGTATCGAAGTTGTAGTGTCGCACTCCGTATGGAGTACGTGGATTGAAATTTTGAAAAATTTGGCTGTTACGGTTTCTGCTCCGCGTCGCACTCCGTATGGAGTACGTGGATTGAAATTTTGAAAAATTTGGCTGTTACGGTTTCTGCTCCGCGTCGCACTTCGTATGGAGTGCGTAGATTGAAATTACGGTGTCCCAAGTTTTATTTTTTGAAACGATTAAATGTTTCAATTGTAGAAGCTTTGCAGATCTGCTGCAAGGTTGCTGTTTTGAGTCCATTTTTTATGACAACAGGGGGTTATCGTTCAACTGTCTCCACAATTAAAGGAAGGCGGAACGTGTACTCATCCAAGTAACCAAATACAGACAAGCCGGAGGCGCATGTTGGGCGCACTCCGGCTTGTTTGTATTTGTAGAGATTCATCCTGCTTGGAAGTAAGCTAAATTAGCTCTTGCAATCATCCATAATTAAAGATATATTATTAATTAACTGATTAGTTAATTAATTAAATTTAAAGAGAGGGGAATACATTTGGCAAGACCCATCAATGAAGAAAAAAGGCTGGAGCGTCGTAAAGAGATTCTAAAAGAAGCAGTTGTCCTGTTCGCAGAAAGTGGATACTCCAATACCACAACGGCAATCATTGCGAAAAGTGCGGGAGTGACTTCTGGAACCATTTTTCAATATTTCCCTAGCAAAGAAGCTTTATTCTATGCCGCTGTTCTTGAGCCGCTTGCTGATATTCAGATGAAATCAATTGCTTGTCTACAACAAGAGGGAACGCCGGGCGCATTGATTAAGAACATGGTGAAAGAACAATTCAACCATATCTACTTCTATACCAATGAATTGCGGCTTGCCCAATCTGTTTTAGGACAACGAGAAAGATTCCCTGAACTTACACAGGAGGTCCTTGAGAGTATTAAGGTAATGACAGATGAGATCGAAAGTGTCTATGCCAAGGGACAATTAATGGGAGAATTCAACAAAAGCTTTTCTCCAGCAATGATTTCTCGTGCCTATATCTCTTTCTTAAATGGAGTTGCTTTAACTCTTGGAGAAAGTATTGTTCATCATCCCGAGTGGGAAAATCTGAAGGCGCATGCCTTTTATTTGTTCGGACCCATATCACCTATAGAAAAACTGGAGGAGTCTGAATGAGTCAAACATCATTAGAGCCCAATCAGAACGTTCGTGTGAAAAAACGGAACAAAATTTTATGGAGCCTGGGAATCGTGATTTTGCTTGTGGTGGCTCTTGTGTTTTTTATATCGTTTAAAGTAGTAGACACCTTGTTGCACCATCCTAGAGACACGAATGTTAGCTACGAACTGAATATCGATAAAACTCCCTACGAAGAGGTCGAGTTCAAGAGTTTAAAAAATGATAATACGATTAGAGGTACCTTCTTTCCTGCAAATACTGGTGTTAAATCAAGCGATAAGACGATTATTATCGTCCATGGATATACGAGCAATCGTTTAGTCAAAGGGCGGACGCCAAAGTTAGTAGAGCATTTTGTTCCAAAAGGCTACAATATATTAGCATTTGATCTCAGCTCGCAAGGTAAATCCGATGGTGATTTGATTACACTTGGTCTCAATGAAAAATACGATTTGCTGGGAGCCGTTGACTATTTAAAATCCAAGGATCATGCGGGTGATAACATTGGAGTGATCGGCTTTTCAATGGGCGCTGCTACTTCATTGCTGGCCGCGAGTGAAAGTGATGACATCCAAGCTGTAATCGCGGATAGTCCGTTTCGCAATGCCGGTCTATTTCTGAGAGAGGGTCTGCCTTTCTTTTCAGGTTTACCTGCGTTCCCATTCAGTTATACATCGACCTGGATGGCCAATTGGGTCTATAAGGTTGATCTTGATTCCGTATCCCCTATGGATGCGGTAAAAAAGATGCAAAACAAGCCAGTAATGCTCATCCATGGTACTGGAGATCAGCAAATTAGTTATAAAAATACAGAAGTGATTTATGAGTCCTTAAAAGATAATCCAAGCGCAGAAGTATGGTATCCGGAAAATACGGAGCACATCGATGCGATCAACCACTACCCCACTGAATATTTCCAAAGAGTAGATCGTTTTTTGGATGAGTATGTAGGAAAATAAATGTAGTCCTAGAGAGCTGATTAGTAGAAGGGCTCTCTAACGAGGTGAAAAAACCATAATATCAAGCATGTTCAGCCTATAGTGGGAAAAGCCGCTATGGGCTGAATTTACATAAAACTACATTGTTTAAGCCCGGAAGCGGTGAACACCAGCGCTGCTCTCACCTAAAGAAAACACAAGTGAACGAAAAGACAGTCCATTGTTGCCCTCTCACAGGAACGCTAAGATGAAGTTGTTAAAGCGTTTACATTACGTGGTGAAAGGGAGCTGAACTCGGATGCCAGAAATTTCAATCAGGCTGTATGAAGGCAGGACGGATGAGCAAAAGCAGGAGATCGTGGAGGTGTTCACTCGTGAGCTTTCACGTATTATCGATCGTGAGCCGGAGTACATTTCCGTTGAATTCAATGAAATCCCATGGGACGAGAATGTTCCTGATAATTTGAGAAGCATGCAATCACAGAAGCAGGGAGGGGAGAAAACGTGAAGCCGGCGGATATCGCGCCGCCAAGCCGGGGAACAGCCAGACTTAATTCGTCTGGTCTGGGCACTCGGCTCGGAGATGCGGGACGTTATCTGTGGCGATACCGGATACTATATCTGCTCTCGTTACCGGGCATCCTGTATTTTTTTCTCTTCAAATATGTACCCTTGTTCGGCTCGGTCATCGCTTTTCAGAACTACAACATTTTCAAAGGCATCACGGGAAGTGATTGGGTAGGCCTGGAGCATTTTCAGAAGATGTTCAGCCATTATGACTTTTTGCGGATTCTCAATAACACCATTCTGCTTGGACTATATGATCTTGTAATTGCATTTCCGGTACCCATCCTGCTGGCGATTTTGCTGAATGAAGTGCGGATGATTGTGTTCAAGCGTTTGCTGCAAACGATTGTATACATGCCTCACTTTCTGTCCTGGGTCGTCATAAGTGGTATTTTCATGGGTATTTTCTCGATGGATGCCGGGGTGGTGAACAAGGCACTTGGATTTCTGGGGATGCAGCCAATCTACTTTCTTGGGGAAGACTCATACATTCGTTCCATTCTGATCGGTTCCGGGATCTGGCGCGACTCCGGGTACGGCACAATCATTTTCCTGGCTGCCATTGCGGGGATCAATCCCGATCTGTATGAGGCGGCAGAGGTGGATGGAGCCGGACGTTTGAAGCAAATATGGTCGATTACCCTGCCATCCTTGCTGCCGACGATTATGATTCTGCTGCTGCTGCACATCGGGAAGTTCCTCGATCTGGGCTTTGAGCGGGTGTTCGTATTCCTGAATCCGCTCAATCTGGAATCCGGTGAAATTCTCGATACGTACATCTACAAAGCCGGGCTTCTCTCACAGCAATACAGCTATACAACGGCCATCGGGTTGTTCAAGTCCGTTGTTGGCCTGATGCTTATTCTATTGGGTAATTTCTTCAGCAAAAAAACAACCGGCGAAAGCCTGTATTAGGAGGCGAGTTCTATGCGTACCCCCAGTGTCCGTTACCGTATATTCCGCATTGGAAATCTCGTTTTCCTTACGCTGCTCTCGTTGACGATGATTCTGCCTTTCATTAATGTGCTGGCCCAATCACTCAGCAGCTCGGAAGCGATCATGGGCGGAAAGGTCAGCTTCTGGCCTGTTGCTTTTACCTGGATCAATTATGAATATGTATTCGGCGATGCTTCGTTCTGGCGGGCATTTGCGGTATCGGTTGGGGTGACACTGTTCGGGACGCTGATCAATCTCGCCGCAACGGCATCACTGGCCTATCCCGTTTCCCGTCCAGAGTACAAAGGACGCTCGTTGGTCGTCATGTTTGTTCTGGTGACCGTTGTATTCTCGGCGCCGCTCATTCCGAACTTTATCCTGATGAAGGAACTGCATCTGGTCAACAATCCGCTGGTACTGATTGTGCCAGGAGCGATTAATGCCTTTAACTTTTTCGTCATGCGCTCGTTCTTCGCACAGCTGCCGGGTGAACTGATCGACGCTGCCCGCATCGATGGCTGCGGGGAATTTGGCATCATCTGGCGTATCGTCATCCCATTGTCCAAACCGGCCATGGCATCACTCGGCATTTTCTATGCTGTAGGCCATTGGAATGCCTACTCCACCGCGCTGTATTATCTGAATGATCCGGCCTGGTGGCCGATCCAGGTAACACTTAAGAAGCTGTTTGAGAGTGACGATATTTCCGTCGATCCGGGTTCAGCCGTCTATAGCACTCTTGCACATACATCGCCGGAAGGCATCAAAATGGCAACGATCATCATCGCCACCTTGCCGATTATTATCATTTACCCTTTCCTGCAAAAGCATTTTGTAAAAGGAATCATGGTCGGCTCCGTCAAATCTTAAGTACAAGAAGCATACAGATCTGACGAAAAACGGGGGAATGGCGATGTTCAGAATCTTGATTGCGGACGATGAGCCGATGATTCGGATGGGTCTGGCGAAGATGATCAAGCAAGCGGGACTGTTCGACTGTGAGATTCGGCAGGCAGCGCATGGGGAAGAGGCCCTTCAAGTGGTGGAGGACTTTCGGCCACACATCCTGTTTACGGATATCCGCATGCCAACGATGGATGGTATTGAGCTGTGCCGACGTTTATCCGAGCAAGGCAGTACAATACGCATTATTGTGGTTTCCGGTTATTCGGACTTTGAATATGCAAGAGCCTGTATGGACTATGGGGTAAAGCGATATTTGCTGAAACCTGTGGGACGACAGGAGCTTCATGAGCTGTTACTCAAATTGCTGGCATCGGAAGAGGAAAAACCTACGGTTTCCCTTGTTCCCGTGCGGGAGCTGAATGATTGGGCGTTCCGCCTGGAAGAGGCCATATGGGAGTTACGGCAGTCCGATGTGACAGAGCTGCTCGCAGCATGGTCAGGTCGTTATCCGGCATATTCCTTGATGCCTGAGCAGACAGCGGAGCTTTTTCAAGAATTGCTGGAATTGATTGTGGCCCGAATGAATGCACGTGGTAACGGAACGATGAGTACGTCCTGCGAGATTAATGTAAGCGCTTCCTCTAAAGAGTGCTTTGAGACTCTGGGCAACGAGATTCACAGATTAATGAAGACGATCAAGGAAAAGCGCAGCGGCAAGCGCAAGCATCCGGTAGAAGAAGCAAAAGCCTATCTGGAGAAGCATTTGCGCCGTGAAGTATCGCTGGATGAGATTGCAGCCAAACTGGGGCTTAACCCATCCTACTTCAGCCAGCTGTTCAAACAGACGACAGGCCAGACCTTTATCCAATACCGGATACGCAGCAAAATGGAACTGGCTAAGCGCATGCTGGAACAGCCGGGTAACCGGATTACGGATATTTCCTACGAAGTGGGATATGCGGATCATCCCCATTTTACGAAGACGTTCAAGAAGATTACCGGACTGACACCGTCCGAGTACCGCAGCAAGTTGGGCATTGAGTGATGAAGCGCAGCCTGTCGATCCGCCTGTTCTTTCATTTTGCCATCGTGATTACACTTTCTCTGTCTGCTATCGGCTTGTTTACCTATACCTATGCCTCAACCGAAATGAACGACCAGCTTGCGGACAACATCGCCCAAACGATGCGCAATACGGCGTACCAGACCGACCTGTATTTGCAAAATTATGATCGGGCCACGTACTCCATTCTGGCGAGTGGAAGTGTTAAGCAATTTCTGGACATGAATCCGGAGGATAGTTATGCCTATTACGAATACAGCCGTCAGATCAAAACGAACGTGTTCCCGCCTGTTTTTATGTTATATCCGCAGATCAAGTTTCTGTATGTTATTGGGGAAAACGGGCGTGTTGTCATTGATGACAACCAGAATTCAGCCGGTATACCGGATATGGACGCGGCTCTTCAATATAAGGAGCTACTGGCCGCAACGCCTGCAAACGGCGAATCCACATTGCTTACACGCAGTATTCGCAGTGAGCAGAGTGCCAATGTCATTACGATTGCGCGGCGGATCAGAGGAGTGTCCTCCTATACCCCAAACGGTGTACTGGCGATGGAAGTGAATGTGCTGGAGCTTGACAAAATATGGGGAGAACTCGATCTCGGCCAAGGCGGATATCAGTATGTGATAGATCAGAATGGAACGGTTATCTATACTCCCGGTGAGGCAGAGGCGCAGACAGCGATGCCATCCAGCAGCGTAAACAGACTTATGCAAATGGAGGCGGGCTCGCTTGAACTGAACACGGATGGCACCAAACGGCTGTTCATTTCGGAGCTTTCCAATTATTCTGGCTGGCGCTTTGTTGCTTCCGTGCCCCTGGAGGAGCTTCAACGACCGATTGCAACGATTCGCTCGACCACATTGTGGGTTGGTGCAGGAACATTGCTGGCTGCACTTGTCGTGGCCTATCGGATCGGAGCTTCACAGGTGGAACCGATTCGGGTGCTGATGAACGGAATGAGACAGACCGAGAAGGGAATCTGGAACAAGGTGGAGATGAAGGAAAGGCGCGATGAAATCGGCGTGTTGATTCGCAGTTATAATCTGATGGTCAGCCGCTTGTCGGACATGATTGAGCGTGTGTATGAATCGGAACTGCGCCGTCAGAAATCGGAGATCGAGCTTCAGCAGGAGGCGCTGGAAAGGCACCGTGCGGAATTTCAGGCACTTCAGTTGCAGATCAATCCGCATTTTCTCTACAACACCCTAGAGACGATCAAATGTTATGCCGTTGTACAGGATTCCGAAGAAATTACGCAGATGGTGGAATCGATGGCCCATATGCTCCGTTATTCCATTCAGACGAACTTGGAGGAAATTACGGTTGCGAATGAGTTGAAACATGTGCTGGCCTACCTTTCCATCATGAAGCATCGCATGGATCGGGAACTCGAAGTAGAGGTCATCATTAGACCGGATCTGTTGTTGGAGAAAATGGTTCGTCTCACCCTTCAGCCACTGGTGGAAAACGTGTTACAACACGCGTTTCCGCGAGGCATGGAGCCCGGTCACTTTATCCGAATCGACGCTCGGCGTCTTGAAGATCGCTTTCTAGTCATCGTCCAGGATAACGGCATGGGCATGAGCGAGGAACGCTTGGAGAAGCTGCGTCGACGTCTGGAATTGAACCGCCTGGCAGGCGAAGATTCCGATGATGTCTACCATCGCGGGGGCATTGGGCTCATGAATGTTCATCGCCGGATTCAGCTTGTTTTTGGAGAAACATATGGCTTGATGATTGAGAGTGAGCAAGGCTTGGGAACGACCATTACGATGGCGCTTCCGGCGGATCAGCATAGCAAGCGGATTTAATTGAACCTATAACAGGGAGGACGATAGAAAATGAATATTAACTTGCAGAACAAAATTGCGCTGGTCACGGGCTCCAGCGGAGGAATTGGTGCTGCCATTGCTGGGGCATTGGCTCGTTGCGGGGCAAAGGTGGCTGTGAATGGCCTGCATAATATGGATCGGGCTGAGGAGGTTGTAGCCGCGATTCGGGATGCTGGCGGTGAAGCAGCAGCATTTCAGGCAGATGTGACGAATGCGAATGCGATTGAATCGATGGTTGGGGATATTACGCTCCGCTTTGGTGGTCCGATTGACCTGTTGGTGAATAATGCGGGACATCTGGTGGAGCGGAGCCCCATTGAAACAATGAGCGAGGAGCTTTACAGCCGAATTATGGATGTGAATCTGAAGAGCGCTGTATTTGTCTCCAAAGCGGTCATTCCTGGCATGAAGGCGGCTGGAGGCGGTCGAATAATCAATTTGACTTCGGTAGCGGCTCATAATGGTGGCGGTCCGGGTGCAGCAATTTACGCAGCCTCCAAGGCAGCAGTCATTGCGTTAACTAAAGGGCTTGCCAAAGAGCTGGCTCCTGGCGGGATTACGGTTAACGCCCTCTCACCGGGCTTCATCGGGCAAACGGCGTTCCATGCAACGTTCACCTCGGAGGAAGGCCGATCTTCTGCGGTAAGCAGCATTCCCCTTGGACGGGAAGGCAATCCCGAGGATGTGGCAGGTGCGGCATTGTACCTGTGTTCGGAGTTGGGTTCTTTTATAACGGGGGAAACGCTTGAAATCAATGGCGGAATGTATATGCGTTGATGCTACACCATTGCGATAAGGAGGGGACGATACGATGGAAGTGAAGCGGAAGCTTGCAGAAAGACCGTTATACCAACCGATCAGCGGGCCGTTCCATGTGGACTACTCGCCTGATGAACAGACTGTTCTGGCAGAGAATCCGCCGAGGTTTACCTGGATGGCGGCACAGCAGGAGGATGAGAATGCCTATATTCTACAGGTGTCGGTGGGGCCATCTTTTCAGGAAAAAGAGACGATGACCTTTGCGCCGCTCCCGTATAACTTTTTCACGCCGGACCGGGTGTTTGAACCTGGTGAATATTATTGGCGATATGCGCTGCTTGTAGATCATCGAGTTCAGCAAGGAAGCGAAGCCGAAGTGGACGCCGTTCTGGGGAAGCAGCAGGAAATGTCGGCATGGAGTGAGGTGCGGCGGTTTACGGTACCAGCGGGATTACCCGAGACACCGATACCTTCTCGGGCACAGCGGTACGTTTCCACGGACACGGCTCATCCCCGGTTATGGCTCGGAGTAAGTGGGCTGCAGGCACTTGCAGATGGCATTGCATCCGATCCCTCATATTGCGGTTGGGATGTATTTATGGCAAATTCCGTTGAGCCGTGGGCAAACCGCAAGCCGATCAGTGAACCGCTGCCTTACCCGGATAACAAACGCGTCGCTCCGTTATGGCGCCAAATGTATATTGACTGTCAGGAAGTGTTATATGCCATTCGTCATCTGAGCATCGCTGGCCGGGTGCTTCGTGACGAACGGTTGCTTGAAGCGGCGAAAACATGGCTGCTGCATGTGGCAGCCTGGGATACGGAGGGAACGACATCCCGCGATTATAATGACGAGGCAGCCTTTCGGGTTGCCGCCGCGCTGGCTTGGGGTTATGACTGGCTGCATGATGAGCTGAACAGCGAAGAGCAAGATGTGGTAAGGCGCAGTTTGCTGCGGCGGACAGAGCAGGTGGCCCAGCATGTGATGGTACGCTCGAAGATCCATCATGTGCCTTACGACAGCCATGCGGTACGTTCATTGTCCTCCGTGCTTGTACCTTGCTGTATGGCCTTGCTGCATGAGGAACCAAAGGCCGCAGCGTGGCTGGATTATGCGATCGATTATTATGCCTGTCTGTACTCCCCTTGGGGAGGAAGTGATGGAGGTTGGGCCGAGGGTCCGATGTACTGGACAACAGGCATGGCTTATGTGACCGAAGCAATGAATTTGTTGCGAAACTATGCGGGCATCGACTTCTTCCGCCGGCCGTTCTTCCAGCGTACCGGGGATTTTCCGCTCTATGTGTATCCACCCGATGCCCGCCGCGCCAGCTTTGGCGATCAGTCTACGCTTGGTGACCCGGTAAACTTGAAAACAGGATATCTTGTCCGCCAATTGGCAGGTGTTACAGGCAATCGTTGGTACCAGTGGTACTTTGAACGTGTACGTCAATCCGATCCGGGGACCAAGGGAGCTTTTTATAATTACGGTTGGTGGGACTTTAACTTTGACGACTTGGTATACCGCCACGATTACTCCCAGGTGGAGGAAGAGTCTCCTGTAGACATCGAACCGCTCAAGTGGTTCCGGGATGTGGGGTGGGTAGCCATGCATCACCGGATGGATGATCCGGATGAGCATATGATGCTGCTGCTCAAGTCGAGCCGATATGGCTCCATCAGCCACAGTCATGCCGATCAGAACAGCTTCACTCTGCATGCATTCGGTGAGCCGCTCGCCGCGGATACTGGCTACTATATCGCACACGGCAGCTCCTTTCACCGGGAATGGCGCAGACAGACCCGCTCCAAAAACAACCTGCTGATTGGTGGAGCAGGACAGTACGCCGAGAATAACAAGGTGCTGAATATGGCCGCAACGGGACAGATTGAAGAGGCCTACTGGCGGGATGGCGATGGTTATGTGCGCGCGGTAGCGACCGATGCCTACGCCAGCACCGTACCGCATGTGAAGCGTGTTGTACGGGAAATCCATTTTCTGCAATCATCCTACTTCGTTATTGTGGATCACATTGATCTGGAGAAGCCGGACAGCGTTCAATGGCTGTTCCATGCACTGCACCCGCTACAGCTGAAAGGGCAGAGCTTCCGTCTAAACGGAAATAAGGCAGGGTTAGAAGGGACATTTGTCTATGCTTCCTCCGGTGAGCTGTCGCTCAGTCAGACGGATCAATTCGCAGGAGTGGACCCGGCAGAGTATGAAGGGCTGGAAAAGCATTATCATTTAAGCGCGGAAACGCGGTCCGCTTCAAGCCATAGAATTGTAACGCTGCTTGTGCCATATAAGATCGAGGAGCCGAAGTATGTCCCCTATTTCATCGATGACCAGGATCACGGCATCCATCTCTACTTCACCGACAACGGTGTAACGAAGAAGATTGGGGTATCCAAGACGTACTAGATAAAATGAACTGAATATTTACACAAGAACGAAGAGTGCAGAACCCATCTGAAGAAGCGAAGCGTTCGCCTTTATCCCCGGATTTTTCCCTCTGAAAAGGGAATTAAAAAAATCTGGGGATAACAGCGATCGGAAGAGGGTACTGCAATCGAAGTGGCTGAGTGTAAAGTTTGTACGTTCAATTTATATAATGCTATATGACTGGATGCTGCGGAACGCTGAGTACTGACCTAAAGAAAACGCAACCTCATCTAAAACATCCCCATTGTTGCAGGCGGTGGGGATGTTTTAACATCTAATTTGAAAGCGCTTCACAATCGAGTGGTACCTAAACCTAAAATCAGGATGAAAAGAGGGGTAGCATGAAAAAGTGGATGGTCTCAGGCATGGCGCTATTGCTGGTGGCAGCTGTCATGACAGGGTGCAACAAGGGGAGCGGAGCGGCATCCGGTGAGAGCGGGGGAGACGGCAAAACGAAGTTCTCCATGTCACTGCGTACGTTGGCGTATACGTATGTGGAGAAGTCGCCGGACATTAACAAGGATAAATGGGTCAAGAAGCTGGAGGATCTGACCCATACCGATCTGAAAATCGTCCTGGTGCCTCATAAGGAATATGAGCAGAAGATGGTCCAGATGTTTGCCACCAACGATATTCCTGATGTGGTGCAGGGTGACGGCGGGGTCAACGGTAAAGAGATGGCCGGATCGGTCGAAGCCGGAGTATTTCAGCCGCTGGATGAACTGCTGCAGCAGTATGGGCAAGATTTGCTCAAAGCCGTGCCGAAAGAAGCCTGGGACCAGGTAACCCATGACGGCCATATTTATGCCATCCCCGAATATTTATCCAATCCATCTCGCCGGGCAACCTGGATTCGCAAGGATTTGCTGGATCAAACGGGGCTACCGGTGCCCACTACAGTCGAGGAGACTATGGACGTTTTACGTGCCTTTAAGAAGCTTGGCGTGGAGAATCCATATATGGGGCGTGAAGATTTCAAGTATGCAGACACCTTTTTCGGCGCCTATGACGTGCAGCAGTTCCTGTCCATGATGGAGCAGCAGGGTGATCAGATTGTACCGAAGTTTATGGATAATGAGAATATGCAGCAAGCCCTGACCGTCTACAAGACCATGTACGAGGAAGGGCTCATTAACAAAGAGTTCGCGACCATTAATTCAACGGTATTTAAAAATACGATTCTCTCGGGCAAGGCGGGCATGTGGTCCATGAACGCCAACGAATTGATCCAGTGGGAAAAGCAGATTAAAGCGTCGGTTCCCGATGCCAAAATCGAGATTATCCCATCGCCTGTCGGCCCGGACGGAAAAGGTGGTTATTATCTGTACGGTCCGGTGACACGGGCTTACTTTATTAATAAGGATGCGGCTGATCCGGCGTCCATTATCCGTTTCTTTAACTGGATGGTGTCCGATGAAGCGGAGAAGTTCTTCACGTACGGCACGGAAGGAGAGACGTACACAGAGGATAATGGCGTGATTTCATATACAGCTCCGACAGACTCTGCTGGTGTGGACGAGGAGCGTTACCGTCAGTCGTTCTTATGGTTCGTGCAGGACACGACGTACAATAAAGGCTCGTTATCGCTGACAGAAGAAGGCAGAAAGCTGATGAATATTTACGATACTGTTTTAGCAAAAGAAGGTCGGGATGGTATCAACTTTGATCCACGTTTGGAAGCTTTTGTACAGAATCCTGATATCGCTCCCAATTCGGATACACCTCCTCAGGTATTGCTCACGCACATGATTAAGATGGTTTATGGGAAGGAGCCGATCTCCGATTGGCCGAAAGTGGTTGAGGAATGGAAATCCAAAGGCGGCGATCGAGCGATTGAGGAAGCCACGCAGAAATTCAAGGACGGTGAAGGCGTATCTTTGCCGCGTCGCTAGAATTGTGCGGGATAAGCAACGACTACAATTAGCAATAGGATGTCCTGCTCACCGTGCAGATGAAACACGTCAACGAGAAGCAGCCGCTCCGGAGAACGGGCAGATCGCAAGGGCATAATGTCAGGAGATTTGACTACCGTGCGGAGGGGATACAAGTGAATGACTTGTTCAAAACGTGGAAAAAGCGCGTTGTACTTGTTGCCATGTCTGTGATTCTCATTAGCGGCACCATCGTTCCCGTGAATGAAGTCCGGGCAATGAATGACGCTGCTCCTCATTCTATTTTAAATGCGACGCAGGAGGAGAATATCCCAGATCCGGAGGGCCCGGAGCTGGAGATTTACGCGGAAAATTTTGATGACCCTGACAATTTTGGCTCTACGGGTGGAATTGCACTGAGAGCCCCCTGGCTGCAGGAAGGTGCAGGCGGAAGCAAGGCCAAAACGTCATCTTCCACAACTGCTCCGTCGCTGCCCAACATGATCAAGATGGACGGAACCGATGCGCTTGCGCTGCCGCTAAATCTGACCGGATACGGAAACATCCGGTTGAGCTACTACACGCGTGCTTCTTCCTATATAAGTGGGAGCGTCATTATCGAATGGTCTAAGGACGGGGGAACATCTTGGACGACGCTGGAGACGTTCGAACTTCCCCCGGGCACCCCAGATGTGAAGAACAAGGAAGGCAATACACTTAAAAGCTGGACGCTGGGTGCGGAAGCGAACAATAACAGCACGGTGAAAATTCGTTTTCGGACAGGAGATGCCATGCAGGCCAACATGTATATCGATAATGTTGCCATTTACGGTCAGGCTATTCCCGGTATAACGCCTGCACCTTCCCCAGTGCCGCCTGGAGAAGAGGATACTGAATTTACACCACCACAAGGAGTGACTTTATACGAGGATGTGGAGATTGGCACGGCTGGTGGGCGAGCAATCTATTCATCCATTGCTGTTCCCGAGACAGCGGCAGCTGAACCGATGCCAGTTATGGTCTATATCCATGGAGGTGGATGGAACCACGGGGATCGGAAGCAAGCACTCGGATCTATATGCAATTATGTACTCAAACGCGGTTACATCGGTGTGTCTCTGGACTACCGACTGACGCCTGAGGCTCCTTTCCCTGCCCAGATTCAGGATGTGAAGCTAGCCATCCGATATTTGCGGGCCCATGCAGCTCAGTACAATTTGGACCCTAGTCGCATCGGTGTCTGGGGATCATCTGCGGGTGGCCATCTGGCTGCATTGCTCGGCACAACAGGGGACATGGTCGCTGGTGACACGGTAGTGCTCGATACAGGAGTGACGGTAGATGTACCTGATCTGGAAGGTTCAGGCGGATGGGCTGAGTATTCCGACAAAGTGCAGGCGGTCGCCGACTGGTATGGACCCGCTGATTTTACGACGACATTTGCCAATAATTATAGCTCGGTCACGGCTCTGCTTGGCGGGCATCGTGCATTCGATGTACCGGAACAGGCCAGACTTGCCATGCCGGGCACATATGCTTCATCGGATGACCCACCGTTCTGGATTCGGCACGGCGATGCTGACGCCACCATTCCCTATACCGACAGCGTTACTTTTGCCGGACAGCTTCAATCCGCGGGTGTCCCAATTGTGGATCTGAAGGTCGTACCCGGCCAGGGCCATGGGTTTACGGGAACGGCATCCGAGACTGCCAATGCAGAGGCGTGGGCCTTCCTGGATGAACATGTGAAGAACCGGGTAGTTACGGAGCCAATAATTTTCAAAAGCAATCCTGAAGACACTTCGCCTGGAGGTGAAGAAGTGGATGAAGAAAAACCGTTGATAGAGAAGGTCATCGCCAGCAAGCTGCCAAGCGACGATGCGGCGATTGACAGCGGCAAGCCTGACCTGAATTTTAATCTGGCTACGGGTTCCAGCACCGGATTACTCAGCATTTCCTCGACTTCGTCCACCAAGAAATATGTGTATTTCAAGTTTAATTTGACCGGAAATGAGCCCGAGGGAGATCGGTATCGATTGCGGATTGCCGCAAAGAAAGGCACGTCGAATACGGATACGGAATTGTCTATGTACGGTTTGGATGCAACAGACTGGAGCGAATCATCGTTAACTTGGTCAAATGCGCCAGTCAAAATTCTCAGTGAAAGTTCGTTACTTGGTTCATTCCAGGTCACGGCAGATCGTAATGGAAGCCCGGCAGTCTACGAAGTCGATGTGACCGATTATGTGAAGAGCCGTTCAGCGGCGGGACAGGTGGCATTTCTGCTCGGGGACGCCGGGTCAACAGGCGTTTCCGTGAACGTTTATACCAAGGAAGCCAACGGAACGAGCAATCCGCGTCCGCAGTTATCCGTCATCGCTTTAATCGAAGATGGAACTGACACACAACCCCCGGAGTGGGAGCCGAACGCCGCCCTGGTAGTTCGCAACTGGGGAACGGAGTTTGCCGAACTGAGATGGCCCGCTGCCAGCGATGATAAAGCTGTATCTGCCTACCGGATTTATCGGGATGGAGTTCTGTTGGCCGAACAAGGCAAGCAGTCATTCCGGGACAACGGACTTGCAGCCGGAACACCGTACACGTTTCAAGTGAGGGCCATTGACGAGGCGGGCAACGTCAGCAGTGCTTTATCAACCGACCTGACCACCCTTGTCGTTCCCGTATCGTCCCTGCCGATTGCTTCCGTCTCGGCAAGCGGCAGCGACGGCAACCTGGCGACCAATACCATCGACAATAACAGCTATACACGCTGGTCTGTTGCCGGAGAGGGGCAGTGGATCACGTTTGATCTGGGGCAGGCGCAGCAAGTTGGCTATGTTGGTGTTGGTTTTTACAAAGGGGATATAAGGAAGACCTTCTTTGAAATCGAAACGTCTGTTGACGGTGAACTGTGGACGCAGGTGTTCAACGGAGCAAGCAGCGGGGATACGACAGAGTTGCAAGCGTTTGATATCCCGGACACTTCTGCACGTTATGTACGGATTACCGGGCATGGGAATTCAGATTCAAGTATTTATACGAGCCTGACCGATGTGCATCTGTATGCCCCTTTTGCTGGTGGAGGGACGCCTGTTGCACTGATTCCATACCTTGAGCCCCAACCACCGGAGGGGACGGTGCCCTTTATCGCTCCAGGTCTGACGAAGACAGATGGGACACCACATGCTGTCCATTCTCCACATGCCGTAACCGGACGAACGATTGATGTACGAGATTATGGAGCAGATCTGGCTGACAATACGAGCGATGACCGACTTGCTATACAGGATGCCATTGATGAGGCGAACGTTGGCGATGAAGTGTTTTTACCTAATGGAGTGTACAATTTGTTATCCGGGCCAGATGGAACCACTAATCTGATGCTCAAATCCGGGGTGAATATGAGAGGAGAGAGCAATGAAGGAACCGTGCTCAAGACATCGCTGGATCAGATGACGGGCAGCGCCGTCCTGAAGGCATCGGCTCAGCATAGCATTCTCGTATCCAATATGACCATAACTTCTTCCTGGTCTGGCAGCTACACGACTGACCACAAATCCAATAATCCCTCCGCAGGGGGACCGGATAGCATGATCCATATCGCCAACTATGGCGAGGCTCCGTCGTATAACATTACGATCGATGGCGTGATTGTCGAGAAGTTCAAACGAATGGCTATCCGCATCGAGCACAGCCGAGATGTGGTTGTGAGGCATGCAACATTCCGCAATGCAACAGATTTGGGTCCTGGAGGTTCAGGTTATGGAATTTCCATTCAGGGGACGGCCAAGACCGATCGGCTCGGCTTTGCCAATGATACGATATGGAATGTGGTGGAGGACAGCACGTTTGAGGGTCCCTATCTCAGACATGGAGCACTGATCCAATTTGTGGCTCACAACAACGTGCTGAGTGGCAATACGTTTAACGGAACGAAACTGGATGCCATCGATCTTCATGGCGAATTGGAGTATTTCAATGAAATCTCCGGCAATGTGATTACCGATGTGCTGACAGGTGCAGGGGTTGGACTTGGCAATACAGGGGGGTCAGCACCCAGCAACCACAGCAAGTCAGGCAAAGGAAACTACATTCATGACAACACGATCACGAATAGCCAAATCGGCATCTCGGTGACTATGGGCACACCAGATACGTTAATCGAGGATAATCTTATCGAGAATACAACCACGATTGCAGATGCGGCAGGAATCAAAGTGTTGAACGGACCGGGTACGGTGATTCGTGGCAATGTAATCCGTAACAATACCGCCAGTGGATACTGGGGTGTGCGGCTTGAGCGTGACAAAGGAGATGCCGGAGCGGGCAATATCGGCGAAGGAAACCCCGAGAATGTGTTGATTGAAAATAACCGAATTGAAGGTAACACAAACGGAATCGGACTCTTTGCCGGAGTCGGTATTCTGCTGAAGGCCAACATTCTAAACAACGTAAATGAGAACTACTACAAAGCAGCAGGTGTGACAGTTACCGAGCTATAAAGTTATAAAGGATTAGAACAAGTAGCCTGGCAGGCGTCTATATAAGTTGAAGCTCAATGTTACACCTAAACGGCACAAGTCACACTTGCATCCAAATAAGAAATCTCTCCGGTAGAGCAATGTTGTTCTACGGAGAACGAGGAAAGGGGTTCGATGCTCAGATCGAATCCCTTTTTGCTCTGCTTTTTTAGGTGTCTCAATTAGACGGAGCGCACATCCAGCAAAATCCGGCCTCGTCCATGTCTGGCCTCACTTTTGGCATGCGCTTGATTAGCTGCACTTAAAGGGAAAATGGAATCAATCTCTGGACGTAGGGAGCCTTCAGCCATAAGCTGGGCGATTATGTTCAGGTCTTCGGATGTAGGGAATTTGGAATTAAACTTGGCGGTAACGCCATGCTGCTCTGCCTTTTCGGCAGAAGGCAGTTGAGTCAACGATACCAGTTTGCCTCCACGTTTCAGAACACCCCATGAACGATCCTCGATTTCTCCACCAACCGATTCAACAACCAGATCGACATTGCTTACCTGCTCTTCAAACAAGGATGTCTTGTAATCAATCACTTGGTCAGCACCCAGTGAAGCAACAAAATCAACATTATCCCCAGAAGCTGTAGCTATGACGTGAGCGCTTTTCCATTTGGCTAGCTGCACTGCATATTGTCCAACACCACCCGCGGCAGCATGGATCAGCACCGTTTGTCCGGCTTCCAGCTCACCTTCAGTGAACAGCGCTTTCCATGCAGCTTCGGCTCCACCTTTAATGGTAGCAGCATCTTCAAAACTTAGGCCGTCCGGCATATGCACCAGATCCTGAGCAGGAGCAATGCCATATTCCGCATAACTTCCGTTTACATTGCCAAAAACGCGGTCACCCGGCTGGAAGGTTTCTACGCCATCGCCCACGGATTCTACGATGCCAGACATGGCTGTTCCGGGTGTATAAGGCAGCTTTTTGACAAACACGTTCTGCAACCAGCCGTTACGAATTTTCCAATCCAGCGGAATGGCTCCAGCATACTGAATGCGTACCAGAACTTCCCCTGCCGCTGGCTCGGGCCGCTGGACTTCCTGTTCGAACTGTAATGTTTCTGGGCCACCGTATTGATGAACTTGAATAGCTTTCATTGTGGATGTATGCATGGTGTACTCGCTCCAATCGTTAAGGGATTTAGGATAAGGATGAATCAATCTGTGCAGCAATTTTCTGTGTAAGGGATAGCAGCAAGTTCTTCTCTTCATCTGAGAGGCCTGCCGTGGTGATCTGCTCCACTTGGCTCCAGGCGGCATTCACTTGATCCTCCAGTGCGCGTCCCGCTTCTGTCAGGGATACAATGGTGACCCGTCCGTCTAATTTGGAGCGACTGCGAGTAACGAGACCGGCATCTTCCAGTCGGCGAACAGACTTGGCTACGGTTGAATGATCTAGGCGAAGCGTGCGACCCAGGGAATTTTGGGATTGATGGTCATGGGCATACAATTGCATGAGCATGATCTCTTGACCGGGGAAAAGTCCGGTATCCCGAATCAATTGCGCAGCAAGACCTTTGTGTGAGCGTGCCAGTGCAAAAATGCTGAAACTGATAGGGAAATGCTCTACTGCGCTGAATTCCTCGTTATTTAAATTCTCGAGGATATCATGATTGTTAGAATGATCTTTGGATGTCATAACATTCCTCAACTTTCTTGTTTGTGTTGTCGGCAACATAAATATAACATCGAAATATGTGGTTGGCAACATATTTTAATTATTTCTTTTTCTTTTTTTATGACTTGAGACATTGTTAAGTCTGTTCAAAATCTGATTTCTGGTACAATGAGGGAAAAGGAGGGAACACAGATGGCTCCCGATAAAACAAAACTTTTTCCTAATGATAATATTCGTACCGTTTGTTACATTCAAAATTTGCCGCCGCGCTCCAATGTGCTGATCGGTGATTATACGTATTATAGTGACAACAGTCGTCCACCTGAGCAATTTTATGACCGCATTCAGCACCATTATGATTTCCTGGGTGATCGTCTGGTGATCGGCAAATTTTGTGCAATTGCCGAAGGCGTGACATTCATTATGAATGGTGCCAATCATCGAATGGAGGGCATGACGACTTATCCTTTCAACATTTTCGGTGGCGGTTGGGAGAGAGTAACCCCTACGCTGGAACAGCTTCCTTTTAAGGGAGACACTGTATTGGGGAACGACGTCTGGATTGGGCAAAATGTAACCATTATGCCGGGTGTCACCATCGGAGACGGTGCCATCGTCGCTTCCAATGCTACGGTCACCAAAGATATCGAGCCTTACACCATTGTGGGTGGAAATCCTTCCAAGCCAATTAAAAAGCGCTTCGACGACGAGATCATTGCTTTACTGCTGGAACTGAAATGGTGGGATCAGGATGAGGCGTGGTTGGACACTCATTTGGAACGCCTGGTCTCTACATATGATCCGCAGACATTGCGTGAGCTTTTGAAGAGCAAGTAGATTGGTGTACGTGAATGGATGTGCAAAAAACGAGGCTATCGCTGGTTCCTTACGGAGCCGGCTTTTTATTTAGACACCATATTTCCCAGCTGCCTCATGCGGAGCTGGTTATTTGGTATGTCCCCATAAACAATGTCTCAATATTGAGAAAAGAGATGGAATGTTTGGTGTGAGATAAGTCATAGAATAACTTTAAGTAAGCGCTTCCAATACTATCAAAATGAATTCACGGAGGGGTTCAGGATGCGATTCAAGAGTGCTGCAAAACCGCTCGTTGCTCTGTTCATGTCTGTCACGCTGTTAGCCGCATGCCAAAGTGTTCAGCCGCCATCAGTAAGTGAACCACAAGGGACGGTGGATACACCGACCACGACAACCCAGAACGAACCTGCACCACAAACCAACAAGGAGACCCCGCGTAACGAGACCTTGTATATCAACGGGCTGCAATGGGGGCCACCTACCAACTTTAATCTGCTGAGCGGAAATCCCGCATTTCCTGTGAATTACGGCAACTCCAGGGAATTGGTATATGAGACGCTGTTTATGGTGAATCAACTGGACGGCGGCCTTGAACCTCTCCTAGGCAAGTCGTATGAATGGACGGATGAAACCACACTGCGCATTGAATTGAACGCGGATGCGAAGTGGAGCGACGGGACGGCTTTTACGGCAGATGATGTTGTATATACCTATGAGCTGGGCCAAAAATACGATATCAACTGGAGCAGCTTCTGGACTTACATCAGTGAGGTAAAAGCAGATGGAGCACAGGCCGTGGAAATCAAGCTGAACCCCGATAACCCGAACAAGCTGACCGTATTGGACAGCATTGAACTGATTCCGATGCTGCCGAAGCACATCTGGGCAGAGATCGAGAAGAAGAACAATAATGATCTGACCGCGATTCGCAAAGAGATCAATGACAATCCGGTGGGTACCGGAGCATATAAGCTTCATTTTTATAACGACCAGAAAATTACGATTGTCCGTGACGACAACTACTGGGGTCAGAAATTGTTCGGCAAGCTGCCTGCACCGAAGTACATCACCCATGTGATCTACAAGGATAATGCCGCAGGCGATCTGGCATTCAAGAGCGGGCAAGTGGACGTCTCGCAGCAGTTTATCCCTCAGGTGTGGAAGATGTGGGAAGGCGGGGCTGCCGTCAAAACATATCTGAAGGATGCACCGTATTATCTGCCCGGTTCCATGCCAAGCATTTTCTTCAATCTGTCCAAAGCTGGACTGGATAATGCTGACGTTCGCCGCGCGATAGCCATGAGCATCAACTATGACAAAATCTCGGAGCTCGCCATGAGTGGATATTCTGCACCGATGCAGCCTTCCCTGACCTTGAACTCGGACGCCGAGTCCAAATACATTGACCAGGATGCCATCAAATCGTTGCAATGGACGATGGATATTGAAGGAGCCAATGCCCTGCTCGACAAGATTGGAGCGAAGAAAGGCAAGGATGGCATCCGCGTCCTTAACGGCACACGCCTTGGACCTTTCGAAGTTGAATGCCCTTACGGTTGGTCTGACTGGAATGCTGCCCTGGAGATCGTAGCACAGAGCGCCAAGGCTATCGGTATCGAGATCCGCACCAAATTCCCGGAATCCCCGGTGTGGACCAATGATCTGCAAACCGGCAAATTCGATATCATCATGAACACACCTGCCGGCGGGGTCAGCCCAAGCCAGCCGTGGAACCGTGCCATGACGATCATGTACTCCAAAGGGGTTGCCCCAATGGGCGAGATGGCGTTCTGGAACTGGGGACGTTACCAGAATGACCGCGCAAACGCCATTATTGAAGAGATTCCATCCGTGTCTGATGAGGCGAAGTTGAAGTCATTGTACACCGAACTGAATACGATCTGGTTGAAAGACATTCCTTCCATTCCGTTGATGTACAGACCATGGGTGTTTGACACCGTGAATGAATCGGTCTGGAAGGGCTTCCCGACCGAAGGAGACGGCACCAACATTCCACCGCAAATCTCGATGGATGGAGCAGGCATCAAGGCGTTATATCAGATTCACAATTAAGGAATTTAAGCATTAAATCAGTACACAATGTGACACACCACTTCAGACATAAGGCCCTTATCCGCTAAACTCGGGGGTGCTAAATTCTATGAATGCCTATTCCAGATATGTCGCCAAAAAAGTATTCTGGTACGGCCTGACCCTGGTCATCGCCATCGGACTGAATTTTATTTTGCCAAGACTGATTGAGGGCAATCCGGTGAGCATGATCGCTTCCAAAATGACGTCAGGGATGACCGACTCGGATTCCATCAAGCGGGTGTATGAGACGTTTACGGTTGAATTCGGCATTGATCAGCCGCTATGGACCCAATTCGGCATCTATTTGAAAAATCTGTTTACAGGCAACCTCGGTACGTCCTTTGGACTGTATCCGAAGCCTGTGACGGACATTCTGGCCTCCGCCGTCCCTTGGACGGTGGGGCTTCAGCTTCCGGCCATCCTGGTCGGCTGGTTGATTGGCAATTTGCTCGGCGCTATTGCGGCGTACCGTAAGGGTGTTTTTGATAAAGTGCTGTTTCCGGTAGCGTTGTTTATCAATTCCATTCCTTTTTTTACTCTGGCTATTATTATGCTGTATGTCTTTGCGTTATCACTGAAATGGTTCCCGCTGTCGGGGGGATATGACTTCCAGATGGTACCGCAGCTGAGCTTCGACTTCATCATGTCCGTTGTTCGCCACCATACCTTGCCGTTTCTCTCCATTGTGCTTGTGACCATTGGCGGTCAGGCTATTGGCATGCGGGAGATGTCCATCTATGAGCTGAATTCCGACTATGTGCTGTACAGTAAATTGCTGGGCATACGCGACGGCCGAATTGCGCGTTATGTATTCCGCAACGCCATGCTGCCGCAAATTACGGGACTTGCGCTCTCCATCGGCACGATGGTTGGCGGATCACTCATCTGTGAGATTGTATTCAGTTATCCGGGTATCGGCACATGGCTGTTCACGGCCATACGGCAGCTGGATTACCCTCTAATTTCGGGGTGCACGCTGCTGATTGCCATTGCTGTATTGCTTGCCAATTTCACCATTGATGTCATCTACGGCTTCATTGACCCGCGCATCAAGGCCGCTCAAATGGAGGAACAGTGATATGAAGCATTCGATCTCGATTTTGCTGAAGTCACCCAAATTCATGATCGGTGCGGTGACTTTTATCGGCATGCTGCTTTTGGTTACGATCTATCCGCTCATCAATCGCAGTGATCCCCTGGAGATGATTGCGATGGCGTTCCAGCCGCCGGGTGATGGCCTGCTGCTTGGCTCGGACAATTTTGGACGGGATATTTTCCTTGAATTGATGTATGGCATCCAGACGTCTATACGCGTGGGACTGATTGCAGGTATTTTTGCGACCGTTATCGGTCTGGTTATGGGCCTGGTGTCGGGATATATCGGAGGAATGCTGGATAACTTTCTGACGGCAATTACCAACATATTCATCGTTATACCTTCGTTCATCATCCTGATCTTGATCTCGGTCAGTATTGATTCACGCAGTTCTCTGGTGACGGCCATTATTATCGGGATAACCAGCTGGCCCTGGACAGCCCGGGCTGTGCGAGCCCAGACGACATCTCTTCGCAGCCGGGATCATGTGCATATTGCGAAAATTTCGGGACACAGTACGCCGCGGATCATTATTCATGAGATTTTGCCGTATATCGCGTCTTATGTAGTGATGGCTTTTGTACTCCAGACGGCCTCGGGCATCCTGTCCGAAGCTTCCATCTCCATGCTGGGGCTGGGACCGTATAATACGATCTCACTCGGCATTTTGATGAACTGGGCATTGGTGTTCGAAGCACCAGTAGCAGGGGCATGGTGGGCATTCATTCCTGCGGCGCTGGCGATTGCCGTCATTACCTTCTCGCTTTATCTGATGAATACGGGCATGGACGAAATTTTCAATCCGAAAATAAGGAGCTAAGACCATGAACCAACCTATACTTCAGGTCAGCGGTCTCAAAACCTACTACCGTACCCGGCTCAAGGAAAATGTCTTTGCCGTTGACGGGGTGGAGTTCGGACTGAAAGAGGGGCAGACTCTTGGGATTGCAGGTGAATCGGGCTGTGGCAAATCGACGCTGGCGCTCAGTCTGATGGGCTTTTATTTCCCGCCCCTGCATTATGGCAGTGGTTCGATCCGGATCAATGGTACCGATATTATGCAGTTGAACAAAGAGCAGCTTCGTGCTCGAATTCTAGGCAAGGAAATTGCCTATATTCCACAGGCCGCCATGAATGCACTGAATCCAACGCTGCGGATTATCAGGTTTATTGAAGACATCATGAAGGAGCATCGTCCGGAGATGAAACGTCCGGATGTGCGGAAGATGGCTACGGAGCGTTTCCAATCATTGAATCTGTCGCCGGATGTGCTCGATATGTATCCAAATGAATTGTCCGGCGGTATGAAGCAGCGTACGGTCATCGCGATCTCCACGATTCTGAATCCGAATGTGCTGATTGCGGATGAACCTACTTCGGCACTGGACGTCACTTCTCAGAAGGCGGTCATCCGTTTGTTGAAGGATTTGCTGAACCGCAAGGTCATCAAGTCACTGGTGTTCATCACGCATGAGTTGCCATTGCTGTACCATGTCACGGATGAAATTATGGTGATGTATGCCGGGGAGATCGTGGAGCGAGGAACGGCAGAGCAAATGATTTTCCATCCACTGCATCCATACACTCGCAAGTTAATGGGCTCCATTATTGTACCTGAAGAGGGAATGAAGGAGCATAAGCTGGCTGCGATTCCCGGTGCACCACCGAATCTGAAAAATGTGCCGGAAGGCTGCCGCTTCGCAGAGCGCTGTACACTGGTGACCGACGAGTGCCGTCAGGGAAAAATTGAGAACATTCATGTTGATGGGCGCATATATCGCTGTCTCCTGACACCGGAGATGCTGGAGCAGATCAGGGTACAGGAGCAGGACGACCACTTAGAGCAGGAACGTGTGAACGAAGAGTCCCGGGAGAGGGAACAGAACCAAGAGGAGAACGCTTCAAACGGAGAAGAAGTCCAGGATGTTCAAGTTGACACAGACGATAGTGCAGACCAATGAAATAATTACTTCTGGGCGTAGTGGGCTCGGATCAAGGCTCCCTGAAAGGAGTGAGGTAGTATGACGATGGGCAAGGTGCTGATCAGCGGCCGCCATCTGTCCAAGGTGTACGGTACAGGCAATCGCAAAAAGGCAGCGGTGGACGATGTGAGCTTTGATTTTCATGAAGGGGAGATTATCTCCATTGTGGGAGAGAGCGGCAGTGGTAAGACCACGCTTGCGAAAATGATTATGGGATTGCTCAAGGAATCGGATGGAGCGATCGAATACGATGGCAAGCCCAGACAGTTGAAGCGGTACCGTGAGCGTAAAGCCTATTGGAAGGATATTCAGGCCATTTTCCAAGACCCGTTCTCCTCGTTCAACGTATTTCACCGGGTGGAAAAGCTGCTGGTGGACTGTATCAAACTTCAGGGGCTGAAGCTGAACAAAGACGAGGAATATGCCAAAATGAAGGAAGCCTGTTCCTTCGTTAACCTGAAGTTCGAGGAATTATACAACAAATATCCGTTTGAGCTGTCCGGTGGACAGATGCAACGGCTTATGATTGCCCGCATTTTCATGCTGCATCCCAAGGTGCTGATTGCGGATGAACCGACTTCCATGGTGGATGCCTGCTCGCGTTCAACCATTCTGGATATGCTGCTCAAGCTGCGTGACGAGAACCGCATGACTATTGTATTTATTACGCACGACGTGGGGCTGGCTTATTATGTGAGCGACACGATCTGTATTATGGAGCAAGGACGAATGGTGGAGGCAGGGAGAGCAGAGGAGATCATTCATCATGCAGAGCATCCCTATACCAAGCAATTAATCAATGACGTACCCAAAATTCATTCTCCCTGGGTGCTCGATTGACACAAATCAAGCCCTGGACCGTGTTGAGCGGAACAGGGCTTCTTATTGTCCAAGATGAAAGGTTCGTTTTAGCGAGTGGGTGGTTGTGGCGTCTGTGCAGACTCTTCTAATGGGGGTGTTGAATGGGTGTGATCTTCCGCGTTATTCTGGTCTGTCTGCTTGCCGGAATAAAAGTTAATGATATCATCAACCGTAGAAAACACGACATTTACATCAAAATGTTCATTGTGTGTTTGAATAAAAACCTCTTTTCCAATCCTGTTGTTGCTGTTTAGTTTAAAGCTTCTTTCATCGTTAATCCGGCTGTAAATACAGGAACCTTACCTGCTGGAAGTTGAATTTCCTTGCCCGTTCTGCGACTCTTGCCCGTACGTGCTTCACGATTACGTACTTCGAATTTGCCGAATCCGACCAGTTGAACCTCTTTGCCTTCTTTTAATGCTTCCAAAATCGAATCCAGTACAACCGTTACGGCCTTTTCAGCGTTCTTTTTGGAGAATCCGCCGTTCTTGGCTACTTCTGTGATCAATTGTTCTTTGTCCATTTGTCATACCTCACTTTTCGTATTTGGTTGAAATAAAACAAAAAGCTGCCTTGTACAGGCAGCCTTAATATAATTAAACTTTAGTAACGTTCTCAGCTTGTGGTCCACGGTTACCTTGAGTTACTTCAAATTGGACGCGTTGTCCTTCATCCAAAGATTTGTAGCCGTCGCCTTGAATTGCACTGAAATGAACGAATACGTCTGTTCCTTCTTCAGTTTCGATAAAGCCAAATCCTTTATCCGCGTTAAACCATTTCACTGTACCTGTTTGCATGTGATTCCTCCAAAAAAATAAGTTTTTAAACGACCATTTTGAAAAGGCTAATTTAGAAAATCAACGCTAATCAGGTATATTCAAACCCACAGACTTGATGTCCGCTAATGTATCGATTAATATGATAATACCATGTCCGCTAATATAAGTCAAGATTTGGAGGTTTTTTCTATTGGATAAGGGATCTGGTACTTCTGTACAAGGAGAAATGGTTGTTCAGGAATTCATACATATACTTACGATTCAGGGAGAATTGACTCCCAAAACCTTGAAGGAATATGCGAGTGATTTGAAGCATTTTACCGAATGGTATAAAGGAAATAATTCTCGGGGGGAAGGGATCTCATTCCAAATCGAGGACGTGCACACATCGACTTTAGTCCGTTACCGGGAAGATTCACAAAAGATAATGCAATTGAAACCATCTACCATTAATCGCAGATTGATTACATTGAAGCGTTTTTTCAAGTGGGCAGCCTCGGAATCCAGGATCATCAGTGATCCTGCCAAACCACTGAAATTCATTCCGGAAGACAAGGTTAGCCCGCGCCGAATGACTACCGAGGAAGAACAAGCGTTCATATCTGCGGTCGAGAACGGCAACTCGCTTCGGGATCAGACCATCCTTACTCTCATGTTTCATACGGGTTTGCGAACGATGGAGGTATGCAATCTTGCTCCCACAGATATTGAATTAGGAAAACGAAGCGGGCAACTCACCGTGAGGGCCGATAAACGAAACGGTCAACGGAAAATCCCGCTGAACATGACGTGTATTGCGATGTTGAATGCGTATATGGCTGGACTTGATCTGGATAGTCCTTACCTGTTTCCTTCCGAGAAAACCAGTGATCGCTTAACGGAGAGGGCGCTGCGCCATTTGATCAAAAAGGTGATGACCACAGCCGGACTGGAAGGGGCTAAGTTCCCATGATCTTCGTCATCGGTTCGGATACGCTATGGCCGAGCATACACCACTGCATCGCTTGGCCGAAATGATGGGGCATACCAATCCCGATACCACCATGATTTATGTGAAGGGGTTAAATGCCAATCTATCTTCGTCAGTAGAAGAGGATGGAGAAACGGATTCGGATTAAAGCATATGCAGCAATTGAGCATGAGTGTACACAGCAGTGGGTAGAACTGGACCTGAGCAGTTCCCTCTTGAAGAAAATTAAAGGCCCTAGCCCGCTTAAGAGTGGGTTAGGGCTTATTTATTTCCTGCGAACGACTTATATACCACTCGTCTTTGCCATTTTCATTAATTCGGGTATCCATCATTATTATGGCATAGGTTCCATCATGCTTTTCCCAAAAGAGTATCGCCTTTGTCTGATTTGGATGTAAAAGCAAGGCTGGCATGATGTCCCCTTTTTCCAACATAGTTCTTCGTTCGTTACTATAATAGGCAGCGATGAAGGAAGATTGCTCTTTATGGGAGAGTGTGGTTAATGAATCCTCCAAGCTGTAAAACAGTTCCCATCCAGTGATATTCTCTTTCTCATCATGTTCATCCAGCGTGTCACGAATCGCTTCTATACCCCCGCTCCACGATTTTATTAACTTCTCTTGAAGTTCTTGAGGTTGGTTCTCCCAGCGTGAGGACTCAGTGGATAAACTCCTTTCAATAATTTACCATATATATCGTTTGTGAGCGCCATTTTAATAATCTTATCACCTTAAAAGTAAGCGGTTACACAATTGAATTTATATTGTATATTATGATGGCAACCTTGGATCATATCGACATATACATTATTGCTTGGGCTTAAGGCCCCTTAAATAAAGGAGGAATCCGAACGTGTACCGGGTATTGCTGGTGGATGATGAAGAGGATGTACGCGAAGGGTTGGTTGTAGAGGTAAATTGGGAAGCGCTCGATTTGCGCATTGTTGGTCTGGCGGAGAATGGCCGGGAAGCCCTGGAGATGGCAGAGCGGGTGGACCCGGATATTGTGGTGACAGACATCAGCATGCCTTTTATGGATGGACTTGAACTTGCCAAAAGGTTACGGGAGCGTAATCCGCTTGTGAAAGTGGTGATTTTGACCGGATATGATGAATTTGACTACGCCCGGCAAGCGGTCTCGCTGAGTGTGGATGAATATTTACTGAAGCCTTTCTCGGCGGGACATCTGACAGAACTGCTTACCAGATTGCGTGCGCAGATGGAGTCCGAAGTAGCAGAACGGGAAAATGTACAACAGCTACGCGATCACTATTATACAAGCTTACCCTTGTTGCAGGCCGATCTGATGGCAACTTTGCTGCATCGGCAGAAATCGCCAGAATATATTCATGACAAAGCGAAGCAATGCGGACTGGATCTGCACGGTGAACGGTATGGTATCTCTGTATTGACCCTCCATATGGATGGAGAAGGGAAGAAAACGCCGCGGCGTATGCAAGCGGAAACTTCAGAGGCACGGAATGCTGAGATAGTGCAGCAAGGAGTGGATCGCGAGCCGTCTGGTGCTGAACGTCAGAATACACTTGAACATAGACAAGGTACAGGACAGTCCTTGCTTCAATCGGAGGATGCGGAGTTGAAGCAATTCGCTGCGCTGAACATTGCAGCAGAAGTGTGGATGGAACACGGGGCCGGACATGCTTTTATGCATCAGGAGACGATTGTACTGCTTTACGTGGATCGCTGGGGTAGAGCAGAGGGGGAGAAACGCCAGCAGCAGGCACTCGAAAATGTCATGCGCAGCATAAACCATTATTTGCGTATTCCCGCTACGATAGGATCAGGACAGATTGTCAATTCACTGGCGGGTGTAAAGCATGCTTATGAGGATGCACTGTTGGCGCGGGATTACCGACTTGTGCCGGGGACCGATCCGCTTATCTATATTGCCGATGTCGAGCGGCAGACGGCGGGCAAGCTTCGTTTTGACGAGCTGAAGCAGCAGACGCTGACACGCTGTCTGAAGGCGGGAACGCAGACGGAACTGGAAGACGCGCTGGAGATCATTTTCCGGGAAATTACGGTAGAGCATGGGCGAAGTGACATTCAGCTCTATTTAATTGAAGTTCTAACGACTGTCTGGAAGGCAGCTCAGGCATCAGGTGAGGCGATGGAGGACATCTTTGGGGCGGGGTTCCAATTGTACGCCGATTTGTTCCGTTTACCAGGGTTGTCCGAGGCACAGAACAAAGTGCGGGAGGTTTGTCTGCTTGTACAACATCGCATCGCCAGCGGACGGCAGCATGTATATAAGGATATTGTGGAGCAGGCGTTATCGTATACCAGAGAACACTATGCCGACCCGGATCTGTCCATTCAGAAAGTATGCGGACATCTTCATATTAGCTCGGGTTATTTTTGTGGGATTTTCAAAAAAGAAGTGCAGCTCACCTTTCTGCAATATCTGATGCAGATTCGAATGGAAGCGGCCAAGGAACTGCTTCGCTCCACGGAGCTGAAGTCGTTTGAGATTGCAGGTCAGGTAGGCTTCGCCGAACCGAATTATTTCAGTTTTTGTTTTAAAAAGCATATTGGCATCTCGCCTAAAGAATATCGCAAGCAGGCAGCACTAACAGCTAATGAAGGCTCAATCCGATGAGACCGTTTGCCGGATGGATG
Source organism: Paenibacillus sp. UMB7766-LJ446 (assembly GCF_030226665.1). Classification (NCBI taxonomy): domain Bacteria; kingdom Bacillati; phylum Bacillota; class Bacilli; order Caryophanales; family Paenibacillaceae; genus Paenibacillus; species Paenibacillus sp. UMB7766-LJ446. The sequence continues at coordinate 227,001 of NZ_JASOYM010000005.1, forward strand.
AGATCCCTTTGGCTTAGGCTGCGGTCCAGGTTGAGGTCATCGAGAGTCAGCAGTATCCGCTTTATTATTACGTGGTCCTTCTCCGTCTTTATCGTATTGGTGCTCACCATCATGGCGCTGCTGCTGCATGACAAATTCACACAGGCTGCGGAGCGAAGTGCGGAGCTGACGACGAGACAGATCGTGGACCAGGTCAGTTACAATCTGGAGGATTATGTTCGCAGCATGTCGCATCTGTATCGAGCTATCGAAGAGCATATGCTGCGGGATGGAACGTGGGAAGGGGATCAGGTAGACAAACAGCTCGACACGCTGCTTAGCAGCCGCGAAGATATCATCTCCATTACTTTGCTGGATTCGACAGGGCATTTGCTCAAGAACAGACCTTCAGCCGAATTAAAACCGAGTGCCCATGTGACACAGCAAGGGTGGTTTCAATCCGCGCTTAGAGTGCCGGATCACCTTAGTTTCTCGCTGCCTCATATCCAGAACATGTACACAGGCCCATACAAATGGGTCGTTTCCATGAGCAAAGGTATTACCATACGGCAAAATGGTCAGGATCAGCAGGTCATTTTGCTGGTGGATATCAACTTCAAACAGATGGATGAACTGAGCCGCCGGGTCAGTCTGGGGCAACGGGGATACGTCTATATCATCGACGAGAGTGCAGGTAATATCGTATACCACCCACAGCAGCAATTGATGTACATGGGGCTCAAAAGTGAAAATATTGAACAGGCTTTGGTTGCAACAGGTAGTTATGAAGATGAGGCGGACGGGCAGAAAAGGTTGAATACCGTCAAGTCTGTCGCCAATATTGGGTGGAAGATCGTTGGTGTGGCCTATCTGGATGAGATCATGACGACCCGCCAGGAGGTTAATGGATATCTGATTCGGGTGCTGTTGGTTGTGTTGGTCTTGGTCATCCTGGTTTCGCTGTTCCTCTCTTCCAGTCTGACACGTCCAATTCGGCGCATGGAACGAAAGATGAAGGCCGTGGAACGGGGGGACTTCAACGTGGAGCTACCTATCGAAGGGCCGCTGGAAGTGGAACGCTTATCCCGTCGCTTTAACTTGATGGTCAATAAAATCCGTACCTTGATGAGTGAAATTATCCATGAACAGGAACAGAAACGGCGTCTTGAACTGGAAGCTTTGCAGGCTCAGATTAATCCGCATTTCCTGTACAACACGTTAAATTCGGTCGTGCGTATGGTGGGCATGAGCCGGAATGAGGAAGTTATTACGATGATCACTTCGTTGTCCCGATTGTTTCGCATCAGTCTCAGTCAAGGCAAAACGATTATTACAGTCAGGGAAGAACTGGAGCATGCCCATCATTACCTGACGATTCAGCAAATGCGATTCAAGCGCAAATTCAATTTCAGCATGAATGCGGATGAGGACACACTGGACTGCCTGACACTTAAGCTGGTGCTTCAACCACTCATTGAAAATGCGATCGTGCATGGCATTGAATATCATATGGACGAGGGATGCATTGAGATTCGTGTATACCGGGAAGGAGACAAGCTGGTGTTCCGCATTACGGATAATGGGGTCGGCATGACGGAAGAACAGATGTCAAAACTCCTGGTAGGCAGTCCTATCGTGAAAAGTGGTGCAGGATCAGGTGTAGCTGTACGCAATGTACATGATCGAATTCAGCTCTATTATGGCGAGGCCTTATGGTCTTGAATTCGATAGTGAGCTGGAAGAAGGTACAACGGTCTGGATTCGGATTCCGCTCCAATGGGAACGGGAGGAGGACGATGCTCATGATGAACAATAAAGGGAACAGCACCTGCGCCAAGCGAATCAACAAGGCGAATATGATCAATAAAACTGACTGGATCGGGCATCAGGTTATGAAAATGAAACTCTGCATCCGCGTGGAAAATTTTCGCGTGAGAGTCGCTATACTTCGTTATATGGCCATGACAGCAGCTATCTGCTGCCTGTTGTTATGTATGGCGTGTGGGTTGTCGAACGCTGATCCGACGGGGTCGCCGCCGCTTATTGCACTAATTACGCCAGCGGGAACCGGGGAACTTGCAGAAGCGATTCGTCTTGGGGCTGAAGCGGCTGCCAAAGAAGCGGGGGCAGAGCTGATTACGGTGGAGGCTTTTCCCTCGGAGGGGTTAACTTACGCGCCCTCTAACCCTGACTTCACAGCAGGACAGGGAAAGGTCAAGCAAGAGCATTTGCAAAATGGAACTTATCCACTGAGCGAGCGTGAACAAGCTCAGGTCGATGCAGTCATGCTGGCACTGGAACAGGGAGCATCCGCCCTGTTGATCGATCCCTTGAGTGAGAAGGCACTAAGCGGCATCATCCAGAAGGCACAGACAAAGGATGTCAACGGAGTGGCCCTCCCCGTAATTTTGCTGAATGACGAGTTTCCTGTAAAAGGCATAACAAGTGTCATCTCGATGGATAACGTTGAGGCTGGACGGCAGGCGGGCGAGGCCATGGCTGTACTGCTGGGAGGACGAGGGCGGGTTGCCTTGCTCGGTCCTGATCCTGTAAATCCGGGTCTGATTAATCGAGAGCAAGGAGTAGAGGAATCACTAGCCGAGTATCCGGACATTCATGTGGAGACACAATCCGTGTGCAGCACCCGGGATGGTTGCTGGCAGGCGACGAAGCAATTGCTTGATCAGCAGCAGGTGGACGGAATAATTGCCCTTCAGGAACCTGCTTCTCTGGGTGCAGCGGATGAATTGAACCGGCGAATTTCAGAGAAAAATGGGAACAAGGTGAAGATTGTGGGATTTGGCAGTGAACAGCAGCAGTTAGAACAGTTACAGGAAGGCAGAATTCAACACTTGATTGTACAAAATGGATTCAGTGCAGGATATCTTGGCGTGAATCAGGCCGTTGCACGGCTGAACAATCAACAAGTGCAAGCCAGAGTAACGCTGGAAACGAAGCTGGTCAGTACGGACAATATGTTCTGGATGGATAACCAGAAGCTGCTGTTTCCTTTTGTACAATGAAGACAGGAAGATAATTGAGGAAGATTTCGATAAAACAGAGGAAGATATTGTATTCGAATTTATTGTAAACCCTTTCATAATAAAGACATCGGTAAAGCCGAATGAACTTGGGGGAGGTCATTAGGATATGAAGAAAAGGTGGATGACATTGTTGCTTACAGCATGTATGGTTGCGGCGGCGGGGTGCAGCAGTGGTGGAGACAGCGCAGGCGGAAGTACGGGAACAGACGCAGGAGGTCAGGCAGCAGGAGGAACAGAAACGCCGAAGATCGGTGTAGCGATCTATAAGTTCGATGATACGTTCATGACAGGGGTAAGGAATGCGATGACCGCAGCAGCGGAAGGCAAAGCCACACTCGATATCGTGGATAGCCAGAACGCACAGCCAACCCAGAATGAAAAAGTCGATCTGTTTGTATCCAAGAAGTACAATGCAATGGCCGTGAATCCGGTGGACCGGACCGCAGCGGGCGTCATTATTGATAAAGCCAAAGCGGCAAGCATTCCGGTGGTCTTCCTGAACCGCGAGCCGGTTGCCGAAGACATGAACAAGTGGGATAAAGTGTATTACGTTGGAGCCAAGGCGGAAGAGTCCGGCACGATCTCGGGTCAGCTCATTGTGGATTACTGGAAGGCTCACCCTGAGGCAGATAAAAACGGGGACGGCAAGCTGCAATACGTCATGCTGAAAGGCGAACCGGGCCATCAGGATGCTGAGCTGCGGACCAAATATTCCGTTCAGGCCATCCAGGATGCAGGTATCGAAGTAGAGGCGCTGGCGGAAGATACGGCGATGTGGGATCGGGTCAAAGGCCAGGAAAAAATGCAGGCGTTCCTCGCCTCCCATGGAGACAAGATCGAAGCGGTACTGGCTAACAACGATGACATGGCACTTGGCGCCATTGAGGCGTTGAAAGCAGCCGGATACTTCAAGGACGGCAAAACGATGCCAGTTGTCGGTGTAGATGCGACCGCTCCAGCCATTCAGGCTCTTCAGGACGGAACGATGCTGGGTACGGTGTTGAATGATGCCAAGAACCAGGGCGCAGCAACGGTTGCACTCGCTTCCGTACTCGCGAAGGGTGAGACGCCAACGAAGGAAAATACGGGTTATGACATTACGGATGGCAAATACGTCTGGATTGCATACAAAAAAATTACGAAAGACAACATTGCCGACGCCCAATAACAGCAGCAAATAGGGACGTCCGTCATGAGATGGCGTCCTTTTTTTGCCGGGTTTACGGAAGGAGAGGATGAAAGATGGAATCACCTTACCTGCTGGAGATGGACGGAATATCCAAAGCATTTCCGGGTGTGCAGGCACTGAGTCAGGTCACATTGAAGGTAAAGCCGGGCACGGTACATGCGCTGATGGGAGAGAACGGAGCGGGCAAATCCACGCTAATGAAATGTCTGTTCGGTATGTATCGCCCGGATGAAGGAACGATTCGAATGGACGGCAATGAGGTGGAGATTCCGAGTTCGAAAGCGGCGCTTCAGCATGGCATATCGATGATTCATCAGGAGCTGAATCCGGTACCTTATCGACCGGTAATGGAGAACATTTGGCTCGGACGGTTTCCCAAGTGGGGACTGCTGGTGGATGAGAAACAAATGTATGCTGATACATTGAGCCTGTTCCAGGATCTCAATCTGGACATTGATCCCAAGGCTCTGGCCGGAACTCTATCCGTTTCCAAAATACAGTCGATGGAAATCGCCAAAGCGGTCTCTTTTCAATCCAAAGTCATCGTGATGGATGAGCCAACGTCCTCGCTCACGGGCAAGGAAGTGGACCAGCTCTTCGCCATTATTAATCAGCTGCGCAGTCGCGGCGTGTCCATTATCTACATTTCGCACAAGATGGAGGAAATTCTGACGATCTCGGATGAGGTCACGATTATGCGGGATGGCTTTGTGGTGGGTACTTGGGATGCTGCCGATTTAACGACGGATCTGATCATTACCCGCATGGTTGGACGTGATCTGGATGAACGGTTCCCGGAACGGACGAATGTACCTGGAGAAGTGATTTTGAAGGCAGAAGGCTTAACCTCCAGCCAGCCGAATTCATTCCGGGACGTGTCGTTTGAACTGAGAAAAGGCGAAGTGCTTGGAATCGGCGGCCTTGTTGGGGCACAGCGAACGGAATTGATTGAGTCGCTGTTTGGCTTACGTGGACTTGCTTCAGGAACGATATCAATTCATGGACGCAAGGTGAAGATCAAGTCGCCCGCCGCAGCGAAGAGGCATAACATAGCGCTGCTGACCGAGGAGCGAAGAGTCACGGGGATTTTTCCGGTGTTGTCTGTATATGAAAATACCATTATTGCGAGTCTTGGACGTTACCGGAATCGGATTGGTCTGTTAGATGAGAAGAAAGGCCGAGATGAGGCACGTGAGCAGACTCAGAAGTTCAGAACCAAAACGCCGTCGGTTAACACGCTAATTCGCAACCTTTCTGGCGGTAATCAGCAGAAGGTGCTTCTGGCTAGATGGTTGTTGACTGACCCGGAAATTCTATTGCTCGATGAACCTACACGCGGGATTGATGTGGGCGCGAAATTTGAAATCTACACCATTATTACGGAACTGGCCCGCCAGGGCAAAAGCATTGTTATGATCAGTTCGGAGATGCCCGAACTACTGGGCATGTCGGATCGAATTATGGTCATGAGCGAAGGACGGCTCACAGGAATCGTGGATGGAGCCGAGGCAACAGAGCAGGATATCATGAGGCTGGCCGCACAGCAGCGGATGGCTTAGTCAGGAGGGAATACATGAACACACAGGTTATCAATCAGGTGAAGCAGTATGTGGCGCAGCGCGCGATTTTTATTGTGCTGATCTTGCTCGTCATTGGTATTGCCATTGCCGATCCACACTTTCTTGCTTTCTCAACACTTCGGGATATATTACAACAGTCCTCCACACGGGCCATCATTGCGCTGGGTGCTGCGTTTATCCTGGTAACAGGTGGGGTTGATTTGTCGGCAGGACGGGTCGTAGGTCTAACCGCTGTTGTATCGGCATCCATGCTGCAAATCGACGAATATGCCAATCGGTTCTTTCCCGATCTGCCACACTTATGGGTGGGATTTCCGATCATCATCGGGATCATCGCTGGTCTGGCGGTTGGACTCGTTAATGGCATCATAGTAGCGAAACTACATGTTCCACCTTTTATTGCCACACTGGGTACGATGGTTGCGGTCTATGGTTTGAACTCGATTTATTTTGATACGGAGCCCAACCAGTCACAACCAATTGGTGGACTGAGACAGGATTTTACCGTTATCGGATCTGGTTACATTGATCTTGGTGGTGGTTATTCCATTCCGTATATCGTATTGATTGCCATAGCTGTTGCGCTGATCTGCTGGGTGGTCTTTAACAAGACTCGCCTCGGGAAGAACATGTATGCCATTGGTGGCAACATTCAGGCTGCACATGTGTCCGGCATTCATGTGGCACGCAACCTGATTGCGTTGTATGCCATTGCAGGTGCATTGTATGGACTGGGCGGTGTGCTGGAAGCCGCGCGTACGGGCGGGGCAACGAACAATTACGGCAACATGTATGAGCTGGATGCCATTGCCGCTTGTGTTGTGGGGGGCGTCTCCACTGCGGGTGGTATTGGTACGGTGCCTGGAGTTATGGCAGGGGTGCTGATCTTTGGGGTTATCAACTATGGTCTGACCTTTATTGGCGTAAGCCCTTACTGGCAGCTCATTATTAAAGGGTTGATTATTGTGGCCGCGGTGGCATTTGATATCCGTAAGTATATGGCAAAAAAATAGAAGTGTAGTAGTGGACATAAAGCCAGCACTCTGTCATGACCAGAGTGCTGGCTTCTTTATTTTATGAATTTACGAATCTATCTACAACATCAACCACAGGACCAACGATACAGAGGAGCAGCATAAACGCAGCTACGTTAAAAGTTACACTTGTACCATAATGCGAACGATACTTGCCTGCCATAATCACAGCAGGTATCCAGAAGATTGCTGCAGCTACAAAGGGGAAGTGAAGCCCCTGATCTCCGTTACTATAAATAGGTAAGTTCAGTTGTTCAAACAGGTAATAACCAAAACTGAAATTCTGTTCTCCCCAACCATAATTAAAAGCAAAGCCCAGAACAAGTACAAGCAAGGAAACTGTCCCGATGCCAATCGGTTTTCTTTGTTGTATCATTCAATCCCTCCATAACTAGTATGATATACCTAAATAAACCTATTAATGTATTGTAACATAGTGTTGGGCAATGTGATGTAAAATAGTTTCGTATTCTCCGTTTTCCTATAAACCGTTTGTCCTAATTTAATTATAAATTTATACATTCATGTGAATTTGACGAGTCTCCAAATATCGACAACATCAGCTAATCATAATCGATATAATACATGTAAATAGAATCCGGATGCGAGAATTATGTCAAAGGGGGCGTGGCTGTTTGCTGAGTTACACGATGAAAATGGTTATTTTCCCGCTAGGATGTCTGCTTGTAATGCTGTCCTCTTATTTTCTAGGGCTTACTTCCCATCTCGCGTTAATGATATGTGCTGGTGTGTTATTTGTAGCAAGTATATATGGGGAGAAACGTTATCCTGCACTGCGTAACGTCCACTGGGTCTTTCTTGGGATATTCCACTATTTCAGTGCATTGAACTGGTGCAATATGCTGTACTATCTGCTGATCATGTCGATGATTCAGGATAAACAACGCGTTGCCCAGACTTTGCCCATTTCGATGCTGCTTGTGCTCGAATATACAGTGATTCGGCTCACCTATGTACCGATAGCTACATATAATTTGCTGGTATCCCTGTTTGACATGTTAACTGCGATAGTCATTATATTTTTGTATCATACCTTAATTAACAGCGAGGCAGAGAAGCGCAGACTTCGAGAGAAAAATGATTTTCTGACCCTCCATGACCCACTCACCGGGCTGCTGAATTACGAAGGATACATGGATGCCCTTAATAAAACGGTGGAGGAGCACCGCTCCTTTTTGCTGATAATTCTGAATATTCAGAATCTCAACGGGTTTGACAAAGATGTCGAAGACAACTGGTGCAGCGTAATCAGAAATACGGGCGAGAGCATTACAAAACAATTTTCGGATTCGTACGGTATATCCCGCTATGCAGGAGATCGCTATGCAGTCATTTTGCCTGAGACACAAGACATTGAAGAACGCGTGACGTCACTCCTGTCAGGGGATTTGCGGGGGCTGCAGGTAAACTACAGTATTTCCCTCTATCCGGGAATGTCCGAGACGCTGCAGCACTTTATTACGGTGGCGGAGGACAGTTTATTCCAGCATCAGCGCAATAAATGGTTGAAAAACGAAGAGGAGGTCTTCCGTTCCGAAAGACTCCGGGCTGTTGGTGAACTGGCCGCTGGCATGGCTCACGAAATTCGCAACCCGCTGACGGCCATTCGCGGATTCCTGCAGCTGTCACGGGGGCAGGCCTTCAATATCGCTCCTTGGTATGAAGTCATTATGGGGGAGATCACACGGGTTACGGAACTGACGGCTGAGTTTTTGCAGTTTTCCAAACCACATACCAATCACATGAAACCTGAACGAGTGGGGCATTGTCTCGAACGAGTCATGTCGTTAACTGAGTCGGATGCAGCATCACGGGGCCATCGAATCACACTTGAAATGACCGGTGAGCCAGTCGTGGTCAACATGGATCGGGACAAGATCGTACAGGTCCTGATCAACCTGATCCGTAATGCTTTTGAAGCGATGACAGACCCGGGTGAGGTACATATTGATCTGTTGCATGATGGAGATAAGGCGCTTATCTCGATTAGCGATACGGGCAGCGGCATTCCGGAGAACTCTTTGGCCACGATCTTTAATCCATTCTATACAACTAAGGAAGAAGGTACAGGACTTGGACTGGCACTCTGTCAGAAAATCGCTCAGGATCATCATGGAAAAATTACCGTTCACAGTGAATTGGGGATTGGCTCTACGTTCACCCTTCATTTACCAATGGGAGCGTAATTCCAATCATAAAAAAACGCCGCATTCGGGTTCCAGAAGAACCGTTTGCGGCGTTTTTGGGTGTGTACTCTAATCAATCCATGAAGATGAACCCAATCAGCTAAGTTGACCCTGATGCAACTGATAATAAAAACCTTGCTGCTGCATCAAATACAAAAAACCTCTGCTTTGAGCGGGTGGAGAGAGCATGTTAGCTAACTCTGTTCCGATCTACAAAGAGAGGTTTTTTGATGTTTTATTATGGGTGGTGAGTAAGGATTATTTTATTTCTTGGAGAACATTTCTTTGGCTTCATCCATAGCCATTTTGTTGCCGATTGAAGAATAATCCAGCCAAGGCTGAGCACCGATCGGGTAGACATGGCCTGCTTTGACAGCCTTAAGCCCCTGCCAGATTGGATTGTTTTGCAGTTCTTTGAACATGTTCTGAGCTTCATCATCCGAGTTCACGACAACAAAGATCGCATCTGCATCAAAGTCGGGCAGCACTTCACGGGAAACGACCTGATAGGGTTTGGACGAATCGAATTCCTCAATGCCTTTAGCTGGGGTCAAGCCCAAATCCTCATACAAAATCGGTCCCATCGGACGGCGTTTACTGAACACACGCAATTCTTTGGCAGTAACACGGATAGCCATTACGGTGCCATCCCCAATGGTGTCATGGATTAGAGATTTCACTTCATCCGTTTCAGTCGCATAATCCTGAATGTATTGCTCGGCTTCCTTCTCACGGTTCACGAGTTTGCCAATGTCTTTCAAGTGGTCGCGCCACGTGCCATCATCTAGATTGAAGACGTGTACAGGAGCAATTTTCTCGAATTTGGCGATATCATCACCGGAAAATTCTTCGTCCAGGTAGATGACATCCGGTTTCAGGGCAAGCAAAGCTTCCATATCCGGGTCCTTAACGGGACCGAGCGGCGTTGTATTTTGAAGACGGTCAGCAACGTGGGACAGGAAGGCTTTGGCTTCCCCGCCGATTACCGAACCAACCGGAGTAATCCCGAGAGACAGCAGGTCATTGGTCAGATGGATCGACATGGATGCGATGCGTTGGTCTCCGGAAGCGGAATTGGTGTCCTGTGTAGCGTTCGAAGTGTCCGTAGTGGAACCTTCCGAAGCAGAGGATGAATTATTGGCGTTCCCGCAGGCTGCGAGTACAAGCACCAGACAGATGCTCATGAAGAGCATAAGGTTTTTCTTTAACATGGGTAATCTCAATCTCCTTGAACATCTCATGGATGTCGTTTTTATGTTGGGTATAGCGGTGGAATCATTGGAATGTTGCGGTAAAGCTATTACTTGGTTCGTACCAGCAGGTATAAAAAGTAAGGTGCACCTATCGCCGCGACCACGACGCCTGCTGGAATGGAATTGGGCTGAAAGATCGTTCGCCCGACCGTATCGGCAGCGACCAGAATAACCATACCGATGAGTCCGGCGGCTGGGATCAGATGGCGATGCATCGGGCCAACCAGTCTGCGGGCCAGATGAGGTGCCGCCAGACCAATGAATCCGATTCCACCGGCCATGGACACACTGACGGCAGATAATGCTACCGTGCACAATAGCAAAATAACACGTTGGGATCGGACGGGTGTACCAATACTGGTCGCGGCAGCATCTCCCAGATTAAAGGCATCCAGCGTTTTGGAGCGACTCCATATGTACGAGATGCAGAGTACAATCCATGGAAGCAGAGCCTGGACATGAACCCAGTCTCTGCCCCAGACGCTGCCTGCCAGCCAGCGAGCGGCGAAGGAATAGGTATCTTCATCCAAACGGAGGGACAAATACAGCGTCAAGGCATGAAATCCGGCCGCTACAGCAATGCCCACCAGAATAAGCTTAATGGGGGATACTCCGTTATGGCGATCATAGGATAGCAGCATGATAATTAGCGCCGCGGCGACACTGCCTGCAAAAGCAAACAACGGAATCAGCAAGGCCACCGAACCATTCATGGACTGGGAGAAACTTACAAATACCATCAATCCAAAAGCCGCTCCTGCATGCAAGCCGAGGATGCCCGGATCGGCTAATGGATTGCGTGTAATGCCTTGCAGTGCTGCACCAGCCACACCGAGACCCGCTCCGGCGAGTACAGTGACCAGAATACGTGGCAGTCGATAGTCGAACAATACAATCTGATCATCCGGCGTCCCATAGCCAAGCAGGGTGTGAAGCACGGCTATTGGTGACAGGCGAATTGTTCCCGAGTTGAGACTGATAACAATAACGGCACAGGCGATGCAGAGCAGCGTAACGCTGACCGCGATGGAACGTTTGCCTCGTGAGTGTGTATTGGAGTTCATCGCTACAAGGCCCTCCTTTCTTTACGGGCCAGATAGAGGAAGAAAGGTACACCGACAAAGGCGACCATAATGCCTACTGCCAATTCCTGAGGCGGATTCACAATGCGTGATCCCAGATCGGCGAGCACCAGCAAGACGGCTCCGAGCAGGGAGGACATCGGAATGATAAGTCGATAATCCACGCCAACCAATTTGCGAGAGATGTGTGGAATAACTAATCCAACGAAGCCGATCGAGCCTACAGCAGATACGGATACGCCAGCCAGCACTACAACCGCCGTCAGGGCAAACAGCCTGGTCCAGCGGAGGTTGATCCCGAGATTAATCGCAACTTCTTCCCCGAGCGACATAAGGGAGACACGACGGGCCATGGGCATGGTGAGCACGAGGGCAACCAGCAGCACAGGCAGAATCAGCTTCAGATGCCGCCATTCAATACCGCCGAAACCACCCGCATACCAGAAGGCCAAATCCTGACTCAGGTCAAAATATATGGCTACACCAGTGCTGAGCGAACTTAACATCGCTGCAATAACGGCACCCGCAACGGTAAGCCTTATCGACGTCAGTCCTCCGGGGGCGGCCATGCCCAATAGGAAAATGAGCAGAGTGCCCAGAACAGCCCCTGCAAATGACAGGAACATGATCCAGCCATAAGGTAATCCCGGCCAGAATGCGAAGCTGAGCGCCACGACAAAGGTAGCTCCTGCATTGATTCCCAGTATGCCAGTGTCTGCCAGCGGATTGCGTGTGATCCCCTGCATGAGCGCTCCGGCCACAGCAAAGGCGGCGCCAATGACAGCAGCAGCAATAACACGGGGCAGCCGCAGCTCGTGAATAATCTGATGCGGTGTCAAAGCCGGGTTGTACTGAAATATGGCAGTCCATACGGTCTCCAGTGTTAACCCCTTGGCCCCCAGAGAAATGGCGACAAACATACTAAGCAGCAGCGCGGCAATAGCCGCCAAAAACATCAAGCCCACCGTCACTGCGGATTTTTGTGATTTGGACGGACGTTGTGACAGTCCCGGATGTTGAATGAGGGTCACTCCTTTGTTACCAACAACACCTTGCTGTTGTTATTGATTATCATTATCAATTAGTGAACATTATAAAATCTTAATTCAGGCCCGTACATGGCATAAATTAAGATTATAGAGATGGACATTTTTTAGATTACAGAAATGAGGCTTTGTTCGTCAACATGGAGAGCGCTTCATCGAGCTGAATATTGATGGAATATGGAGCGTATACCACCCATGAATTCCAGTCTATGACATGCACGCGTCCGTTTTTTACTGCGGGATAATTTTTCCACAACGGATCTGTAGTAATCTGCTGCAGCAGGGCGCTCCGTTCATGCATGGATGTAACTGCAATCAGGAGCACATCTGCTTCCAGGCCATCCCATTCTCCAGGCGTGAAGGACATCCAGTTGAAACCTACACCGACAGGTTTGCCTGCCAACTCTCTCTGAATCCGATCGGGAGCGGCCAGTTGCAGGCTGCGATAAAATACATGGCCGAAGTTGCGATTGCTGTACATGCGTGGTCCTTTTGCAGTTAAAGTACAGACAGCGACGGTGACCTGACCTGCCGTTTCCCTGATCTTTTTGCGAGCCCGCTCCGCCTTGCGGTCATGCCGTTCCAGCCACTCTTTCGCCGCTTGAGTACGATCCACGATAGAGGCTATTTTCTGCAAATGACCGAAGATGTCTGTCTGATTCCAAGGAATGGTAATGATTGGGGCAACATCTCCGATATGTTCCATCGCAATAGCTGCTGCGTTATCCTTGGTTAGAATCAAATCGGGATTCACATCAAGGAATGCCTGGCGTCCCTGTTCCAAGGGTTCATAGGCATGGAACGGCAGCGTCAGCGATTTGGGAACATGGGGCAGATGGCCCTGGATCTGAGCCGCACATGGTGTGATGCCAAGCGTCATCAGGTGATCGGTGTATGGATAGGAGAGCGAAACGATATTTCGATGGACCTGCTTTGCATAGGAAGTTGGCGCATAACCGGCATGGTTCCTGAACCGTCGGCTGAAATAGAATTCGTCTCGATAGCCTACCTGGCGGGCCACATCACGAATACGCAGATCTGAAGTCATGAGCAGTTCCTTGGCCCGATTCATTCGTAAATGAGTGATATATTCGATTGGATTTTTCTGCATCCGGCTCTTGAACAGTTGTGAATAATACGACGGATGCATACCGGCCAATTCGGCCAGCTTCTCCAGCTTGATTTCGTTCATATAGTTTTCACGCATATACTGTAAGGTTGATCTGAGCCACTGTTCAGGCTCGTCCTGTCCTTCCGCATCCGACTGACCTTCCTGCGGCCAGAGCATATGAAGCAGATCGGTCAGGAGCAGCTGCACTTTCAAGCTGTTTTGTGAAGCTTCGGTTGTTAATTGTGCGGCAATTCGCTGTATCCCATAGTAAGGACCTTGAATCCACCCTGTTACAGGTGAACCAAGCTCTCGCTCATATATACGTCGTTCTTCCGTTTTCTCGGCAACCCGAAACAGATCGAAATGAATGATATATAGTTCAATTTCATGGTCAGCATCAGAGAAGAGCTCCAGAGAAGTTCCCGGAGTACACAGGAAGGCGGACTTGCGGGCAACAAGGGTTTCAATATCGTTCGCCACCAGTTTACCCGTGAATTTGTGCATGTAGACAAAGGTATGGTGAGGGAGCTCGATCTGACTCCATTGCCAATGCGTATTTATGGTGATCAACTCTGCCTGACGAAGTTCGAGCAGCGCATCGTTCAGAAAAGTACTCATTTCCGTTCGTGAAATGGATTCATCAGCGCGTTTCGGCTGATCCGGTTGGGTCAACATATGGGCGGTACTTGGGTTAGGGTTGTTGCTCGAATGAATTAACATGGTGAGACCTCCTTTCCTGACAGATTGGATGTATCATAGCGAGCGCAACCGCATATCCGATGTGAACCACTGTCGGTATGTCATCAGGCTGAGCAGGATGCTGGTAATAGCTGCTGAGCTGGTAAAAGCAAATACGATCAGAATCTGGTAACGAACGGCCTCAACCGGATCGGCACCCGCAATAATCATACCTGTCATCATGCCAGGAAGCTGTACGAGTCCTACCGTTTTCATCCCATCGATCGTGGGTATCATGCTGGATTTCACGGAACGTTTCAACACGTCCTGAAAAGCACGTCTTGGCGTTGCCCCCAATGCAAGCAGGGATTCAATCTCACCTTTGGAGGACTCGACCTCGCGTTTCATCTGGTTCAGAAACAGCCCGGACACCACCATGGCATTACCGATGGTCATGCCGCTCAATGGAATAATGTATTGGGGAGTAGGCTCCACAATACCCAGACCTAACAATAACCCCATCATGAGCAGCTCCGTAACCGTAATTGCAGCCGCAATATATAAGGAAATCCAGCGAAGTCCTTTTCCGCGTTTGCCGGCATTAATGGAAGCTACTGTAATCATGAATCCGACAATGGCAATAATCAGAGCGGGGTGGTCCGAGTTGAAAATAAATTGAAGTACATAGCCGACGAGCAACAGCTGTACAGCGGAACGAACAGTGCCTATGGCAATATCCTTCTCCAGATCAAGCTTCTGCCAGACCGAGATGAGCATGGTGAGCATTACAAATATAATGGTAAAACTCAGAGCGATGAGTGACATGAGTTCTCCTTATTCTGCCACAGGGCAGGACGCATAATGAATTGTCTGGCCAGTTCGGTGGCCGGATTGTCAAAAAAACGGGCTGTTGGCTGACGCTCCAGCAAGGTCTGGTTGCCCATGAACCAGGTGGTTGTACTGAACGATTGTGCCTGTTCCTGATCATGAGTAACCCAGACAAGAGAAGTGCCTTCCTGCTGGCTCCACCGGGTCAATTGTTCTTCCACGAGTCGAGCGTTAGTCCGGTCCAGGGAGGCAGTCACTTCGTCCAGCAGCAGCACCTCGGGCCGCAGCATCATGGAACGGATCAGGGCTATGCGCTGTTTCTCCCCACCGGAGAGCTCGCTGGCCCGCTTTTGAATATCAAGATCCTCCAATCCCATCCCTGCAAGCAGTCGTTGGGCCAAGTTCTGATCATAGGGCTGCCTGTGAAGCAAGTGCACCGTTTTCAGGTTATCTTCCACACTGCCTGCCAGCATAACAGCCTGTTGTGCCACATAAGTCATGCGCATACGCCAAGTACGTGGGTCCGAATCCCGGTAAGAGATTCCTTTCCAGATCAGGTCTCCTTCATCAGGAATATCCAGCAGGGCGAGGATGCGAAGCAATGTGCTTTTCCCCTGGCCGGATGCACCGAGTATGGCAATACGCTCTCCCTGATCCACTGCTGCGTTCACTTGTTCGAATAAAATACGCTGTTCGGTTATACCGAGACGTTTCACTAGCTTATTAATGGTTAAAAGTGTGGACAAAGTCGTGTCGTCCTTTCATCCGTGATCTGCAATTATCTTAGCAAAAATACGGAATAATTGAAATGAGAGTGGATCTCAATTCGTTTGTTGAATTTATATGATGGAATGGGGGAGATGAAACCGGTCTGACGCAAGCGGTTCTTTTTGGTAAAATAAAGAAGACTCCGTTTTGGCCTAATCAAGATCGTGATCTTTTTAAAATATTTGATATCAGGGGAGGCTTTACGATGACGAAAGTTGTTGGACGGGACAAAGTAAATTGGGGCATTATGGGCACAGGATGGATTGCATCTCAGTTCGCGCGGGATTTGGAGCATGCCGGGAACGCCGTAAAAGCAGCGGTAGGTTCACGAACAGCCGAAAGCGCAGAGAAGTTTGCAGCTGAATATGGTTTTGCACGCGCTTACGGTTCATATGATGAAATGCTGCAGGACCCTGAAGTGGATATTATTTATGTGGCAACCCCCCATCCGTTACATAAGGAAAATGTGCTTGACTGTCTGGAAGCGGGTAAAGCGGTACTCTGTGAGAAACCGTTTACGATGAATGCTCGTCAGCTGGAGCAATTGGTGGAGAAGGCGCGTGAGCGCAAGCTTTTTCTCATGGAAGGCATGTGGACACGCTTCCTGCCGCCGATCACTCAGGCCAGAGCATGGATTGCGGAAGGCAGAATCGGCGAGGTACGTCTGGTCAAAGCAGACTTTGGTTTCCGTGTAGGCTGGGAGCCGGAAGGCAGGTTGCTTAACCCGGATCTGGGTGGAGGTGCTTTGCTCGATGCAGGGGTATATCCGATTTCCTTTGCGTCCATGATTTTTGGCGAGCAGCCTCAGCATGTGTGGAGTACGGCCAACATTGGACAGACGGGTGTGGATGAACAGTTCTCCGTATTGTTGTCTTATTCCGAAGGTCGTTCTGCATCGCTGAATGGGGCCATTCGGCTTAACCTGAGTAACGAAGCGGTCATATATGGCACAGAAGGATACATTCGTTTGCCGCTCTTCCTGGCAGGCAAGGAAGCCTATCTGCACGTGAACGGTCAGGATGAACCGGAGAAATTTACCGATGACCGGACATGTATCGGATATGCGTTTGAAGCGGAGGAAGCAGGGCGCTGCATCTTGGAAGGACGTACAGAGAGTAGAACGATCCAACTGGACGAATCCCTGGAAATTATGAAGCTGATGGACACGATTCGTGGTCAGTGGGGCCTGCGTTACAAATCCGAAATAAATAGATAGGAGTGGAGAAGCGATGGTGAAAATTCTGATCTCCGGATTTGAACCTTTTGGCGGGGATGCGGTGAATCCGACAGGAGAACTGATGGAAGCACTTGCGCATGAAGTGATCGAGGGAGCGGAGTTTAAAACAGTGCTGCTGCCTGTGCACTTCGATGAATGTGCGGATCTGCTAATCGCAGAGATGGAATCCTATCAACCGGATGCCGTCATCGCCTGTGGACTGGCCAAAGGCAGGACGGCCATTACACCTGAACGGATTGCTGTCAATGTCAAAGACATTCCTCCTGGCTCCTTCGCGGACAACCAGGGCCAGCATCCCGTGGACGAGCTCATAGTAGAAGGCAGCCCGGACGGCCTATTCTCCACGCTGCCGATTCGTGCGATGGTGAATAACATGGGGGCAGCAGGCATCCCTGCTGCGGTGTCCAATACCGCAGGCACGTATATTTGCAACAATACGATGTATCGGGTGCTGGATCATATCCGCTTGAAACATCTTCCGATTCGTGCCGGATTTGTACATTTTCCGGCTTCAACAGAGATGGCTGTGCTTCAGCCTTCAGTGCCGTCACTGCCCATCCCCATGATGCTGGATGCTCTGAGAGTTATGATTCGCACGGTAGTGGCCCGAGTAATTAAGTTTGGATCGTTGTAAGACGAACGAATGAGATTACAACTGCACCCCGTCAAGTAGACAGTACAAAAAATAAAAGATAGTTAAGCGGCCTTGGTCCTAAATTCATTGGGACTGAGGCCATTTAGTTTCGCTGCAACCGTTCATAATTGTAAAAGTGTATGTGATCATCAATGTCTTTTTGGAGCTCTTTAAAGGTCCAGTAGGTATGCAAGTAGTACTTCTTACATTTGAGCGTTCCCCAGAAGGATTCCATGGGTCCGTTATCAATGCAACGGCCCACCCGGGACATACTTTGTGTGAGTTTCGCTTCATCCAACATCTCCTTAAAGCGTAAATAGGCCTTCTTTCCGTTGCCGCACTTGAATTCTGTGACATCGGTTAGCCATTTTTTATTTGGCATTTCCGCCTCAAATTTACGATTCAAGACGTTCTCTGCAACCTGCTGAGGCGTAGAGCCTACGTACTTCTTCCTCTTTCTTCGGGTGACAGACTGGATGCCCTGGAGTTTCATCAGACGGTGTACTCGCTTCGCGTTAACAACAAAGCTTATGACTGAGACAAAATTCCTTTAACAAACAATGAGACACTGTGCTTGTAGAACTCTTCCTCGGTGACGAGTTGGGACTGATATTGCCGGTGAATCAGCTCGCTCATCTGAAATCCGTAGCACATCGAGAGAAAAGACATGGCGACAAGACGCTCATTCTGTCTGGCTATAACTTTTTTCTTCTGCAAGCGTTCAAAATATTCAACCAGCAAGGAGTGAAGCTTCGCCGGCGGATCGGCCAGCACTCTGTCTAATTCGGGAAGCATTCCTTTGTCGCGGATGCCAATCAAAATGATGTCCGCATTTTTATGGAAAAATAAACGGTACTGCTGACTTACATTCAGCAGATCGACTTCCGGGTTATCGGTCGCGTCCTCTTTTAACAGCTTCTCAAATTGCGGGATATCCGAATGTCTTTCAATGATGGCTTCCAATATGCCTTGCTTGTTTCCAAATTGCCGGAAAATCGTAGATTCATTGACTTTAGCTTCCGTTGCAATGGCTTTGGTGCTTACTCCCCGATAGCCATTCATTTTGATGAGACGTGTCGCGGCTTCAATAATTCTGTCTGAAGTTTGCATTGTATTTCTCCTTTAGCATATGTTAAACCCATTTTACTACAAGTATTGCATATGCAGCAGGATCGGGGTTCATCATTTTCATAAACGTTTATTTAAGGCAAATCGCTTCTTTTTTCCCAGCGGCTTGGTTCCGTAATCTTGACATGATCAGGGACCAATTGCATGAGCGTGCCTAATTTATCAAATGTAATCTGGATTCGGTCAGAGGGTAACAGCCATTGTTCGGTCTCGATTGCGCAGCAATCCGGTATCGTCCCCATTCCTATAATCGTGCCCGGGAGCGGCGTGAAAACTTTGAGAACCTCCTCCATCACTTTTGCAGGGTGTGCAGAATACTCGGATGTGCTTCCCTTCCAGTGCAGTCTCTCCCCGATCCGTACATCCACATCCAGTGCCAGCGGATTGCCGATTTCATCGGGCGTAGCCAGAAATGGTCCTATTCCTTTGCTGCGATCAAAATCTTTGCAGCGCGTCGGTCCGGTCAGCGCCTGGAAATCCGGCCACTGCACATCGCGGAGAGTACTGTCGTTAAAAATAACATAACCTGCAATGCAGTTCCCCTTCCCTGTAACAAAGGCCAGTTCCGGCTCGATATCCAGGTAGGAAGAGTACGAAGGCCAATGAATCGTATCCCCATCGCCAATTAGTGCATTATGGTTGCACTTGTAATAACTGAAAATTACTTTATTCGGATCTTGCTGGAATTTTTCAGCAATTTTTCGTTTAAGCTCTTCTCTTTCCGGCCCTGTATATTCTCTTTGCAGCAGATTTACGCCAGCATTTCTTAGATGTCTTGGCGTCAGCCCGAAATCGATAAGCGCAGCCGGATTCGGAACTGGCGGCAGCAGTTTTACCGCTGCAATTGGGCAGATTTCATTTTCATTGAATTGATGCGACTGTTCGACAGCATATTGCATCAATTCCTTAGCGGCATCATAACTTGCCGGCAAATAATGAAGATAGCTGTCCATATTTTCAAGACTGTCAACGAATGTTCCCTGCATTTTCATGATTGCGGGAAAAGACACGACAAATTTCTCGTTAATTACAAGCCCAAACAAAGGTTCCTGGGATGTCTTGGTTTGAAAGGTTACTAGCTTCATGTTGCAGCGCCTCCATCCATGTAGTGTGATGTTGTTCTGTTACTATCGTATAGCATAGAGTATATGCATGCAAGTACTTGCTTGCATATATGTTTTCGATTCTCTATACTAAAGACATAATCAGTGTGCTTTACCCCAAAAACATATACGCAAAGGAGAATTTTCATGAAGTATGGACGTATTATCCAAAAACCTCGCGTTAAATTTTTTGAAGTCGCAAATGGCGTCTTTGCCGGTATTTCGCCGTATCGCGGCATCAGTTGGGCCAATGCCGGGTTCATCAACAAGGGTGGAGGGCTGGTGTATGACACGTTCTTCGATTTGTTCCATGCGCGGGAAATGCGGGAGGCTTTTATGGAAGTAAGCAACAGCGGCTCTCCTGCATATGTGGTGAATTCGCACTATAACAGTGACCATGCCTGGGGAAACAAAGTGTTTGAAGATGCTTGCATTATTATGCACAAGGAAGCGTCCAGAGAGCGTCTCACCGAAAATATCGCCTGGATGGACAGCGTCATCAGAAGAGGAAAGAATTCTCCGGAATCGACTTCGGGCGAGCGGTTTTTTGCAGCGGAATTTGAAGGATTCGACCTGGAAGGCGTAGAATGGGTGCTCCCGAATATTGAGATAAAGGACGATATCAACATCCGTCTTGGCGATACGGAAGTTATGATTTACAACGTAGCTCCGGCCCACTCTGACAGTGACTTGCTGCTGTGGATGCCAAAAGAAAAGGTGCTGTTCGCCGGCGATGTCGTGTTTAACGGTTGTACGGCATACAGCGAAGAGGGAACCCTCAATTGGGTTAAAGTGCTTGATCGGATTATTGATGAAATTAAACCCGAAATCGTTGTTCCAGGACATGGCACCATCTGCGGTCTGGACTTCGTGAAGGAGCAAAGAGACTACCTCCTGAACCTGATTAGCGAGTTTAACAAGCATTACAATGACGAAATTGATACCTTGTCCCTGACCAAGCAAATTGATATTTCCCGCTTCCTTCATTGGATTCAGCCAGAACGGTTGTATGTTACAGTGGATATCCTATTGAAAAGCAAACGAGGGTTACCACCCCTTCCAATTTGGAACGAGGTGCCTGCTAAGCTGGAAGACATGAAAGCTTTTTTGGCCGGAAAATATGGCGATCAGATCAAGCCATGGGACCCTATGAGTGTTTGGCAAGAATAGCAAGTTGAAGCTAGCGTACGAAAAACAAAAAACGGCCTTGTCGGAAATGATGCGAACAGCGGCCGTTTTTTTATTGTTCCACGGAATTATAATCGGCGCTTAGAACCGATTATGAAGAAAAATGGAAATGGACTTATGACTTACTAGTAGAACTCTTGCCAAACCAGCCTGCGGAAGAACGAAATAATCAACGAAGGAGTGAACGAAGACAGAAGCGATCTAATGGATCGGCCAACCAATCAACGTACCTACGGACCAATCGTTCCACATACTAACAAGCGAAGCGGCGAAATAACGAAGCTGCAGACGAGCGCTCCAGCCATCACATCTAACGAACTAGAGTCACGCTAATGAGCGGATTTTCATACCTGGAATCTAACGAATTTAAGGAGCGTTATTTCGCCGTTTCTTCTGTTTATTTTTTGTTTTCGCAGAGGTTTACCGGAATAACGTTACTGAGGTTCGTTAGTATCGCCATTCCGCTCGATCCTGCTTAATAAGGTGTTACCGATTCGTTAGCGCATTAGTCACGAAGATTATCAGCACGGAGACGGTACCCAACAGAAGTATAGGAACGAAATTTGGCACAGCCTCATTAATATTTTGCATTTCTGCCGGGCGAGCCAGAGTTAGATCCGCAATAAATCGAGATCAAACTCGGGAACAAGTCTTTCTTTCATCGCTCGTCCAAGCAACGCTGTAATTGCGCCGTAACCGTCATCGCCCAGGTTGGCACTGAACTCGTTAACATACAAGCCGATATGCTGCGCAGTTACATCAGGGTCCATCTCTTGTGCGTGTTCCATGACGTATGCTTTGGACTCTTCCGGATGTGCCCAAGCGTATTCCACCGAGGCACGTGCCCAACCTGCAAGAGCGTGAGCATCCAGGTTGCGACGGGCAATGATTGCTCCAAGCGGAATGGGCAGGCCTGTGTCGCTTTCCCACCAGTTACCGAGGTCTGTCATAAGCTTGAGATCATAGTTCTGGTACGTGAAGCGTGCCTCATGGATGACCAGTCCGGCATCAATTTTGCCATCACGGACAGCAGGCATAATTTGGTCGAATGGCATAACGACAATCTCGCCTACACCGCCGGGAACATTTTGTGCTGCCCAGAGACGGAACAGCAGGTAGGCTGTCGAACGTTCACTAGGTACGGCAACTCGGCGTCCCGAGAGGTACGCTGGATCGGTTGTGCCGTTAGCGGTCAGAACCAGTGGGCCGCATCCTCTGCCAAGTGCGCCGCCCGCAGGCAAGAGCGCATAATCATTCAGCACATAAGGCAGAGCTGCATAGGATATTTTCATGACTTCAGGTGTATCTGGTCCATCCGGATTAGCGGCAAGGCCGTTGGTAATATCGATGTCTGCATACCGGACATCCAGCTCAGGTGCACCTGGAATCAGTCCATGCACCCAGGCGTGAAAGATAAATGTATCGTTAGGACAAGGGGAAAAAGCAATTTTCATGATGTGAGTACCTCCCGTAAAATGGAACTTGCAGCCTGGAGCGCATCCAGGGCATCCTTGATGCGCCAGGCGTCGCGGTCGCGTGGACCGACCGCGTTGGATATGGCCCGCAGTTCGAGTGCAGGCACGCCGAACTGCTGGGCTGCGGTTGCCACGCCGAAGCCTTCCATGCCTTCGGCGGCGGCATCCGGCACGCGGCGCAGCAGCTCCGCGGCCGTCTCGGCAGTTCCGGTCGCCGTGGATACGGTGACCGCCGTGCCTCTGCTGACAGCGAGCCCTGCCCGCTGCAGCTCATGGCGCAGGCGCGCGGCAAGCGCCGCGTCCGCCGCCACTCGGGACGAGCCGAAGCCGAGCTCGTCCACGCTTAGGAAGCCGTCTGGCGTCTGCGAGCCCAGATCGGCGGCAACCATGGCGTCGGCTACCACGAGGGAGCCGACGTCCGCCCGGCCGGGGAACCCGCCGCCGATGCCGGCACTGACCACCAGCGTGTACGCTGGGGTCAGTCCGGTCCCGGCAAGGGGCCCCGGCCTTGAGAATGCGGCAGATGCCTGTGCCGCATCGGGTTCGCTTGGCGCGGCGGAGCCTTGCGCCAGCGCATTGGGGCCGGCCGCCGCTGAGGCAAATGCCAGCGCGGCAGCGGTCCCTGCTGCGGCAGAGGCAGGGCCTACGCCCGCAGCAATCACATCAAAGTGCGCAGCTTGGTCACCCAGGCCGCGCAGTACAGCCTCTTTTTCCGCATCAACGGCGGTTACGATTAATACACGCTTTATCGCAGCTGCTGATGCCGAGTATGTTTCTGGGCTGCTTGCCAAGCTTGCAGTTTCTTTGTGATTAAATTCTATAGAATCATTCTGTTTCTGTTCATTCATGCCGGATTCTCCCTTATGAAGTGTTAGATTCAAAGCTCTAATATACAATATGTACGCATATAGCGGACGCTGAGAGCACTGTACAGACAACAAGCGAAGCGAGCAAATGAACAAGCACATATTTCTTTTCCATCATACCGGAAGGGCAAAGATCAGAACAAGTTTTGAAGGTATTTAACCCGAAAAGCAGCTTAACTAACTGTAACAACATTCGGCATGACCATACCCGTCCCTCGAACTATTCTGACGCTTCACAATGGCCTGTTTTAATTGCAGAATGATTTGTTCCCTGTAGCTTATATGTCATTTCAATCATATATAAACCTAACGCGAAAAATACGATAAGTCAAAGTAAATGGTTGACAATCTGTATCAACTGTATTAATAATGGTAGTACAGTTAATACACCTTGGTGTTGGAACCAATACACTTCATATACAGTCATCGTTCATTGATAGGGTATTACAACATTTATAGAGAGGAGGTGCGGGATGTTCGAATTGGATGTACGCAGCCGTAAGGCGATCTATGAGCAACTGGTGGACAAAATCAAAGAAATGATCGTGTACGGTGTTCTCCAACCCGATGAGCAGCTGCCTTCCGTTCGCACGCTGTCCGGGCAGCTTACTGTTAATCCGAATACGATTCAGAAAGCGTACCGGGAACTTGAACGTGAAGGCTATATTTATTCATTACAGGGAAAAGGGAGCTTCGTATCATCGTCCGTGGAACATCCGAATGCAGCCATGAGAGATGAAATCAGAGCGGCTCTGGTGAAGCTGATTGCGGAAGCATCGTATTCCGGTTTGACCAAAGCCGATATGACGCTTTTATTTGAGGAAGCGATGGCCCGTATAGAAAAGGGGGAGCCGAATGATTGAGCTGAACCAGGTCATCAAAGCGTTTGAACAGGAAAAGGCAGTGGATGGTGTAACGTTGCAGGTACATAAGGGGTCCATCTATGGTTTGCTTGGTTCCAATGGGGCAGGCAAGACGTCGTTGCTCAAAATTATGGCAGGCATCTATCGACAGGACAGCGGCACGGTTCGCATGGATGGGCAAGAAATATATGAAAATATGGATCTCAAGGGCCGCACTATTTTTATGGCCGATTCCCCGTACTTTTTCCCACAATCGTCCATCCATCAGATGGCGGCCTTCTATCGTTCGGTATATCCGAGTTGGAATGAGGAGAGATTCGTACAGCTCAGCAGTGTATTTAAACTGGATGTCAAAAGAAAACTGCATCGCATGTCCAAAGGCATGCGTCGTCAGGCAGCCGTATGGCTTGGACTCAGCTGTATGCCTGAAGTGCTGCTCATGGATGAGCCGATCGATGGACTTGATCCCGTCATGCGGCAGCAGATCAAGAATCTGCTGTTCCAGGAAGCAGCGGAGCGTCAAGTGACGATTCTGATCTCGTCCCACAATTTGCGTGAGATTGAAGACCTGTGCGACCATGTTGCCATCATGCACAAAGGCCGGATTATCGTAGAGAAAGATCTGGATGATCTGAAGGCGGATACGCATAAAATTCAAGTGGCTTTCCGGCATCCAGATCATGCCAAGGCAATGGATGAACAGGTGAATATTTTACATGAGGAGAAGCGGGGGAGTGTATCCCTGTTTATTGTGAAGGGCAATCGCGAGGCTGTGACGGAACGATTCCGTGCATTGGATCCGTATCTGCTGGATGTGCTGCCGCTGACGCTGGAAGAAATATTTATCTATGAAATGGAGGATGCAGGATATGATATTCAACCGATTGTTCTGTAACCGGGGCATCCTGTTCCAAAATTTCAGGCAGCATGGGTGGATCGGCATCTTGTACCTGATCACGTTGTTATTTTCACTACCGCTTTATATCGCGACGGTATATCGGGAAGTACCTCAACAGATAACGAGTTTGTTTCAGGCGAATGGAGAAGTACAAATCCTGTTTGCTATTACGTTTCCGGTAGCTGCGGGCATATTTTTATTCCGTTATATGCAGTCCGGTCCGTCTTCGGATCTATTCCACAGTTTGCCGCTGCAACGAAAGCATCTACTCACGGTGAATCTGTTGACTGGGTTCGTCATGGTTTTGGTTCCGGTCTGG
Source organism: Paenibacillus sp. UMB7766-LJ446 (assembly GCF_030226665.1). Lineage (NCBI taxonomy): Bacteria > Bacillati > Bacillota > Bacilli > Caryophanales > Paenibacillaceae > Paenibacillus > Paenibacillus sp. UMB7766-LJ446. Next base: position 252,511 of record NZ_JASOYM010000005.1, read on the forward strand.
ATTACCACGGCAATAACCGGCTGGGTATGGGCAGTACTGGATCAACCAGCCTATATTTTCGGTGGCAGTGAAATCTGGATGTGGGGCCTCAGTATGAGCATTTACTCGCTGTTTATGTTCATGATGACCGTAGTGGTAGGCATGTGCATTGGCCAGTCCGTATTACAGGGGCTTACCGTGTATGGGATTTTATTAGTGCCCGTCATTGTCTGGTTCATTTTCTCGCTGCATCTGCAAAACCATCTTCTCGGATATGCTTATGACGACGTTCGCTTTAATGCAGAGAAACTTTCACTTGTCCTGCGTATGGGTTCCATCAGCACGGCTCCTGTAATTCGTGCGGAACTTATCATTTATTCGGTTTTAGCCATTTTGTTCATCCCGTTAGCTTATGTATTTTATGCTAGAAGACAAGTGGAATCTGCCACTCAGGCAATCACATTCCCTATTGTAAAACCAATATTCCGTTTTGGATTTATGTTTACTCTTGTTCTAATCGGTGGGGCCTATTTCACTTCGATCGCGCCCAGGGCATCTGTTGGGTGGGACGTGTGTGGTTACATCCTTGGTGGAATTGTGGGCTATATTGGAGCCGAGATGATTATCCGCAAAACCTGGCTCATTTGGACCAGGAAGCTGGTCCCGAAATTGGTTCTATACGGCTTTGTGGCTGGTTTGCTATTATATGTACCTGTCGCTGATTGGAACGGATATGCCGCTCGAGTGCCTGATATAAGCAAGGTCAACAGTATTAAGCTTGGCGGAGATCGTTACATTTATAGCAATGGTATTAACCAGAAGGTGGATGATAGTTCATTCTATTCGAATGATCCGGAATATGTGGAAGCAATCATCAATCTTCATCAAAAAATTATTGATACCGATTTGCCTTTGAGAGATCCAGTTAATCCGGATGATGATTATGACGAGGTATTTATTAACTACAAATTGGAGAACGGCAGGGTGATGAAACGTAGATATAACATTCCCGAAACCGAATTCCACAAGGAATTGATGGCTGTAAAACAGACAGAGGACTACAAAAGGGTTGCCTACGATACGTTCAAATTGGATGAGGATGCGCTGAGTATTGGACTGCGCTCAAGTCTCAGTACATTTCGTAAGGTATACATTAGTAATCCCAAACAAGTCCGTGAGTTCAAGGAATTGTTGAAACAGGACATCTTGGATCAGACCTATGAAGAACAGAGCACTCCGTGGCAGCCAATTGTATACGCGGAAATGAATCAGAATTCAACATCTACCGATCCTTATCAATCGAAGGAGATGTGGAATTTTGACATTAAACCGAGTTATAAGCGAGTGCTGGCATGGTTGAAAGAGAACAACTTATACGACCAGCTTCAAGTTCCCGTAGACGAAATCGCTTCGGCGCAATTTGTGAAACAGGAGATTGATAGTCCGGGCAAGGCGAAGTGGGTTTACTCTGATTCGGATTATATCGAAGTGAATTCAAGCGGTAATAAACAGATCGCAACTAAAAACAAAAAAATAATAAGCGGTTTGCTTCAACGTCAACGATCCGGATATCGGACAGAGAAGGATACGGTCTATCATATCAAGCTTAATTTCATTCGTGGTGAAGATGTGTACATGATACTGAAAGAAGAAGACCTGACAGAAGAGATGAAAGCCATCCTGGTCGGACAGTAAGACAATCTTTAAGCGGGAAGGGTTCTCCCGATAAACATGTAGATTTCTCAATCTGACTTGACCAGATACACCGTATGGAATATATTAGAAAAAGGAACGATTCGATTCGAAATTGATGACTGTTTCAGCGAATCCCATATGGAACGGCTTATGAGGGAAGCACCCGTAAGAGCAGGCAATACGCCTGACTTGCGGGTGCTTTTTTTTGTTTTTGCCGACCATTACAGATTAAGGGGTTGTGATTGAATCATATCGAATCACCCTGCATAGACACATTCAGCAGGTTTCTAACTATCTATTCATATTGAAGGGAGCAGAAGAGAATGCAAAATGGAGTTTTGGAGGCCAATGCAAGTCATCAGTCGGGTCTTTGTTCGTGTTCAATACAAATCAGGGAACAGGGCATAATTGAGGCGGATGAAGACAAGCAACAGATTATGAATCAATCCCGAATGAGGAGCTTGAGCAATCATAGTTTCATGAGCAACCGATACGGGGCACGCCCTAACCTTCTTGCTAACATATGGACCCGTATGAGCTTGGGGCTCATAATCATGTTCAGTATGAGTGTGATTTATTATTCCTCCATTACTGAAGCGGCGGCGGGTCCTGAGCTTGGTGTAACCGCACAGAAAGCATGGGAGACCATTCTGAACAAGGCTGATTCACAGACCAAGTTGTCCCTGCAACGAGCGTACGAGAACGTAGGGAACTGGACGACGCAAGAGCAATCTTGGGAACAAAAGACAAAGACCATTCATGCCGCAAATACCAAGGAGCTGGAGCAATTACGTATAAATATAAGGCAAATCGATGATGTAAAGATCGCGGGTTTAGCCGAAAAGGTAAAACAAACCGAGGTCCGATATGAGCCTTTGTTTGCCTTGTACAGTTCAGTGAACAGGCAGCTCGACGCCGCCAAAGCGATCAAAAACAAGGAATGGAGTGCGGCTATTCGAACCCAAGCGGATACGTTGAAACCTGTTGTTCAGCTTGCCCGAGAAGACATTCGTTTCAAGAAAAAGGAGCTTGCCGAAGCTCGCAAACGGAAAAGCACAGAAGTGAAACGGCTGCGCGCTTTACTGGCTGGAGCCGATCAGGTGAAGAAGCAGATTCAAACGGGCAAAAAACAGGCGAGCCTGTCGAAAGAGCGATATTCAAACGCGTTGCAGAAGTTCAAACAGAGTACGAAGCAAGGCCAGTCGTCACGTGTATTAAGCTCGCTGAACTCCTTGGCTGCAGCGGCAGAGAAATGGGCAGTCTCCAAACAACATATTTATACACTGGAACAGAAGGTAAGTGCTACCTATGCGAAAGTCAGTCAGGAACTGACCAAGAGACCTAAATAAAGTACACCATATCAAAGCGCCATAAAAAAATCATCATAACAAACAACCTATCTCACCGCACTGTACTATAGTATCCTTTCTGCCACTACCGAGAATTAACAGTATAGTCGATGAGAAGACGGGACTATGATACACTCGAAGCAAACGAGGCGGCAGGAGGATATGATGGCGGACAAAGAAGATTTGACCCGGTTCGGTGTGGCATTTCCCACACCTCTGATTGAACAGTTTGACAGGTATATCGAAGAGCAGGGATACAAAAACCGTTCGGAAGCTTTCCGTGATTTGGTCCGCAAAACATTGCTGGAGCCTTCTGCATTGCATGCCGAGCAGGATGTAGCGGGAACTATTGTGATGGTGTATGACCACCATATCAGTGATCTCCCTATTCGGTTGATGGAGCTGCAGCATGAGGCGCATCATGACATCATCTCCAATATGCACGTACATCTGAACCATGATCAGTGTTTGGAGGTTATTGCGGTGCGGGGTAACTTAGGGCGATTGCGTCATCTGCATCAGCAGATCCAGGTTCAAAAAGGAGTACTGTATGCAGAGCTGTCCGTAACGTATGTGGATGAGCTTAACAAAATGGCAAGCCATCATAGTCACAATCATGATCACAGTCCAATTCAACAAAGTCCTCATCATCATTCTGATTCTTCATCGGAGTAACTTTGAATTTTCAACAAGCTATTCATTGGCTTTAGCCAGCTTTTTTCCCATAGCCCGTAATTAGAACAACAGATTATTGGTCCAACACCGATAACTGTTGTTTTTATTTTGTTACAATACCTCACTTCAAACGCTGAATCACCTTGCTAAAACCCATATCAACCCCTATGGATTTCATTTAAATCCCCTGTAAATGAAAATAAATGGATTTTGAAGTTAAGTTTGTTGACACAATAAAACTATTTTGTGCTACAATTTTCAAAAAAAGTAACACGGAATTGGATTGGATAGTGAAAAATAAAGGGGGAACAGCGTAGATGCGTGGATTTTCATGGGGGAAACGATCGGTTAGAGCGGGATTAGGCATTTTACTTATATGTACCGTTGGACTATCGGGATGTACACAGGGGACATCCTCAACAATAGAGAACGCCCAGCAGGCGGCTTCACTTCCCAAAGACGAATTGGTGCTGGCTGTTGGCACGGAACCGGAAGGTGGATTTGATCCAACGACGGGTTGGGGACAGTATGGTTCGCCGCTCTTCCAGAGTACCTTGCTGAAAAGGGATGCCAAGCTTCAACTGGTCAATGATTTGGCTACAGACCATGCCGTCAGTAAAGATGGACTGACTTGGACCGTCACATTACGGGATGATGTAAAGTTCTCCGATGGCGAGCCGCTGACGGCCGAAGATGTCAGGTTTACGTTTGAAACGGCTGCCAACAGCGGATCGGTCATCGATTTGACCAATATGGCTCATGTGGAAGCCCCAGATGCGACAACGGTCGTCTTCACCTTAAAGTCGCCTCAGTCCACATTTATCAGTCTTCTGACTACACTCGGTATTGTACCTGAGCACGCCTATGGTTCTGATTATGCCGAGCATCCGGTTGGGTCTGGTCCTTACAAGCTGGTTCAGTGGGATAAGGGTCAGCAGGCGATCGTTGAGGCGAACGAGCAATACTACGGGAAAAAGTCTACATTCCATAAACTGACGTTTCTTTATCTTGATGAGGATGCAGCTTTTGCGGCTGCTCAGGCCGGTACAGTGGATATCGCGGCTATCCCGGCGGCGTTCAGTAAGCAGCAGGTGAACGGAATGAAAATGGAATCGGTAAAAACAGTTGATAACCGGGGCATCATGTTCCCGATGCAACCCTCAGGCGCTAAGTCTGGTGACGGCCTGCCAGCAGGTAACGATGTTACATCCGACATCTCCATTCGCAAGGCGGTGAATGTGGTAATTGACCGAGCTTCTTTGGTAGAAGGAGTACTGGAGGGGCATGGTCGTCCGGCCTATTCGGTCAGTGATGATCTGCCTTGGGGCAATCCGGATTCTGTATTCGCAGATGCGGATGTGGCTGAAGCGAAGCAGATTTTGGCTGATGGCGGCTGGGTGGATACAGACGGTGATGGAATTGTGGAAAAGAACAGCACGAAGGCTGAGTTCAGTCTGCTTTATTTTGCAGGGGATTTAACGAGACAATCTCTGGCTCTGGCTGCTGCGGATATGGTAGCCCAGGCAGGGATCAAGATCAATGTGGAGGGCAAGAGCCGCGAAGAGACAAAAAAACTGGCCTACACCAATGCCGTATTATTTGGCTGGGGAAGTCATGATCCGCTGGAAACCTACAACCTCTACAGCAGTACCCATAAAGGCGAAGGGTATTACAACACTGGATTGTACAGTAATCCAACCGTGGACCACTGGATGCAGCAGGCCCTCCAAGCGACAACGGAAGAAGAAGCATTGCCCTTCTGGCAGAACGCGGAGTGGGATGGATCGACAGGATTCAGTTACCAGGGAGATGCGCCATGGGCATGGCTGGTGAACATTGATCATCTGTATCTGGTGAAGAATGGTCTGAATATCGGTGAACAGCAGATCCATCCACATGGTCAAGGCTGGCCGGTGACATCCAACCTGGAAGAATGGTCCTGGGATGACGATTTGAAATAGAAACTCTGTGGTAGTTTTAGCTTGGATTGGGGAGAGATTAGATGGAGGACAGGATGGGGTGGGCCAGATTTGTCGGATTTAAAATGCTGCGGCTTGTATCTTTGCTGGCAGGAGTCAGCGTGGTGTCTTTTATATTGATGCAATTCTCTCCAGTGGACCCGGTGGAGGCCTATATTGGTGGAGACATGATTAGGGTGAGTGCAGAGCAGCGCAGTCTGATTGAAGAACGTTGGGGGCTCAATGACTCACCACTAGAACGGCTGTTTACTTGGGGAAAGGCGCTCCTTCAGGGGGATCTGGGAACATCGATGATCTATAGGCAGCCGGTTGCAGACATCATCCAGGAACGGTTCATGAATTCTGTCGTTCTTATGGCAGTGGCATGGATGTTATCTGGTCTGATTGGTTTCGGCCTGGGTGTCGTTGCTGCCATGAGACGGGATTCGCGGCTGGATCGTCTGATCTGTTGGTACTGTTACACACTGGCCTCCACACCGGTATTCTGGATTGCGTTGTTACTGCTCATGGTATTCGGTGTATGGCTTGGCTGGTTGCCAATTGGACTTGGTGTACCTGCGGGTATGGCAGCAGATCAAGTGACGTGGGGGGATCGGGCCATACACATGATTCTGCCTGCGCTGACGTTGAGTCTGACGGGCGTCGCCGCCATTGCCTTGCATACCCGGCAGAAGCTGGTGGATGTGCTGGACTCGGATTATATTCTTTTTGCGAGGGCGCGAGGTGAGCGAGGTATGCAACTGTTTCGTCGTCATGGGTTCAGGCATGTCGTACTGCCAGCTCTGACGCTGCAATTGGCTTCATTTAGTGAATTGTTCGGTGGGGCTGTACTTGCGGAGCAGGTGTTTTCCTACCCCGGACTGGGGCAGGCCACGGTTCAGGCGGGATTGCGCGGCGATGTGCCGCTGCTGCTTGGACTTGTGTTGTGCAGTGCGATATTTGTGTTTACAGGCAATATGCTGGCTGATATTTTATACCGGTTCATTGATCCGCGCATGAAGGAGGAGACGATAGGATGAAGCAAACATTGGAACGTCCCTCCCGACCTGCGGCTCAGACTGCACAGCATCCGAAAGCTAACTCTGCCAAAAGTGAGGCGGGGAACAAGAGAAGTTGGAGGTCAGTACATCCACGTACCCATGGTCGGAAAGGATATCCCGATCCCGGCGTCAGCATTCCACGTTTCCGTAATCCGCGCAAATGGGCGCTCGTTTGGGGCAGCCTTGGCGTGATCTGGATTGCCATCGTGTGGCTGACAGGCAGACTGCTTCCCGCTGAATCGACGCTGACCTCCTTGATGGATCGGAATCTGGCCCCAACTTGGGCACATCCTTTTGGTACGGATTGGCTGGGACGTGATATGTTTATGCGCACCTTAAAAGGATTGGCAACGAGCATTCAGGTGGGATTGCTTGCGGCTTGCGGCGGCGGGTTTATCGCGCTGGTATTGGGTCTGGCTGCTGCTTTGGGAAAGACTGCTGATCGGGTCATCTCATGGATCATCGACCTCTTCCTGAGTGTTCCACATCTGGTCTCGCTGGTGATGCTGGCCTTTGTATTCGGTGGAGGTTTGCCTGGGGTAGCTTTAGCGATTGCCCTGACTCATTGGCCGAATCTGGCCCGGATTGTCCGGGCAGAGATGATTCAGCTGAAATCAGCAGAGTATATTCACATTTCACGCAGGCTGGGTCATTCGCGTATACGTATTGCGGTGCAGCACATGCTGCCGCATCTGATTCCGCAGCTGTTCGTGGGTGTGCTGCTGATCTTCCCTCATGCCATTCTGCATGAGGCAGCGATTACGTTTCTGGGGCTGGGGCTGTCGCCGCAGCAACCAGCGATCGGTATTATTTTGTCAGAGTCGATGAGATATTTGTCCGCAGGCATGTGGTGGCTGGCCTTTTTCCCGGGACTCGCATTGTTGTTGGTTGTTCGTGCGTTTGATGTACTGGGCGGCAGTCTGAAGACATTAACGGGTACCGGCAGTTCAAGGGAGGTAGGATAACATGGCTCTTCTGGAAGTGCAGGGCGTATCGGTTTCATTCCGACGTGCGCGGGGATGGTTTGGGCACGAGGAGAACCTTGTAATTCAGGATCTGGATCTGTCTGTGAATGAAGGCGAGATTGTAGCGGTCGTAGGGGCAAGTGGATCTGGCAAAAGTGTGTTGGCGCAGGCGATCATGGGCATTCTTCCTGCCAATGCCAAGCTGGAGGGCCGGATAAGCTATGCGGGCGAACCCTTAACCCTGGAGCGACAGCTTCATCTGCGTGGAGATGAACTGGTGTACATTCCGCAATCAGTCAGTTATTTGGACCCGTTATTGAAGGTAGGCAGGCAGGTTCATCCGGTAAGCCAAAAGTCAGGACGAAAGCATCGATCGACATCCCGATCCGTAATGCAAAAAGCAGAGCAGGAACTGACGGGACACTATGGATTACCACAGGGCACCTCGGGCAAATATCCGTTTGAATTATCAGGCGGCATGGCTCGTCGCGTGCTTATGGCAACAGCCACTTCGGGTGAGCCGAAATTGATTATTGCGGATGAGCCAACACCTGGCATTCATCCCGAAGTGCTGGCTGAAACGATGAAGCATTTTCGTCAATTGGCCAATGAAGGTGTTGGCATCCTTTGGATTACCCATGATATTACGACTGCCCTGACGGCAGTTGATCGCATATCCGTATTTTACGCAGGTTCCAATGTAGAGACGGCGCAGGTTTGTGATTTTACAGGTAAGGGTGAACGGTTGCGACATCCATACACGAAAGCGCTCTGGAGCGCTTTGCCGCAAAACGAATTTCAACCTCTGTCGGGTACCCAGCCTTTAGCAGGCCGGCAACGGATAGAAGGATGCTCATTTGCACCACGCTGCATCGGAGCGACCACGGCTTGCACAAACGAACGTCCTGAGCTGCGCAAGGTGCGCGGTGGGGAAGTGAGGTGCATTCATGCCACTTGAGGCTCGAAATACAAGTTATCGTTATAGTAAAGACGCTTGGGTATTTCAGAATATAAGTCTGGAAGTACAGCAGGGGGAAGTCGTTGGCTTGTGGGGGCCCAGTGGTTGTGGCAAAACAAGTCTGGGACGTATCCTTGCAGGTTATGTGGAACCGTTGGCAGGTCAAGTGCTGCTGGATGGGAAGCCGCTTCCCAAAACCGGCCCCTGTCCGGTGCAGCTTGTATTCCAGCATCCCGAGAAAGCGGTAAATCCTCGCTGGCGGATGCACCGTGTCTTGAAGGAAGCAGCGATTGAGGATGAGGGTCTGCTCGATGACTTGGGGATCCAAACGAATTGGCTGGAGCGGAGGCCCGGTGAATTGTCAGGCGGCGAATTGCAGCGCTTCTGTGTAGCGCGCGCACTCGGCTCAGCAACTCGATACGTGATTGCCGATGAGATGACCACCATGCTGGATGCGATCACCCAGGCACAGATCTGGCATAGCGTGATGAACATCGCGCGTCAGCGTAATCTGGGACTGCTGATTATCAGCCATGATCGGGAGTTACTGGACAGGTTATGTGATCGGATTATTCCAATGCCAACATCGTAGTTTGCTGGATATCAGTATTTTGCATCATTCAATTTCTATCACTAATGGGTACAAATTATAAAAGGGGTGTCCGGGTAGTCCATCATGACATTAATCATGAAAATGACTACGGGACACCCTCTTTACAATTTTAACGAACTATACAGGCTCTATTAGCTGAAATTTTGAAAATATAGCTTTGCACCTGATTGAACTCATTCCGCCGACAGCCTGCCCACCAGCACAGACAATCTGCGCATGGCTTCTTCTACTGTTGAACGTGGACAGGCCACATTCATGCGCATGAATCCTGTGCCTTCCACTCCGAAAATGCTCCCATCATTGAAGGCGAGTCCCGCTTCCTTGAGCAGCATCGTACACAGTTGCGCATGCGGGATATTCAGCTTCCGAAAATCCATCCACAGCAGGTAAGTTGCTTCTGGAAGCTGGATTCCGATTTGCGGCATATGCTCCGCGACGTATTCTTGCACGTATTCCATATTTCCACGGATATAGGCAAGACAGTCATCCAGCCATTCTTCAGCGCCATTGTAAGCCGCTTCGGCCGCCACTGCTCCGAGTGTGCTGATGTTGGCAAGCCCCATTGTTTTCACACCCTGCATGAATGATTCTCGCAGCTTGGCATTTGGAATGATGATATTGGAGGTACAGAGACCGGGAATGTTGAACGTTTTGCTTGGTGCTGTACAGATGATGCTGAGATCAGCGACAGCTTCGGAAATAAGAGCCAGTGGCGTATGTGCACCGTGTTGGTGTACCAGATCGGCATGAATCTCATCCGAAACGATGAGTATATCATATTGCACGCAGAGTGCAGCAAGGTTCTGAAGTTCTTCACGAGTCCATACCCGTCCAACCGGGTTGTGAGGACTGCACAGAATCAGCATTTTGACCCGACCCGTCTTCAGGCAAGATTCCAGATGCTCCAGATCCATAGCGTAATGTCCATCGTTCTCCACTAATGGATTGGTCATCAGCTCTCTGCCCTGACCGCGGACCACTTCATAGAAGGGGGCATATACCGGAGTCTGGATTACTACCGCATCTCCCGGTTCAGTGAAACGTTGTACAGCAATGCTGAGTGCAGGCACAATCCCCGGGGTGAATACGATCCATTCATCGTTAATACTCCAGTTGTGACGCCGATCCATCCATCCCGATAGCGCTGCGTGATACGCATCTGTTCTCACCGTGTAGCCAAAAATCCCATGCTCCATTCGAGTCTTTAGTGCCTGAATGACCGATGGTGGAGCGGCGAAATCCATATCGGCAACCCACATGGGGAGCGCATCTGCGACGCCAAAAATCTCTTGAAGCGCATCCCATTTCTCTGATCCTGTGGAGAGCCGACTAATCGGCTCGTCAAATGGTTGATTATTGTTCTTGCTCATGACTTGAATCCCCCCTTGATATCCGTTCCTTCGACTACAATCGACAGATTATTATCTAATAAATCGGCTGATTTCGCAACTTGTAACCAGCAGATAGATTCCATTTTGTAAGGGGTTATGTCCAGGACTTTTGTTCATGTAGAAACAATGATTTGAACGTGCAAAGGGATACCCCCACGGCAGTAACTATCCCATACCCAAATGTAAACACAGTAAAAACCACCAGAAAAGGTCAAGATGCTGACCCTTCTACTGATGGTTTTTTGCTGATCCAATGTTCTTCTTTCCTAGGAAGAGAATGAGTAGGGAGGAGGAGTTTATTTATTTATTTATTTATTTATTTTATTTCATTTCATATTAAGCGATCTTATGATGGCATTACAGATGCTCATTGAACCATCCAGCAATATGCTCCAGCCGACGTACCCTTAAGTGTGGGTGACCTCCACGGGACAACTCGTGATTGGCTCCCGGGAAACGAACAAACCGAGTGGTCTGTTTGCGTCGCTTCAAAGCAACATACAACTGTTCAGCCTGTTCAATCGGACAACGCAGATCCTGCTCACCATGCAAAATCAGGAGCGGGGTGTTGACGTTGCCGACATAGGCAAGCGGGGAGTGTTTCCATAACTTCTCAGTGTCATCCCACGCATTACCGCCAATCTGGTCCTCCGTGAAAAAGAATCCAATATCACTGACCCCGTAGAACGAGAGCCAGTTCGAGATCGAACGCTGAGTAACGGCTGCCTTGAAACGGTTGGTATGTCCAACGATCCAGTTGGTCATGAAGCCGCCATAACTGCCGCCAGTGACGCCAAGACGGGACTCGTCGATAAACGGATATCGGGATAACGCATAATCCATGGCTTCCATCAGATCACGATAATCCCCACCGCCATAGTCACCACGGCAGGCATTCACGAACTGCTGCCCGTATCCGAGGCCACCCCGAGGATTGATGTATACAACAGCGTATCCCTGTGCTGCGAGGATCTGGAACTCATGCATAAACGTGAACCCATACATCATATGTGGACCGCCATGAATTTCAAGGATGGTTGGGACTCTGACTCCTTCCACCATGCCAGCTGGTTTTAGCATCCAGCCTTGCAGTCGTAAGCCGTCAGAGGAATCGAACCAGAAGGTCTCTGGTGTGCTCAGCTGAATCTCTTCTTCCAGTTGGGGATTGCTATGGGTTAATTGTATAGGTTGGGCCCCTGTATCTTCAGGCTGAGTATATAGAAAGAGATCGCCAGGACTTAATACGTCTGCTAGGGCAGCCACAATCTGTCCATTTTCCATCTCGGCAAACTGATAGAACTCTTTCTCGTCCGGCAAGATATATTCGGCATGACTGCCGTCCCTTGCAAATCGGGCAATTCGTACACTGCCTTCAATAGTGGCAAGACAGAGAATGGATGAACCATCACGACTGAATACCGGACCCGTGTTGGTTAAGTGTGAGCGCATATCACCAACGAGGCTGTGATTCATCTGTACATCCCAATCCTTGCTCAGACATACGGGTTTGCCGCCTGAGATCGGAAGGGTGTAGAGCTTGACCAGCGTAGCATTTCCATAGGAGCGGTCGCTGGCAAGCAGCGCAAGGGATTGTCCATCAGGTGCGTACGTTAACCGACCAAAAGAGTATCCTTCCGGGGTCAACTGCTGCATGTCAGATCCGTCAGCCTTGGCACGATACACATGGTTCGTCAGGGTGTAATCGTTATGCTGCTCGCCCTCTTCAGGCATTTGAGCGATCCAGGCAATGGACTCACCGTCCGGCGACCACGCATAGTCCCCAACATCATAATGGCCTGTAGTTACAGGGACAGCCTCTCCGCCTTCGGTTGGAACACGGAAGAGATGGGTTCGTCTGCCATTCCACAGCCCGCCACTGTCGGACTTCATTCGAATACGATCCACAACAAGTTCTTGTAGCAGTTTTTTATCTGAATCTTCGATTTCATCTTCGTTTTTCTCGCTCATGTCCACCGATGATTTAACCAGTAAAGTAAGTCCATCCGGCGACCAGAGCAGGGAACTGACTCCATGCTTCAAATGGCTGATTTGCTGTGCTTCTCCACCATCTGAGGCGATCAGCCACACTTGTGTTTTGCCTTCATGCTCTCGTAAAAAAGCAAGCTGTGAGCCATCCGGTGACCATGCAGGAGCATGATCCTTATCTCCAGATGTGAAAGGCCTGTCCTTCTGGTTCTCCAGATGGAGGAGTCTCAGGTGAGAAGAGTAACCGTCCCGTGCTTCATTTGTTTTTCGGCTCACATATACCAGTTGTCCACCCTGAGGAGACGGAGTTGGATCATTAACCCATGTAATCTGAAAAAGATCTTCCGATGTTATGCCGCGCAGACTGTTCATTGTTTGTCCTCCCACCATGAATCAGAATATGTTAATTTCCTAACCTTTCCATTTATATTAACGGAAAGCATGAGGCAGGACAATACGATTATGAACGAACGTTTTCCTATTTCTTAACAATATCACTTGCACCGAAAAGGAATTATTGGAAGCATGACGAATCCTAATGTTGAATAGTTATGAAATGGACGAAATGTGTCAGAAAATGTTTTTTATTTAATTTAATTTAATTCTATTTAATGAACAATGCCATTTGAGTATATTTGGTAATCAGCTCATTCAATGAGCTGAACCCTGTTTATATAGATCATTCTTGTCTCAGTCACCATGAAGGAGGAGCATCACATTGTCCACATCCTATGATCAACAGCACGTGGAATACCCGAGCCGGAAACGCATGGCATGGCTTACAGTGGGGGCGGCACTTTTTGTAGCAGCCGGATTTTTTTTGATGTTTGATGATTCTTCAACCAAGGGATCCGCCATTTCTTCCGTTATAGGCTTGTTCTCCATTTTGTTTTTTGGGCTTTGTCTCTGCTATAGTCTGGTAAAGATGATTAAGAAGGAACCTTCCTTTGTTGTTGATGAGCATGGATTTGTGGATTTCTCTTCTTACACATCGGGAGGGCGAATTGCCTGGAAAGATGTTGAGAGTATTTTTATGTATGAATTCATGGGACAGAAGATGATTGGAGTTAAACTATGGGACGAAAATGCCTTTCTGGATCGCCAGAATGGGATGAAACGCAAATTAATGACGGTCAACAGTAGCATGGTCGATGCTACCGTAAGTATTGCCCAGAACAGCCTCACGTTACCGCTGGATCAGTTGTATACGATGATGGTGGAGCGTTGGAAGCGATCGAATGAAGGGGCGAATGAGGGCAATAGCTTTGATCTGCTTAATAATGAATAGATAGGGAAGAAGAGCATTCTCAGAGATTGGAGGAGTATAGATGAAACGAGGAAATCAAGCTCACACGATCCAGCTATCCGATGGAACAACACTGCCTGCAATTGGACAGGGAACCTGGTACATGGGTGAGAAGCAATCCAGTCGGAGAGAAGAAGTTCAGGCACTGCGTTATGGGATTGAACGTGGTATGACAGTGATTGACACGGCCGAGATGTATGCGGAAGGCGGGGCAGAAGAGGTTACTGGTGAGGCGATAACGGACTGTCGGGATGATGTATTTCTGGTATCCAAGGTGTATCCTCATCATGCGGATCGGAAGCAAATGATCACCGCTTGTGAGCGCAGCCTCTCACGTCTGGGTACAGATCGCCTGGACTTGTACTTGCTGCACTGGCGTGGGGGTGTACCGTTGCAAGAGACGGTCGAAGCGATGGAACAGCTGAAACAATCGGGTAAAATTCTGCGCTGGGGTGTCTCCAATCTGGACAAAGAGGACATGCAGGAACTATGGAACATTCCAGGGGGTAAACACTGTGCAGTGAATCAAGTTCTGTATCATGCGGCTTCCAGGGGGATTGAATACGATCTCCTTCCCTGGCTACGGGAACGTCATGTTCCTGTGATGGCGTATTGCCCGCTGGCTCAGGGTGGCAGGCTCCGGAAAGAGCTGCTGGAGCATCCAATCATCCTTGACATTGCTGGAGATCGGGGAGTTAGTCCATCGCAAATCGCGTTATCCTGGGTTATCAGGGATGGTGATGTACTTGCGATCCCGAAAGCTGTACAGTTGGATCATGTTGCAGAAAATGCGGCGGCGATGCAAGTTACTTTGACTCAAGATGAAGTGGTTCGATTAAATGAGGCATTCCCTGCACCTAAGGGCAAAGTGCCTTTGGATATTGTATAGATAACTTCTGATTAGGTTGGACACCTCATATCATGATCATAGTCAGAAGAATCAAGAGCAGATCTCAGGATCTGTTCTTTTTTTTGTGTGTAGAAGGCTATTTAAATAAATGGGCTTTACAACATCAAATCACTAGTGTACTATGTAACTAACACACAGATACAGAGAGGAGCGAGAATATTGTGAGCATCGAATTTGACAACAACTTGCCCATCTACCTGCAGATCATGCAGTACATCAAAAGACAGATCGTAACAGGCACTCTTAAGGCAGGCGATAAAATTCCTTCGGTTCGTGAATTGGCGGCCGAATTACAGATCAATCCCAATACGGTACAACGGACATTCCAGGAATTGGAGCGTGAAGAAGTGGTCGAAACCAAACGGGGTCTGGGCCGATATGTGACAAGTGAGGAGTCGAAAATTATGACGATCAAAAAAGAGATGGCTGGCGAATTGCTGGAGCGTTTTCTGACAGGAATGCAGGAGCTGGGCATTGATGAACAGGACATCGTAACCATCGTGGCAGATGCTGTTGCAGACGGTAAGCAGTCACTGGGTCGCGATGGAAGAGGAGGAACATTGAATGAGTAATATTCTTGAGCTGAACAATATAAACAAAACGTATGGCAGCAAGAAGGCCCTACATGACATCACATTGGATATCGCACCAGGCCGAATTGTAGGTTTGCTGGGCAGCAACGGAAGTGGCAAAAGTACCCTGATGAAGCTGGTTGCAGGTTTGCTGCACCCCAGCAGCGGAGACATTCGCGTAACCGGAAAACAGGTTGGATTGGAAACCAAGTCGCTGGTATCCTTTATGCCGGACCGGCCATTGACCGAGAATTGGATGAAGGTCCGGGATGCAATTGCGTACTACCGTGATTTCTATGCTGATTTTGATGAAGTTAAAGCCAGAGAGATGCTTGAATTTATGAAGCTTGAAGAGGGAGTGCGGGTACGGCATTTGTCGAAAGGCATGAATGAACGACTGCAACTAACACTGGCTCTTTCCCGTAAGGCTCGCCTCTATTTGCTGGATGAACCGATTGGCGGGGTAGACCCGGTTGCCCGGGGCAAAATTCTGGACGCCATTGTGAAGTTCTACGATGAAGACAGCAGTCTGATCATTTCTACGCATCTTGTAACGGATATCGAACGAATTTTTGATGAAGTAATCTTCATTCGTGAAGGTGAAATGGTGATGCGTGAAGAGGTTGAGACCCTGCGTCTCAAGTACGGAAAAAGTGTGGATGAAATGTTCAAGGAGGTCTATGCAGAATGATGACGTTACTGAAGTACGACTTTAGAAGGAATTGGAACACGCTGCTTGCCGGGCTGGCAGTATTGATTATCGTGCAAATTGGGCTGGCAATGTTCATGTCAGATATAACAGGCAGCGTTATAGGTGTTATGGCATATGTCGGTGTAGGCGTGTCTATTTATGTGAAGATGATTAAGACGTACTGGTCCAATATCCGTTCGTATAATCGCCGTCTCGTTCCCGTAACAGGACTGTCTCACGTTTTGTCTCCTATAATATTCGGAACGCTTTGTGGGCTGGGACTGATGGTTGTAGCTACCATTCATTACTTCATCTTCAGTGCAGCGCACACAGATATGAACTTGGTCAGTGCCATTAATATGTCGGGCATTCATGTTTCCGATATCATTTCTTTGCTGCTGTTTGTCTGGTGGGTAGTATTGTTCATAACCGTCATCATCTTTCTCTCCATATCCATTGGAGGCAGCTTCCGCTTTAAAACAGGGCCCTGGATTAGTATCATTGCATTCTTCGTATTAACCAATCTCATTAGCTGGTTGGAGAATATTATCTTCTCAGGTCGTTTTAACCCGAATGAATTATTTCAGGTCACGGAAAAAAGTACAGGGATCTCCATTACGTCCAATCGGATCTTGTGGTCACAGGGAACATGGTGGAGTGTTATATTCGAAATCATCGTGGCTGTGATTTTGGTTGCAGCTGCTGTATACCTGAATAATAAAAAAGTGGAAGTGTAAGTAAAAGTTCTGTCAGCTGCAGGTTGAGCTGACAGTTTTTTTATTTTGAAGCATTTCCCAGTTCTTATACGTAAATAGGGATATATGTCTTTTGCAATAAAGGAGAACATTTATTTCTTATGAGGGAGGAATTCCATGGAGCTCTATTTCAGAGATAATTTCTTTAATGCAGGGTACACCGAGATTATGAACCATGAACAGGAACAGGCAGGTCATCTCGATTTAAAAAGCGCCTTTGGCTCATCGCTTGATGTATTCAATAACTCGGGGCTGATCTGCAGCGGTAAATTTCGCATGTTAAGCAATCGTTGGGAGGTGACCTCAGGCGATGGAAGGGAATGGGGTGTCTTACGGGCGAGGATTAGCTTCTTCAGTAAAAATTATGAATACGATGCCGGACCGCGTGGTGTGTATGATGTCTCCGCTCCGGCGTTCTCACAGGAATATGATATTACCGGGATGGGGGGCAGAACAGTGGCCAGCTTCAGGCGTACAAGTGGCTGGTTCGGTTCTGGCGCGTTTGTGTTAGACAACCAATCAGAACATCTGGATACGTATGAATTGATTGCGGTTGTGATGGGTGTGCATGCGATTAACAAAAGAAGGAATTCAGCTGCCAGTAGCGGCACGTAGAAATAGACGAGTGGAGTGGGATCGTGCTAGGAACTCGAATAGAGCCTGCTCAGTTCGTTAAACGTTCGTATCGAAAATCATCAAAAGGGACCGCCACGTCATCTTCATGACTATGGGGAGCCCCTTTGTATATTGTGGAAATTTATCAACAGCTTATCGGCCACTCAGTTGACGTGCACGTTAGGCAGAGTCACTTCCGTCTACCTCGATGAAAGGCTCCTCCACATGCTGGCTCCGCACTCCTTCATAAGTTCGTTCAGGCTGTAATTCAGTCCCAGATTCCGCATAGCGTGCCAGCACTTTGGCGGCTGTCTCAGACATTCGCGCTCGAAGTGCAGCATTGTCTGCGATCCGTACCCGTTTGCCCAGAAAACGCATTTTGGACAGCACATAATCCATCTCATTCCGAGGAATCGTCAGCTCAATCCGATAGGTTTGTTGTTCTTCTTCATATTCAACCTGCTTCTCGAAGCAGGAGAAGGCGTACAGAATCCGCGACAACTCCTGGTTGAATTCAGGCAGTACTTCAATGGTCACGCTTGTCTTCCGATTCTCCGTCAAATTAGCGATTTTGGTAGCGTATCGAGAGGCTATCTCCGGTTCAACATACTGAGCCTGCACCGCAATAATGCTGTGCAGCTTGGTTGACATCAGCTTGCCGAAGCGTGGAGCATACCAGAGCACGTACCATTCCTTTTTGACCATGGAATATTCAAGCTTGTAGGGAAAACCGAACTGATCCTGGCTGATGCGTCCATTGCGGACACGCCCTGTCAAACGAAACCCCTGATGATGCAGAATCATCTGCCGTAACGGTTTGAGCAGCGGATGAAAGACGCTGTTTTCTTCACTTTTGGCCTTTTCGGTCAGATAATCCTGAAGGTCCAGATCCTGCTCCGCATCCAGCATGTCATGCATTTTGTGCAACGTGTCGGGGTTCAGCGCTTCCGGTGCGGCGGGGTGATTCAGCATCATGCGCAGCCAGGCTCGTTCCTGTGAGGTCCAGGTGAACAGTCCGGTTTCATTCAATCTCGTCATCATCTGATAGTTGAACATCTTCTCGAACAGATTCATAATATTGCGCAATCTCCTTCCATTCCTTAATCATCTCCTGACGCAGCCTTAGTGGAGCAATCACCTCGCAGCTTGAGCCAAAACTCCGAAGCCACGGCTTAATCTCGGTGGTACCGTTGACCTGAATTTCATACAGAAAGGTATGTTCCGTTTCGGGCGTAATCGTTCCCCATTGACCTTGCAAACGTACCCGATCCAGAATGAAGTTACGCTCACCATCCCGTGGATGGAAGAATCGGGCTTGAACCGTCACGGTGTTCCCCGTATCCACCAGCCAGCTGTAGCGGCTGATCTCGGCCCACTGCTGCTTCAATTCGAGCATATATTCTTCTTCAATTGCATCCTGTTCCTCCAGCTGCGTAATGCCTTCCATCCGAAATTTCACAAAGCCACGGCGCCCTTGATATCCAATGACATACCAGCGGCCATACTGATGATCATAGACCACTTCAAGGGGGATGATCCGGTTGGATCGACCGCCTGCTTCCCGTTCAAAGCGTGGATTCGTATTCTGCGAGCTGTAGCTGGACGGTTTTTTGGGTGAATAGTACAGGAACTGCACATGTTTTCGTTGTCGAATTGCACTAAGCAGGGTGTACAGATGCGCTTCGTCCAGAATGCGGGAATAATAGTGGTACTTGTATATAAATGGTTCGGTGGCTTCTTCCTGCGGATAACTTGTTGCAATGGCTTTTTTGAGACTGTCGCGTAATAAATACCCCTGTACGGAAGGAACCTGGGTGTTCGCCATAATATCCACAAAATCATACAGCTCCAGCTGTTCTTCCACGGTTAGCCCCGTAAGTACATCCTGCTGCAAAAGGTAACGATAAGGTCTACCGCCAGATTCCTTGCGGATCACTCCTACTTCTTCCAGATACTTCAGATCTGAACGAATTGTCTTTTCGTCAGGCAATGCCAGATCCTCCGGCAGATCAGCGCAGCAGGCATCCAGCAGTTCCATAGCGGTTAAAGCTTGATCCTGTAAGGTATGCAAAAGGACGGATAGACGCTGAACTTCAGTCTCTTTCATCGACTTGGCACGGAATAGGAAGAGCAGCATCGGTTCAGCGGATTCCCCATACTGGAAGCGTACAAGCTCTGCCATTTCTTTATTTTGTTCCGAACCGGTGCGTTGGTCCGCGACGGTTTGCATGATTTCTTTTAACCTGCGTTGGGTTTTATCAAAAGTATGTACGGATATACCGAGCCGCTCGGCGTATTGTTTACGGTTGTACGCGCCGCTTGTCAGGGACAACATGCGCAGAAATTGAATTTCTTTGTCAAAGCTCTCTTTAGCCATGAGCATTCACTCCTTGTTATCCCTTCATTGTATCAGGATGAGTGGCCGGTTTCATTTTAAACTTATGGAGGTTGAATCAATTTCATCATACCTTTAGCTGCTTCAATCGTTACAAAACGATCATTTAATGAGTTATGAAATGGATTCGTCGCCATACTTTTGCCATGTTCGCGTGCAAATGCATGAGGCATAATAAGGGTTGTGAAGCAGGGGAGCAACAAGCTCTGCGGATCAAGGTTCCGAGGCGCCAGGGAGGGTTACTTCGACTGTTAATCGACCAGGTCGTTGGTTCGAATCCAATCGCCTCAGATCATTATGATCACTGATGAACAGCAGAATGAAGGCAGTCCGTTATATGCCGAGCTTGAACGTTATCGCCGGATAATGAATCCAGAGTTGAAGGCCTTTATCGTGGATATTGCACCTTATCAGCAGGCAATGGTACCACCACGTGATGGTAAAACTTTTTATATCTATGGCTGGAGTGAAACGGTATTGACATATATTGCCGAGACTGTGGCGGGATATGATACACTCGCTAACCGGGTGCGGGCGATGGATATTTAAATTGGGAAGTGTGGAGGGCAATGAAGATGACTTATGTTCATGAAGAAATGAGAGATACGATTAGACAGCAGCTGAAGCAGATTGAACAGAAGGAGAACGTACGGATCATCTATGCCTGTGAATCGGGCAGCCGGGCGTGGGGTTTCCCTTCACAGGACAGCGATTACGATGTTCGTTTCTTGTATGTGAGACCGGTGGAATGGTACTTGTCCATTGAGGATAAAAGGGATGTCATCGAACGCCCGATCAGTGATCAGCTTGATATCAATGGTTGGGATTTGCGCAAAGCCCTGAAGCTGTTTCGCAAGTCGAATCCACCGCTGCTGGAGTGGTTGCAATCTCCGATTCAGTATGACGAACCGTACAGCGTGGCAGAGCATATTCGTGCACTGTCGCCCTTGACCTTCTCACCAAAGTCCTGTATGTACCATTATCTGAATATGGCGAAGGGAAACTTCCGGGATTATTTGCAGGGTGAGCAGGTGAAGATCAAAAAGTACTTCTATGTGCTGCGCCCACTGCTCGCCTGTGGCTGGATCGAACGTTATGATTCGATGCCGCCGATGGCATTCGAAGAGCTGGTGCAAGAGCTCGTTCCTCAGAGCGCGTCGCTCTATACGGAAATCCATGAACTGTTGCGCCGGAAAAAGGCAGGCGAGGAACTTGATCTGGAACCGCAGCTGCCGGCAATACAGGCTTTTTTGGCGGAGAAGATCGCGCATTTTGAACAAATGGCCACTCAGATGGAGAATGAGCAGGTTATTCGATATGAAGAATTGGACCGGATCTTCCGTTTTGCACTGCAAGAGGTGTGGGAGGTAAAGGTATAAGAAGAAGGAGGAGATCTGATGCATCTAATATTGAAAGCAAGAGGAGCAGGGGCAGGAGCTGTATCGCGCTTGTTGGCGAAGAATCCACATAACGTATATGACCGGACGGAAAAGGGTGCGCGTGTACGAATTGTTTATATCACTGATACAGAGAGCGAAACCGAAGTGTTGATTCATGCCGAGCCTGATCCTGTTGATCTGGTAAGAGGTACTCCGAACGGTTACGACATTACACAATATATTAACGACCGTGAATTTGTAACGAGCAGTTTGTTCTGCTCCTACATACGCTCTGCGCTGGGGACGGCGTTGAATGGTAAACCGAAGGAAGACTATTTGCAATGGGTGGAGCACCCGTTTGATATGGAGCTGTCATTTGGACCCGTGGCATCGGACCTCCCTGATCGGGTTGTGGAGGAACTATTCTCGTCACTAGGCTACACAATTACCCTTGAGCGTGATGAGTTGTCTTATACGTTTGATCTGAAAAAGAATAGTACTGTCCGCCATATCAGGCTGAGCGGACAGGTTACAGTACAAAATGCACTGCGTCAGTTATTTCTGCTAATTCCAGTGTTGGACAACTACAAACATTATTTCATTAGTGAAGATGAGATTGATAAGATCAAACGTTATGGCGAAGGATGGCTGGAAAACCATCCACTGAAAGAGCTTATTGTCCGACGCACACTGCGATTTTCCGAATTAATTCGGAAGTATGAGCACCAGGAAGGGAACCTGTCCGTCTCGGTTGAGCGGGCAGGTGGAGTGAATCAGATTTCAGATAAGGGAATCAATGAGAGTGATGAAGGGATTCAAGATACCTCTGCAGGTGAGCTTGAGCGATCTGAGTCACCAGTAAGGTTAAATGAACTGCGTTATCGAGCAATAGCGGAAGTAGTTGAAGCTCTTCCATCTAAGCGACGTATTGTCGATATGGGAGCCGGGGAAGGTAAACTTTCTGCCCGCTTGGCCTATATTTCGGGCGTGGAATCCATTCTGGCCGTTGAGCCATCAGGTCAGTCACGGCTTCGGGCCATGGAGCGCTTCGCGAAGCTGGAAGACCGAAGCGGGATCGTTGCTATGCCGGAGCCTGTGATCGGCTCGCTGTTTTATTTTGATGAACAGATGCAAAATCAGGATGTCATGATCCTGTGCGAAGTGATAGAGCATATCGAAGCGTATCGCTTGAACGGGATTATGGAAACCATTATGAGTGATTATCGACCCGATGTGTTGCTGGTGACAACTCCAAACAAAGAGTACAACGAAGTGTATGCGATGGAGCAGGATAGCTTTCGTCACCATGATCATCGTTTCGAGTGGACTCGGGCGGAATTGGCAGCCCAATGTGAAGAATGGGCACTCAAAGGAAATTATGACTTTGAAATAAGGGGTATTGGTGAGTGCGCAGAGGGATATGGACAACCTACACAACTGGTCATTTTTGAACGGAGAAAGGAGAATCAACTATGAAGAACAACAGGGAGCCTAAAGAAATAGAAGATACAGTCAGGCGCCAGGTCGATGGTGCGAAGGGTTTGGAACAAGTACAGCGTGAAATTCGCTTGCCGCATGCAGGCATCGTCGTTCTGGTAGGGCCCTCAAACAGTGGGAAAAGCACGTTGTTGGATCGTCTCGTTGTAGAAGGTGTCATCCGAAGAACCGAGGCGGTATCATCTGATCAATTCCGAATGCTAATTGGAGATGACGAGTATGTGGATTGGAAACATAGGCCCCGTAGCGAAGCAGATGTAATCTATGCCGAGTACCAGCAGGTATCGGCCAAGGCGTTTGAAGCAATGGAAGCCATGCTCGCGACCCGTTGCCGTCTGAACAAGCTGACCTGGGTTGATGCCACACATCTGTATCCGGAGGATCGTCAGCGGTTGATTCAACTGGCCAGAAAAGCTCATGTGCCCGTGATTGCTGTGGTGTTGGATATCCCTGAAAAAGAACTGCTCGAACGTGATGCTCAGCGAGAGTATCCGCGCGGACGTCAGCGGGTGAAACAACAGGTTCAGCAATTCAAACGCACACTACGCGCCATTCGTGAAGATGGCTTCGACGCTAATTATGTGCTGAAGCATCCGGAAGACATCTCGTTTGTCCGTACATCCAACCCACTTATAATCGACATGGGTACAGGTATCGATATTATTGGAGACATTCATGGCTGTTACGAGGAAATGATGGAATTAATTCTCCGACTCGGATATGTGGATAAGGATGGAAGCGGGCTATACCATCATCCAGAAGGAAGAAAGCTGGTCTCGGTTGGTGACGTAACCAGCCGGGGACCAGAATCGCTGAAGTGTCTGTTGTTCTGGCAGCGGAATTGTGCATCTGGACTCGCCTACATGATCGACAGCAATCATGGGTGGAAAATAGGACGCTATCTGGACGGTCGTGATGTTACATTGAGCCATGGCGATGAACATGTGGAGGCCGAGCTTATTCAGTTGGAGCAGGAGCAAGGTAAAGAAATGGCACAGAAAGTGCGAACAGAATTAAGGGCATTTCTGCTTGATGCACCATCTCATCTGATTTTTTCCCGAAATGGCGTACGTCAGGTGGTCGTAGCACATGCCGGGATTCGGGATCACTTTATCGGAAAACAGTCCAAACGCATTCAGGATTATTGCCGCTACGGCGATGTGGAGGGAACGGATGAACACGGAAGACCGATTCGCAAGGATTGGTACGTAGATCACGCTTCCGGTGAATGCATTGTCTGGGGACACGATCCGCATCCATATCCAACGATAGTGAATGATACGATCAATATTGACCAAGGCGTTGTCTTTGGGGGGATGCTCACGGCGTGGCGGATGCCGGAACGCGAGGCAATTAGTGTTCCAGCGAAGCAGGATTACGCTGAAGATCCGGACAGTCCGCTCAAACGATGGGAACGGCGGAGATTTGCTCCACCTAACTTGCGCAAGTTCAAGGAAGGATTCACAGTGCAAACCGGGTCCCGGATGGATGTATCCATTCATTCTGAGGTGGCAAAAACGGCGATCGATACCTTTTCCCATTTTACCGTACCGTTGGAGGAACTGGTTTATATCCCGCCCACGATGAGTCCACCACCAACAACTTCTTCGATAGAAGGATATTTGGAACATCCAAAGGATGCGTTTCAGTACTACCGGTCTCAGGGCGTTACTCGAATGGTAGCGGAGAAAAAACATATGGGAAGCCGTGCCATTGTGCTCCTGTTCCGGGACGAACAGGTAGCTGAGAAGCGAATAGGAAGACCAACGCTGGGGAACATTGTGACCCGGACGGGCCGCTCCTTTTTTGACAGGACAACTGAGAAGAATGTGTTATTAAGATTACACACGGATTTGATCGCAGCGGGCTATTTTGACCGTCACCAGACGGAGTTCGTATTACTCGATGCAGAGATCGTACCCTGGAATCTGAAAGCGCGGGAGCTAATCTCCTCGCAGTATGCACATGTAGCTGAGGCTTCGTTGATGGATCGGGAGTTGGTGCTTCGAAAGTTGCATGATGCTGAAGCAGCCGGCCGAAATGTGGAGGAGTGGTTGCAGGACACAGAACGTAAGCTCGCCAATGCTAGAACATTCCGCGATGTATTTCAGAAATATTGCTGGGATGTAAAGAATATCGGAGATATTCGTATTGCACCGTTTCATACCTTGGCACATAGCACTGGGGCGTTTTGGGATCAGACGCATGAGTGGCATATGGAGCAAAATCGTGAGTTCGCCCGGATGTCCACGATGATGATGGAAACGGAATACCGTGTAATCACCAGTAGTGCAGATGAAGAGGAAGTCATTCGTTGGTGGGATGAGATCACGGCTGAAGGACATGAGGGCATTGTCATCAAGCCGGAAACATTCCGTGTCTGGAACGCCAACAAAATGATCCAACCTGCGATTAAAGTACGAGGTCGTGCGTATTTGCACATCATTTATGGTATGGATTACCTCGCACCGGAAAATTTGTCCCGGCTCAGCAAACGCAAAACGTCCAAAAAAGAGCGCCACGCTCTGATGGAGAGTGCCTTGGGTATGGAGGGAATTGAGCGTTTTGTGCGCATGGAGCCTGTGGAAAGAATTCATGAATGCGTGCTGGCGACATTGGCTCTGGAGTCTGAACCGGTGGACCCACGTTTGTAACAGAAATGGTGAAACATGAGACTTCCGATTCCTTTGGATGAAAGGTAATTGGGCAGGTTTGGTACATCCAAGCCTGTTTTTGTTTATTTTTCGTCAAAATATTTCCATTAAGATAATTAAAATAAGGAGTTTTAACGTCAATATAAATAACTAAAGCCCTATATCCTTCCATTCTATTCTGGGTAATAATTAATAGTAAGCAAGTGGTCATCATAATCTCACAACGTAACGATAGGGGGTAACCTGTATGGCGTCATATGTACTGCTGGTGAAGCAGATGGAGGACGATGAAAAGGTTATTTATCGATTCGGACCGAATGAGCGGAAGATGGGACTCATTGAAATGAATAAGGTCAAGGAAAGTGTGAAGGAACTGGAACCTGTTCAGGTGGACGGGGTAAGTCCAAGTTTTTACTTCAATCGGGCCGCGCAGCGACTGGTGCGTTGTTTGTTCAGAGAAGGTGGCAAGTTCCCGGAACGGACGACGTTTGAATCTTAGTTCTCTTTAGACTGACAAGTCTACAACGGATTTGATCAGATGGAATATGCAGGTAACAAAAGAGGTTCAAGCGCACCCGGAGTATAGGGCGCGTTTGGACTTTTTTAAGTTGAGCTGTCATCAACCGCTTAACAAAAAAAGTTCACAGCTCCTTGTGGGAGAGTGAACTAGTCATTTTATAAAAGTATAAGGTCAGAATGTCTTTGCAAAAGAAATAAGTGCGGTAATCGTAATGATGTTAAGCAGCGTCGAGATCAGAACTGTCTGGGCGGCAAAATCCGGCTCGTTATCATATTCCTCCGCCAGAATGGACGCATTGACTCCGGTAGGCATGCCGGATGCAATAATGAGCGCCTGAGCAGCGATGCCTTGCAAACCGAGCAGCAGCACGATGGAAATCCCAATGGCTGGGCCAATCAGCAAACGCAAAAATGTGCTAATATACACATCAAGACGATACAGGCGGATCGGATATTTTACAATTTGCGCTCCGAGTGTTAATAGGGCTACAGCCACCATACTTTGCTGCGCATAGGTCAAAGGCATGGACAGGAAGGTTGGCAGTGGGATATTTCCCATATGAAACAAAATGCCGAGCAACAACGCATAAGGAACGGGCATTTTTAGAAATCCAATGATCACCGCACGGTAATTGCCTTTGAGCTTCGCACCCTGAATGGACAACACACCATAGGTAAAGGTCAGCAATGCCTGTAAAGACATGACCAATGCCTGGATGGAAGAGGCCAGTGGATCGCCACGGAATACCAGGGAGTTAATGGGCAGGCCATAATTGCCTGCGTTGTCCAGCATGATACTGTTGTTGAAGGCGGCCTTCATGCCTTTATTCATACGAAGCGAACGTGCGAACACAGACCCCACAATATAGAGAATAACTACATATAAAGCGTAAAAAAGCGTAACGGTTCCGAGCAATTCACCCGACATATCGGAGTGATACATGCTCATAAAGACGGCTGCGGGGGTAATACAATAGAAATTGATTTTGGCGAGGGTGTACAAGTCCAACTTGAACACCTTTTGCATCCAGGACCCGACGGCAATCAGGAGAAAGACGGGTAGGACGACTTCAAGCATGATGTCTGCAATCATCAGTTCAGCTTCCTTTTTCATGAAAATTTCAGTCCGATTCGAAAATACTTCAACCATTATATCATTTTATACACAGATGAAAGATGTAAATGACTAAAAAAGATAAGGAGGCTTTTCTTTATGATTCCAGATCATCTGGATTATGGTTTATCGATCTTATTTATCGGATTTAATCCCAGCATTACGTCTGGAGAGACAGGTCATCATTATGCTTACAAAGGAAATCGTTTCTGGCGCATTCTTGAACGCTCCGGATTGACCCCTCGTTTATATGATGCACAAGAAGATGGAGAGTTGCTGAAGCTGGGATATGGATTTACGAATATTGTGGCCCGGCCGACAAGGGGCATGGACGATATTACGAAGGAAGAATATGCAGAGGGACGGAAGACTTTACGGCAAAAGCTGGAGGAATACCGACCGGACATCGCCTGTTTCGTTGGAAAAGGGGTATACACTCAGTACAGCCAGCGTGCCAAAGCGGAATGGGGATTTCAGGACGACCCGGTCGTCAAAGAAATTCATGAATTTGTTGCCCCGTCATCCAGTGGATTGGTACGCATGTCGATGGACGAAATCGTAGCGATCTATTCACAGCTTAGTGATTTTGTCTCAGAGAAAAGCAGGGACGACTGAAGAAAGAAGCAAGGAAAGAACTTTGAATTACAGTCAGTGCAGCGTCACAAAGAACCAAGAATGGTTGTAGAGTTCGCCCATCCGGTTTTCATCTGGTGGCGCGAATTCTTTTTTTTGGATAAAGTGAGAGGTTTCGGGAAGTGCTTCCGTCTATATAGTACAGAACCATGCATGGAAGCTGTAGAGAAGGGGGATTACATGACTCAACAGATACCAGAGGAGGAGCTCATTCAGCGTATTATTGCGGGGGACAAACAGCTGTTTGCTGTGCTCGTGGATCGATATAAAAATAAAGTATTCGGCATTTTGCGCGGAATGGGTGCGAGTCATCAGGATGCACAGGATCTCGCTCAGGATACGTTTCTGCGAATTTACCGTTATCTTCCGACACGAAGGGAAGGAAGCAGTTTCTCATCCTGGGTGTACACCATCGTTGTTAATCGGATGCGGGATTTTATGCGGCAACAGAAACCCGTGATGACTGCTGTTCATACGGGCTTGGAACAGACCAATGGTGAAACGCCAGAGAAGCATGTGCTGCATAAGGAGATGCAGCGTGAAATCTATCGGCAGATGGAGCAACTGCCGGAATCGTATCGGCTTGTGCTGCTGCTTAAATATACGAATGAGTTGAGCTACGAAGAGATTGCAGATATCACGGACATGAGTGCCGCCCAAGTGCGTAATGCACTTTACCGGGGGAAGAAAACGTTGAAGAAACAAATGGAGCGCAAAGGAGGTTTATCAACGTATGAAGCCTATTCCAAATGATGAGGATCGATTGTGGGAACAGCATTTGTTCCGTGAGGAACCGGATGCGGACTTTACGCTTGAGGTGATGCGGAAGCTGGATGGCGTGTCTATGTTGAGCGCAGAAGACGAGAATCCGTTTACGAAAAAAGCCTCCAAGTCCCTTTGGATGCGCCGTACTGGAATCGCAGCGGCGGCAGTTGTAATCCTAGTGGGAGGGGCCTGGTTTGCTTTTGATCACACTGCAAAATCCAAACAACCCACGGTAAATGCCGTAAATCAGCGGCTTCCCGACATCCCTGTACCAGAAGAGATAAGATCTGGTTATCTGACGGATGATTACAAACGTCTGAAACCACTTGATCTTGTCATTAACCCGAAAATTCAAATTGTAGATCAGGGGTACACGCTCAAGATTAACGATGTCCTAGTGGATCGTTCACAAATTATTATTTTAACAGAACAAAGCAACCCTGAAGGCAGCTTGATACCGATTGTTTATCCGGAGGCGGAAAGAATTCATGTTACAGATGAAAAAGGGAATAGTGTTGCTTCCATGGCGGTAGATACGAGGCTTAGCAGTGGGAAGTATCAAAGATTCGTATTCCAACTTAATGATGATATTCCAGATCAAATATTTGTACGGGGAGAATTAAGTTATTTAAAAATCCCTGATCATTATAATATTGATACTGGAAAAATTACAGCAAGTAATACAACGGTCGATTGGAGCTTCCAATTCAGCATCGATATGACCAAAGCAAAATCAATGGCTGTTGAGGCTCCCATGAACAACACTTACACTACTCCAGAGGGCTTAAAACTGGATATGACCCAGCTTGTACGTACGCCAAACGGAACCCGGCTCGACATGAATGTGAGTCTGGATGATCAACTTCGTGCTAGAGTGGGAGAGAATTGGGCGGAAGATATGGACATCATTTATCATATCGAAATCCCGGAAACGAATGAGTATCGAATTTTTAACGAGAGCAGACCCAATGCCCGTCAAGCCAAATTCCGGCTCCGAGATATGAGTAGACTGAGTGAGAATAATGATGGTGAGATGAAGCTTTCTGAGACATGGGACCCTGCTTATGTTACGGTGGATGCGAAGAAGATTCGCTTTGTCCTAGATGGCTACACCATCCCGGTGTGGGAGGAGAAGTCCGTTGAAGTGGATCTGGAAAAGATGCGTAAGGATGCTGAAATTTACACCTACGTACTGCAATTTGAACAATATGGAGATGAAATTTTAGTTTCTGATTTCAATTACAAACCGGTGTGGGAATCCTATGACAAAAACTCCTCACTTGTGCTGGAGGGAAGAGGGATGTTCCAAAATGCTGTTAATGGCGATCGCTGGGTGGCCGTAGATTCGGAAGGAAAAGAGTATCCTGTTCAAGTAATCGGTTTTCCAGACCGGCCTAATAATAACGGAGAATACGTTGCAGACAATCTGAAATTGGTTATCCGTGGTTTTTACAAAGAAAACGGAACGAAATTCACCTTAAAAAGAACAGCAGTAATTAATCGAGAGTATCGTGATGTGAAATGGGAAGTAGATCTTCCGTCGTACACAAGCCTGCCTTGGCAGAAATAACAGTTATGAATGCAAAGAACGGAACGGAATAAGCTTGGATGAATAACAAGATAGTGATGAAAGGCCCCGCATAATAACTTGCGAGGCCTTTTTGGTATTCCAATAAAGTTAAGTTGTGCTGATGCTAAAGAAGTTGCGCACATTGAGTTAAGCCGATTCCCGTGGAATAAGGGCTGTGGATAACATCACCGTTTCCTTCGGTGTACCAGGGCGTTCAATCCGACGCTGCAAAGCCTCGATCGCGCGCTGACCGAGTTCCTCTTTGCAGAGATTGACTGTGGTCAGGGGAGGAGACGATGTAGCGGCGGCATGCACATTGTCGATACCGATGACAAGGCAATCCCCGGGCGTGGAGAAACCCATTTCCTGCAACTTATTCATCCACTGCAAGGCGATATCATCATTGACACCAATCCAGGCATCGGGTCGCTCGTCCTGCGGCATATTTTTGATGGTAGCAGCCAATTGATTGATCCATTCCCCGTTCTCATAAGGAATATTCCATTCTCTGAACGTGGTCATACGACTGCTGTCTGCGTGAAAATGGTTCAAGGCCAGCTCGATGCCGATCTTCCGCTGTGCGAAGCTGGCAGCCCGGCCATCATCTGTAATCAGACCGATGCGGCGGCACTGCATCGACATTAAATATCTCGCCACAGTAATGCCTGCTTCCAGGTTATCATGGCTGATGGTATCACAGTTCAACAGTGGCTCCTGATGATCCACGAGCACAATTGGACGACCTGTCTGAGCCAGTCGTTGCAGGACAGCATGGGGGAAAGCACCCATGACGATGACACCGGCACACCTTTCCCAGTCCAAGTGAGGAGCGATTGCCCGTTCAGGGGATGTGTGTTCATCAGCGACTCCCAGAGAGGGGGATACGATGGCATGATGCCATCCTCTTTCATTACAGGCAGAGATCATACCGGAGAGTACACGCTGCCAGTAGTGCGGTTCGCCCCGGTTGAGCTGATTCATGCAGATAAGAGCAAACGGCGGCTCAGATTGATCTTCATTTCCAGTGGGCACAGCGCTGCTGCCTGGGGTGCTTTGGCGATATCCCAAGGCGCGGGCTAATTCCAGCACACGGGCACGAGTCGCTTCACTTACGCCTGTTTTGCCGCTGAGCGCTCGGGAGACAGCATATTTGGATAATCCAAGCTGGTCAGCCAGCGACTGGATGGATACTTTACGTGACATTTCATTACTCCTTCATATGTAAACAATTTGCATAAAGCCAACGAGCCATTTCAATCTATATAAATTGAACAAAACATTTACACGATAACGGAGAGGACAGAAATAACCTGAAGAAGCGGAGCTAAAAGCTTTCTGAAAGAAAGCTGCATCGGAAGCATACGCTCCGCCTTTATCCCCGGATTTTTCCCTTTGAAAAAGGGAATCCAAAAAAATCTGGGGATAACAGCGATCGGAAGTTTGTTCTGTCATCGGAGTGGCAGGTGTAAATATTCTTTAGTTCAATTTATATATACAAGATATAATCGAATTTATTTTTTCGATGAACCATCCGTTATGAATTGACGATCATGCTCCGGCACAGTACACTTACAAATAATAATGTTATTATAAATTATCATAACGAAAATAACAATAAAGCGCAAACTGTTGAATACATTCAATGAAACCATTTTTGGAAAACTTCATCTCAAAGGAGACGACATCCATGGAACAGTTCAGATTACCGAAAATCCCCATGCCGCATCTGGAATTGCCGCAAGCTGTGCAGAACATTCTCGCCGAGGCCGAGGAACAGCTTCAACATAGACCGAGATTGCTGGCACAGTTCCGTAACTGTTTTCCCAACACGTTGGAAACGACGACAAAGCTATTGGATGATGGAACAACCTTTGTAATTACAGGGGATATCCCGGCCATGTGGCTGCGTGATTCAGTGGAGCAGGTGATGCACTACGTACCGCTGGCAAAGGAAGACGAACAGCTGCAACGCATTATTGGGGGGCTGATCAAACGGCATACGTTCTATGCGGACATCGATATCTATGCCAATGCGTTCAATGAAACGGCTAATGGATGGCATTGGGATGCAAATGATGAGACAGAGATGTCGCCTTGGGTGTGGGAGCGCAAGTTTGAGCTGGATTCACTTTGTTTCTCTATGCGGCTCGCCTATGCGTATTGGCGTGAGACGGAATTGACGGATATATTTGACGAGCGTTTCAAGAGGGTGATGGAGAGTGTGTTACATCTGTGGAAAACGGAGCAGCGTCATGGTGAGCAGTCTCCATATCGCTTTATGCGCCGGAATTGTCCAGCCCATGATACGCTCCGCAACGACGGATTAGGGATGCCTGTAAACTATACCGGGATGATCTGGTCCGGCTTCCGCCCCAGCGATGATGCATGTGATTTTCATTATAATATCCCGGCAAATATGTTTGCAGCGGTGACTCTACGCCAAATGGGGGAGATTGCAAGGTGGGTATTTCGAGATGAGAAGCTGGTCAGCGAGATGGCGCATCTGGAAGAAGAAATACGACACGGTATTTCCTTATACGGTACTTACCGTCACCCCGAGCATGGGCAGATCTATGCCTATGAGACGGATGGTTACGGCAACTTTTGCCTCATGGATGATGCAGGTACGCCGGGGCTTATGTCTATTCCGTATTTCGAGTATGCTTCCACAGAGGATATCGTGTACCAGAATACACGCCGCTTTATTTTGAGCAAGGAAAATCCATTCTATTATGAAGGACAAGTCGCCAAAGGCATCGGCAGCCCCCATACACCTCCAGGATACATCTGGCACATGGCGCTTTCCATGCAGGGTCTCACTGCAGATAATGATAAGGAAATGCTGGAGATGATTGAGCTGTTGGAGAACACGGATGCAGGCACCGGGTACATGCATGAAGGCTTTCATTCGGATGATCCAAACACGTTCACACGTCCCTGGTTTGCTTGGTCCAACAGCCTATTCTCGCAACTAGTGTACAAAGCAATGAAAAAAGGAATTCTATAAAAATAATGTAATGTCAAAAAAATAACTGTCTGCAAAGCAGCCGTTCCGGTTACGAATCGTTCTTTCGATCGCTGTTATCCCCGGATTTCCTGATCGCCTTTTTGCAAAGTCGAAATCCGGTGATAAAGGCGAACACTTCGTTTCTCCAGAATCGATTTCGTCCCCTGCACTACTTCGCGTTTTGTCAGAAACTAATTTTTTGCACCTTGTATAGGAAAGGGAAGTAGGTAAAAAACAACAACAAAACCCAAACTGTTGAATTTTTGCAGTTTGGGCTTTGTTTAATATGAAATAAGAGGTACTTCGTTATACAGTCTTCATCAAATCAGCAATGAACACCTTTTGACCTGTGCGGGCACTTTCAAGAGATGCGAGGACCATGGCCATGCTGAACTGGTTGTCACTGCAATCGGTCTCAGGCCGTTGCCCGGACTCCAGCGCTGCGAACATGTCTTCGAGGCACCCGTGATGTCCTGTTTTCTCCATGACAGGCTGCTCTCCTTCAATCCGCTCACACGGTTGGAAAAAGGAAGGCTTGCCTTCTGCATCCAGATGCTGTGCAGAAACGACTTCAGCATAAATGTCATCATGCCCATCCCAGATTGCGGTTCCTTTTTCTCCTGTTACACGCCAGGATGCTTCCCATGAAGTAGGAACACCTTCTGTACACCAGGACCCGCGATAGTTAAACACGGAGCCATCTGACATCTCAAAGATGCACAATGCCATCGCATTTCCTTTATACCACGACCCTGGAGGATTGAATTCGTGGCAGTAGACCGAGACCGGATTCGCACCGAGAATATATCGTGCCTGGTCGAAGGTGTGAATCGCCATATCCAGCAGCAGTGGACTATCCATTAGATCGCGAAAGCCTCCAAAATGCGGTCCAAGGAAGAAGTCTGCCCCTGCAAAACCGACCTGACCAATCGTTCCATCGGAAATCAACTGCCGGTAGGCGCGAATACTCGGATCGAAACGGCGATTTTGCATCACTGCCTGAATGTTACCTGTACGGCGTGCAGTCTGGACAATGTCTTCACAGTCAGAAAAGGATTCCGCAAGAGGTTTTTCGCCGAAAACATGACATCCTTGTTGTAACGCCGTCATAGCAATATCGTGATGGCTCGCTGGAATGGTGACATCAAATACGATGTTGGCTTCTGTTGCTCGAATGGCCTCACTGATATCCGTAAACGTGGGACAGGAAAGGCCGTGTCGTGCAGCGAGTGCGACAGCAGTCTGTTCATACAGATCGACAAGCCCTACAATTTCCGTGTCCGGCCTTTGCATGGCGTAATCGACCCAGGTGTTAGACATGGCCCCACAGCCTGCCACAATCACCCGATAAGGATGACTCATCCTATCATCTCCTTTTGCTTTTCATTTTCTTTGTTCTTGCAATGGATATCATGTAACTCAATGTTATTCCCGTTTCTATACCGGATTGGGAACAAAATCCCCACCGCGACATTGTTTTAAATACCTTAGTGCGTGTACCTGTCCGGTCATTTCGAGTTCGTCTTTGTAGACAGGATCATGCCAGCCTTCAATATCGATTGTTCCCTGATACCCGTTTTGTCGCAAAATCGTAATGATGTCAGACCAGTTGGTATCGCCGAAGCCGGGCGTACGGTGCCATACAAATTCACGTGGGCCGTGAACGCCATATTCTTTGACGATGTCCCAGGCGATGGTGGCATCTTTGCCATGCACATGGAACACTTTAGGCGCCCACTTGCGCAGCTGCGGAATAGGGTCAATCAGGCTGGACATTTGATGGCATGGCTCCCATTCCAATCCGATGTTTTCAGCGGGTACCGCATCGAACATCATCTCCCAGGCGGTTGGATTATGTGCAATGTTCCAGTCGCCCGTCTGCCATGTACCACCCATATCACAGTTTTCAAAAGCAATGCGCACACCCCGGTCCGCTGCCCGGTGTGCCAGTTCTCCAAACACTTCCTTGAACCGTGGAATCGATTGGTCAATCGGCTGATCGGTGAGTCGTCCAGTGAACCCGGAGACGATGTCCGCTCCGAAGAGCTGGGCATGGTCAATAGCCCGTTCCCAGCTGGCCAGTGTGTCGGCGTTATCCCCGGTTCCAGTAAGCGGATTGCCAAATACACTTACTGCAGAGATGATAATTCCCTGTTCGTCGACGATTTCACGGACACGTTTCGCTGTTTCGGCGAGGTCCAGATCACCCGTCGTTTGCCAGAAGGTCAGATTGAAGGATTCGAAGCCGTGTTTCATGATCTGTGGAATGACGCGGACTGCGTCGTGGCCACCTACGAGGGTGCCTATGCGTAACGGATTATTCATGGTTGTATTTCACTCCAATATTGGCTTATAGTACTTCGTGACACACTCATTATAGCCGGGCGTCTGCCGGATGGCTCTATACAATCTTGTGCAATATTAGTCTGATCTTGTGGGGGAAGGGGGGGAATGTATGCTGGATCTGAAAGCGCTTCACGAAAATACCCGCATTGACCATAAATCTCATCCATTTCAGCTGTTCCAGAATCGTTGTCAGGGGATGAAAACGGAAGAATGCATTCTGTATTTGCACTGGCATGAACACTTTGAACTGATTTTTATGCGAAAGGGCAGTGCACTGTTTCATATCGACAGCAGGCCCTATGTCGCCCAAGCAGGTGAGGTTATTATCATTCCTGGAGGGGCACTGCATGTCGGGTATGCACTGGAGGAAGGGGATATCAACTATGATTCAGTCGTGCTCAACAGCGCATTATTTCATGATTTTACCCATGATCCCGTTCACTTGAAATATGTTGCGCCATATCTGGAGGGAAAGGTAAGGTTCCCGGTAAAACCGGCGGAGCAGAACATAGTCTGTCAGGGCTATTATTCCCTGTTGGATGAAGCTATTGAGGAGATGGCCTCACAGCCGCCAGCCTACCAACTGGTTGTGAAGTCCAAGCTGCATGCCTTGTTCACCCTGCTTGCACGAACATTTATGCCACATCAACTTTCTGATAAAACAGCCCAATCCTATTTTCCCAATCGGGAACGATTCAAACATTTGATTGAGCAGATTGAAGCGGAGCCGACAGGAAAAATGTCTGTTACCGAGGCAGCGGGCCAGGTGGGGCTGAACACGTATCATTTTTGCAAAATGTTTAAAAAACTGACCGGACGCACCTTCGTGGAATATGTGAATGGATGTCGAATGACAAAAGCCGAACAGCTGCTGCAGGAGAGCAGTATGACCATTACCGAGATCGCTGCTCAGGTTGGCTGCGAGAACGCCAACTATTTTACAAAGCTGTATAAACAATATAAAGGGATGACACCCTCCCAGGGGCGGTTGAAATGAGAGTCCTAGTGTCAACATCGTCAACATTGAACATACAAAAATCCGGATACTCGCGCATTTCTGGCGGTGATCCGGATTTATTTTATGAATATCAGAACTACACTTGATCTGTTTATGAAGATGCTTATTTCATGAATTTGGAGAATAGTCGGTTAGCCTTTTTGGAGAGGTCGTCCATTTTGACGTTGGCCTGATCCAGTTGATTATATCCCCATTTGATCGTTTGCAGCATGCGTGGGGATATGGGCGTACCTTTGATCCGTGGATAAATGTTGTGATAGGCCCAGACGAGATGCTCCCAGCGATTATCATTGCCGTCCTGAATATACTCCGATACGTCGATGACTTTCCCGCGTCCATTCTGGAGAATTACATTTTTCAGGTGAATGTCCCGTGGGTTCAGGCCGCGGCTGCGTACGGCTTCACGCGCTTCGTCTACATCGAGCATGACCTGCTCGGGCACCGGGATTCCCTTTTCCAGACATTCAAGCAAGGTATCTCCCGCTTCAAAACTGATCACAAGAATATTCCGGCCGCTGCCGTAATAGGTAGGGAAATAAGGCAGGCCTTTGAGCTGTTCATAAACCTGTTTTTCATTTTCGAGTTTGTCCAGGGCATGATCTGAGTACATCTTGAAGGCATACTGCGGCAATCCGTCATACGTAAATACCGCCGCATCCGTTCCTGTGCCAATGCAATTCAATCCTTCTACATGGCCTATGATGTTCACGAGCTCATTCCGGTCGCTTCCGATGACTTGGATTTGTTGTAATGCTTCTTCCGCCTGGAACCAATCCGGTCGATTCATGGGTGGTGCCTCCTTTTAGGATATGCCTGTACGATTCATCTGTCTAATTGCAAAATCCTGTACTCTATTTAGTATAGTATGCGTTCTGCGCTGTCATTTCATCTTTTGGTGATGTTACTATATAAACGTTACGCATTGAATCGGAAACGGTTGCGGTTAGAAGAAAATAACGGAAGGGTGCTTGCGGCGTTTTTGCCCTTTCCTATATACTGTGAGCATTAAGGAATGCTAGAAACATGCAGAAATCCGGCATACAGAAAGGCAGAATATCTTATGGCACAATACCCGCAGTGGTCTTATTCGCAGTCGCGGGCGAGTATGTTCGATGAGTGCCTGCGCAAATATTATTATCATTATTACGGAGCCCATAACGGCTGGAAGGCAGAGTCGGCGGATGAGATGCAGGTACGTCTGTATCGGTTGAAGCAACTCAGTAATCTATACCTTGTATTCGGTGATCTCGCGCACCGGATGTGTGAATCGGCGGTACGCAGCAGGGAGGAAGGTAAGGATAAACCTCGTGAACACTTTCTGGAACAGACGATGCGCAAGCTGCTGAATCAGGCTTATATGGAATCAATGGATCAGGATCAGTGGCGGCTGGACCCCAAGAATCGGGTGATGTTGTCCGAGATGTATTATGGAGACGACACGTTGAATGACCGAATTGCCACGATCAAAGAGCGAGCTTCGGCCTGTGTCAGCAATCTGTATCAGACGCTCACGTGGGAGGATCTGTCCCGTGCGAGTACGGATATTTTGGAGATTGAGAAATGGGATACCATGATGCTGCACGATACACGGGTGTATGTGAAGATGGACTTGTTATATCGTCGCAGCAACGGCAATATCGTCATTGTGGACTGGAAGACGGGCAAGGAGGATGACTTCTCGGATCAGTTGATGCTGTACGCATCCTATGTGAGGGAGCATTACCGAGTACCGCTGGAGCAGATTGAGCTGCGGGTGGAGTACCTGTTAACCGGGACACACCGAGAGTTTACAGCGACGGAAGAGGATATCCTGAAGGTGGAGGAGAACGTGGGGCGGTATATTGCGGAGATGCGCTCCTGTGTGGATGATGAATATTACAACCGTCCCAAAGACGTCTCCTATTTCACGCCGATGCCTTCGCGCCGCGCCTGTCGGGACTGTAACTTCCGCGAGGTGTGCAGTGAACGTGCAGTATAGCGAGCCACCCGAAGCCTACTCGGATCTCATCCCTTTTCGGGAAAAAAACAAGAAGCGCCAGCCTGGACAGGATCTGCCCGACTGGCGCTTCTGTTTCGTTCCACAGGCCGGGCAACAAGGCGCCGGGTGGAACGATCATTTCCAAATTACTGGACCGCGGCGGTATTCTCCAGCGCCTGTCCTGCGGGAACATAGGCATGCCCGAGATCCCGGGCAACCGCCTCATACGTGATATGTCCATTCAGCACGTTTACCGCGCTGCGAATGGACGAACTGCCGCGAATCGCGGCGGCTGCACCGTGGTTCGCCAGCTGCATCGCGTAAGGCATGGTGGCGTTGGTCAGCGCCACCGTAGACGTGCGCGGCACCGCGCCTGGCATGTTCGCTACCGCGTAATGAACAACACCATGCTTCACGTAGGTCGGTTCATCATGGGTCGTGATATGATCAATGGTCTCCACGATTCCGCCCTGATCAATGGCCACATCCACAATGACCGAACCGGGTGCCATGGTGGTAACCATCTGCTCGCTGACAAGGGTTGGCGCTTTGGCGCCCGGAATCAGCACCGCACAGATCAGCAGATCGGCAGCAGCTACAGCTGCCGCAATATTGGATGGACTCGATACCAGCGTATGAATCTGATTGCCAAAAATATCATCCAGCTGGCGCAGACGATTCAGATTCAAATCGAGGATGGTCACATCGGCACCCAGACCAATCGCAATTTTGGCGGCATTCGTACCCACCGTGCCCCCACCAATAACCACGACCTTGCCACGGCTAACGCCGGGTACACCGGATAACAGAATGCCTTTGCCGCCTTCCGTTTTCTCCAGCAGCTGAGCTCCAATTTGCGCCGACATACGTCCGGCAACTTCACTCATCGGGGTGAGCAGAGGCAGCGTACCATTGACCTCCAGTGTTTCATATGCAATGGCGGTTACCCGGCTTTCAATCAGTGCCTTCGCCAATGCAGGCTCCGCTGCGAGGTGCAGGTAAGTGAAGAGAATCAAGCCAGGACGAAAATAGGTGTATTCGCTGGTAAGGGGTTCTTTTACCTTGATGATCATATCTGCGTCTGACCATACGGATGCAGCTGTACCCCGAAGCTCCGCTCCGGCCGATTGATACTCGCTGTCCGTGAATCCACTGCCGAGTCCCGCGCCTTGTTCAATCATGACCTGATGTCCGGCTCTGACAAAATCAGCAGTTCCAGCCGGGGTCAGTGCTATACGGTTTTCATTGTTTTTAATTTCTTTCGGAATTCCGATTCTCATCGCCATGCACCTCGTCCATTTAATGGTTGTTAGCTTATACTACAAGTTTATGACCTGAATAACAGATTTGCACCTTACCTAATGTCTATGTTTTGAAGAATCGTATCAACATAATGTCGAGAAAAGACTATTCAGGACATTTATCCATAGCTTATAATGTAAGAAAAAATGACATTATGAGGGATCGATATTGAGAAATGACCGCGTGTTTACGATAAAGGATATTCTGGCTCGCCCCGTCTTTGCCAAAGCCCGGCTTGCTGCGGGGATAGAGGGAACATCCCGTCAGGTCGGATGGGTCCATGTGTTGGAGATCACGAATGTCTCTCCATTTGTAAGTCCTCATGATCTTATTTTATCCACAGGGCTATGGCTTCAATCGGAAGAAGGGCGTGAAGAATATCTGCTCCAGTTAATTCGGAGCGAAGCTGCCGGGCTATGCGTGGAGTTTGGCACGAGCATTCATGGCATCCCCGAAGAATTGATTGAACTGGCTGACAGGCATCAATTCCCGCTTATCGTGTTTGAGCAACCGGTCCGGTTCGTTGAGATTACGCAAGATATTCATGCTTTGCTTATTAATCATCAACACCAGCTGCTGAAGAGTCTAGAAACCTATTCCCGTCAGCTTCAGCAGCGAACATTACAGAGTACAGACATGTCGGCAGTGCTTAACCTTCTGCATGAATACGCGGCCAAGCCGGTGGTGTATATCTCGTCCATGGAACCGGGCAGTTTTGTGCCGGAGCTGCCATCGGAGTCGCAGCAAGCGATCTACACATGGTACGAGCAGGAGGTCGAGCATCTGGATCTTAATGATTCAGACACCGAGTTATGGTTCCATCTGGATGAGGAGCAGGTGTTACTGTGTCACCCGGTCGTATGTTTTGGTCAGGTTTTTTCGGCAGTCGGCATGGTTGTACATCCTTCAGCACCCGTCGAGTATCTCAAGCTATTGCTTGATTATACAGCGAAGGCAGCTGCGGCACTGACTTTGCGCTCCCAGTTTCTGGAGGAGAAAATGGTACGCAACCAGAATGAGCTGCTCCAGGATCTGATGAACGGTAACATTCTGCATGAGGAGCAGGCCCAGACCCGAATGGGACTCCGTCTGCTGGTGAAGGGACAGTATTGGTTTGCAGGCGGGGTTATTGAGATGGAGCACCGTCTGAAAGGGATCGGCCGTGAGCGTATGGAAACCAACCATCAGGATATTTTGGTGCTGCTGCGTTCCTTGCTCAAAAAGAACAATCTGTCCAGCCTCATCATGCTGAAAAATAATCAGGTATATGTATGCTGTGCCAAGGAGGAGAGCAAGACATCCACACGAAAACAACTGGTAAAATCGCTGGAAAGCATTGTTGGTGATGTGAAGCGATTTGCGAGTCGCAACCTGAAGCAGGTAGTGATTCATGCCGGATTTGGCAAGGTGCGCAACCGTTTAACAGGCATGCCGGACAGTCTGCGGGAAGCATATCAGGTCATCGAGGTTTCACGATCTATAGATCGGCTGGAACATATTCATTTTTACGAACACATGGGTATATATCAAATGTTAAAAGCATTACCTCAATCGTTCCTTCAGCCTTTTGTGAATGACCATCTGGGCGTTCTGATTGAATATGATCAGACACACCATCTAAGGTTGGTGGAGACATTGGATGCCTTTCTACAAAACTTCGGTTCCAAGCGGGATGCGGCTGCCCAATTGTTCATACATCGACAGACCTTATATAATAGACTGGAGAAATTAGAAGAATTAATGGGACCTGACTTTATGGATCAGGAGAGAAGAATCTGCCTGGAGATGGCACTGCTTGCTCATGCTATGATCGAGGAGGAACAGGATTTTCCAACTTGATAGACCAGGCTGGAAGAAAGCCCAGACTGTGCATCATTGAAAGATGTGCACAGTCTAGCAATTTTTACTGATGCGACGAGAGA
This sequence comes from Paenibacillus sp. UMB7766-LJ446, assembly GCF_030226665.1. Lineage (NCBI taxonomy): Bacteria > Bacillati > Bacillota > Bacilli > Caryophanales > Paenibacillaceae > Paenibacillus > Paenibacillus sp. UMB7766-LJ446. Next base: position 294,089 of record NZ_JASOYM010000005.1, read on the forward strand.
GTCGCAATGCTCTTGGTAATACGGGAGTGTTAGAAGCAGAACGGCGGCCGCGAAACAGTCTGGGGTGGCCGGAGGAAGGTGCAAGGGATAACGAGGTAGGAGCGGCCAAGCGATATGGCGAGGAATTTCGCTCCGGAAGAGTTCCCGTATCCAGCTTTTTGAATGAAACACCGCTTTGACACAACCACTCATCAAGTTGTTCACGAGTGATTCCTAATTGTCCGCTCAAATTACAGATGTCGAGATTTTTTCTCACACAAATCCGCCTTTCCTTAAATATCGGGCTGTATTAGTTATGAAATGGAAGCATGGAGCATGAAGTTGGAAATGGATTGGTGCTCAATGGACTTCAGCAATTTGCATCACGCAAAATGCCCAATGGATTGGTTTGCCCGATCGGCGGAATAATCGATTATGATGATCCAGCGGTGTGGGAATGGTCTGTGTAAACCGGTTAAATGTTTGTTACCGCTGTTTTGTGTTTTTTTTTCTATAATTTGGCTTTTAACTAAATTTTATCACTTCATATGTAACTGTGCGTCTCAATATAGTCTCAACTTTGGGAGAAAATTAAGGTTATCGAAAGTACCAGTATCTAGTACGGAGGACACTGATGGGAAACAGTAGTGAGGTTCAATACGACAGATATTATGGTCATGGAAAACGTTTCGTGGGTCGAGCCAAGGAACTGATGATGTTGGACCGATGGTTCAGCAATCCAGAAGCACCTTTAACCTTTTTTTCAGTTACGGGCATGGGGGGGATCGGCAAATCCTCTTTACTGTCCGAGATGTTATCCGTTGCTCGCAACCAGGGAGCGACCGCCATATGGATGGATGGCAGATCCTGTGGCTCGACACCGTCGGTCTTTTTGGAATATTTGTCCTCTACACTGGAGCTGGAGACCATGGGTAGTGACGGTAACCCTCGGCCATTAAGCCTTCTGAGTGAGACTTCAGTACAAAGGCGACTGGTCCTTGCTGTGGATAATTATGAAGAGCTGGCTTTACTGGAGAGTTGGTTTATGGAAGTTTTCGTATCCAAGCTCCCGTTATACGGTGTGCTCATCATTCTGGCCTCACGACCGGAGCCTGCTTCAGCGTGGCGGACTCATCCAAGGTTGCAGCAGCGCCTCGTGCAGATGCCTCTTAAGCATTTTACGTGTGAAGAAGTGTCTGAATATATTGCAGGGGCAGGGTCATTAAACAAGAGCATGGCTGGTACGATTGCACGTATGACGGATGGGCATCCGCTGGGATTGGCACTTGCCGTGGAGGCAGCAGATCAGCGCAGGAATTTTCCCCTTTCCGATTGGACTGAATTGTCACAAATGATTAGCGCCAGGTTGCTGCTTGAATTGACGCTTCCCCGCCTGCATCCGATGGTTGAGGTATTAACTTTGCTGGAAACAGCGAACCAGGAATTGCTGGCATCCGTGCTGCAAACAGAGGTGACGCTTGAAGAATACAATTTCCTGAGGCGTATGTCGTTCATTCGTTCCGGTCCTAATGGTCTGGGGCTGCATGATATGGCCAGAGTACATCTGCTTCGGGATTTTCGTCAACGTGAACCACAGCGTCTGCAAGCCATGCGTGTACGAATTGCGGAGCTGCTCAAGCCGCTCCATGAACAGGCGGGTCCACATGAGAGACGCCAGATCGCCCGAAAAATGCTCCTGTTGTGTCAGGAATCTATGCTCCAGCACCGAAAATACGCTGATGTCTCGGCTGATTCACTGTTCTCTCCAATGGAAGTGATGCGAGCGGAGGACTTGCCTGCGCTGCACAAATTGCTCCGACAGTGGTGTGAGTATAGTGTGGAGCCCTGGCAGGCGCCATCATATCCTGCTTTTTTGGATGAGCTTGCACACCGTTATCCTGAGGGGATTGTATTGATGCGGGACAAGGTTGGCGAGCCGATCGCGATGTTCATTACGGTGCTCGTACACCAGGAGAGCAGTGGGATGCTGTCGAACTATTTTCCGGCCGAAATGCAGGAATGTTTCACACCGGAAGAGCTGGATTGCGATCCGAATCAAACGGATACTCACTTTGCGGTGCTCGCTGCGGCGAGGGACGATATACCGGGCTACAAACGTGAGGAACTTGTGGGTTATATGTCGCTGGATCGGTTGTCACTGCTCGGAGAAGGCGCCAGAGTCATACTGGTCGCGACTAATCCACATCTGAAGCTGTTTTTGCAGAGCATTGGTTTTCGGAGTAGAAAAGCACGTACACGTTTATGTGACCTGTATACAGATCAGGCAAGTGTGCTGGATCTGGATTTGCGCAGTGGACAATTCGGTGACTGGGTGATGTCCCTTCTGGGTCTGGATATGAAGAGCGGCCGATTACAACAGAGGACATCTGGCGTGAGTCGGATACCCTGGTCCGAACAGGATGTGCGCAAAATGCTGACTCATCTGCATTCTCCCGGAGAATTGCATGAGTACGCAGCACGAGTGAAGGGTATGACGGATGGAATTCATCTACAGAAGCATATCCTGGATTTGCTGGAGGGCCGAATTCATGGGATCTCCCAGCAAGATCAGATGCTGTTATACGCGGCCTATTGGACACATGATGGCAATCCAACTGCCGCAGCAGAGGCATGCTCGATGAGTCGGGCCACATTCTATCGGCATCTGCGAGCCGCTTTGATCCGACTGGCGAGAGTGCTATAGGTACATAGAAGGAATCATTCATCGAGGCTTAACAATACGCTGGATCATTCATTATAACGACAAGAAAAGAAAGAAGAGGCTGGTCATAGACCGAGCCTCTTCATGCGGTTATAGAGCGTGGCTCTGGAGATGCCAAGCTGCCGGGCAAGCGTTCTTTTGTTGCCTCCGGCGGCTTTCAGATAGTGCAGCAGGAGCTCCGACTCGTAGATGTCCAACCTCTGTTGATAGGATAGGTTGGAAGAATCAGTAGATTCGTCTATTTCGCTTTTATCGGATGGAGCAAATGTGTCCGTGCTTCTGGAGATAGGAGACAAGCTCGATTCCAGCTCAGTCTGTGAATGAAGCTGTACCGTCTCCTGCAATATGGATTGTTCCTGCTCCATAGGTGACATGAAGGTGTCAGGGAGATATTCAGGCTTAACCTCGCCATCCGTGGTGAGAATGGTGATCCGCTCAATCACATTTCTTAATTCTCGTACGTTGCCTGGCCAGTCATAGTGAAATAGCAGCTTGAACACCTCGGGAGGAACGAGTTCAATATGACGATTATAGAGCAAGGAGAACTCTTGCAGGAAGGTCTGTGTCAGCTCGTAAATGTCTTCCTTGCGCATACGCAGGGGAGGGATGACGAGATTAATGACATTCAATCGATAGTAGAGATCCTCCCGGAACTGATTGCGGGCAATCATGCCCAGCAGATTCTGATTGGTTGCGGCGATAATGCGGCAATTTGCCTGTTTCATGCGTGTTCCTCCAACAGGAAAGTAACTTTTCTCCTGCAATACACGCAGTAACTTCACTTGAAGTTCCAGCGGCATTTCGCCTATTTCATCCAAAAAGAGCGTGCCGCCTTCGGCGAGTTCGATTTTCCCCTTTTTCCCCTTTGGATCAGCCCCTGAAAATGCCCCCTTCTCGTAGCCAAATAACTCACTCTCAAATAATGAACCAGGAATAGCTCCGCAGTTAATGGCGATAAACGGCGCTGTCTGTGGTTCGCGCAGGTCATGGATGGCTTTGGCAAATAGTTCTTTCCCCGTTCCGCTCTCTCCGAGAATGAGCACGGTAGCTGAGGTGGTACTGATCTTGCGAATAGTTTCCAGACACTGGTTAATCACTGGGCTACTGCCTTTGATTCTGGCGAACGGATCAGAATCCGGGCGTAGACGGGCAACGGCTTTCTCCAGATGCTGGACTTTGGATGTCATATGTAATAACTCTTGATGAAGACGAATTTCGGTTGTTATATCCACTTCGGCGGCAACCGCACCTACAATGCGTCCATCGAGCTGCACCGGACGTGCATTAATCAGTGCGAACAGATCAGGTCTTGGTTGGTGCTGCTTTCGGTACACGGTTTCCCCTGTATATAACGTTTTGAGCGATTGAAGGCGATCAGGGGGAAAGAAATCCGCTGCCGGTTTCCCAATGATATCTTTTTTGTTAATTGAAAAAACATGCTCCGCACCCGATGTCCAGTAGGTCACCTTTGCATCTTCGTTAATCAATGTCAGAGCTGAGCCTGCCGTCTCCAGTGTTGTCTCGAAATAAGCTTCCATAAGTCGATGAGCATGCATCATTTCTTGCAGAACATCGGATACAGCGATATAGCCCAACGAGGGTCCATCATCCTGAATTAACAGATAAGGACTGGTATTAAATAGCGGGATGGCGTCTGCCAGCCCTGTTGTTGAAGGGATGACGGGCATGCAGAGTCCCGAATCCAGGATACTCATATCTGTACGTAATAAGGACATCAAATCTGGAAGTAAATGTTTCATCGGAATCACCTCAGCTAGAGCATAACTTTCGGAAACCAAGTCAGTTACATGAGCCACATACAAGTGGTCTGCAAATGAAATGATTGGAATAATGATGGTTACCCATATTATAGCTTTCCAAATGAAGTGTGTATATATTTTTTGACATGAAGCATACATGTTATCGGGGTGGAAGAGAGGAGGATGGATTATTCAATTTTATTATGCGCTTTCATTTCTATAGTCTAGGAATAATTGTTAATTCGTAAAGACGAATCAGAAATTTAGGTTAGATCCGAGTCATTAAAACTGACATTTATAATGAGACTTTACTCTTTTATCTCACTCTATAATACCGGGCAGAGCCAGAATGTTCTATGTGGCAGTTCCGAGCAATTAGGTTCTGAATGAGTGAAGTTCACTTGTGAACAGCAAAAGGGGTGTCCAGAAAATTAGACATTTTAAATTGGGGATGCAAATTTTTTAGACATTAAGAGCTGAGCCGAGCCAAGCCAAGCCAAGCCGAGTAGAGGGAAAAGTGGGATGCTCCGGGATGCTTTGCAAATATAAAAAACCATGTGCCCTCAAAGAAGGTGGCAGCATGGTTTTTGTTCTTATCGTTGTATTTTATATATGTTGACCCAGCTGGAAAATTATCTGAACATGTTTTTCAGCACCATCCAGAGATTTGCTGGTTTCTCGGCCAGACGACGGGTGTAGTATGGGTACCACATGGTTCCGTAGGGAACATAACAACGAATACGATATCCTTCCCTCGCCAGGCGTTCCTGTTCGTTCATGCGCAAACCGTACAACATTTGAAACTCAAACGCATCCGGGGAAATTCCCCGATCCTTCGCGTATTGCTTGGTCCAGGAGATAATGTGGTCATCATGTGAAGCAACCGCAGTGTATACGCCTTGATCAAGGTGATTGCGAATCATCGTTTTGAATTGATCAATCACTTCGGAAGTGTTCTGATAAGCTACGGATGCAGGTTCCTTGTAAGCACCTTTGACCAGACGCAGCCGGATTCCTTCCCGAATCATATCACGTGTATCTTCTACGGTACGATGCAAGTAGGCTTGCAGCACCGTACCTGTATTATCCAGTCCTTCCGAATGTAAACGGCGCACAATATCCAAAGTCGCTTGGGTGAACGGGCTGTCCTCCATATCAATCCGCACAAACAGATTATGGAGCTTCGCTTGAGTGGCAACCGCACGTATATTTCGATATCCCTCTTCAGGGTCCAGCGCGAGTCCCATTTGAGTTGGTTTTAGGGAGACATTGGAGTCTGCACCCTGCCGGGCAATGCCTTCCACCAGACGTACATACTCATCCCGGTACAACGCGGCTTCTTTTAAATGAGTAATACCCTCACCAAGATGATCCAGTGTAGCCATAATGCCCTTGTTGTTGAGTACCCGAATCTCTTCGAGAGCCTCTTCCAGTGTATTGCCTGCGATAAACTTGCCAGCCAGCTTTTTGCCGTATTTAATGGAGAGATTCTCCACAGCTTTATTACCTGCGACGGTTAGCAGCGTTTTACGGTACATTTCCGTTCCGATACTCATCGGGTTTCCTCCTTATGGATCATGCTTCTTTATAACAGAGTTATCAAGCAATAATCATGCCAAGGTTGATCTGCACAGAAAAAAACGGGCGGTGCTTTGAAATAAAATATTTTTTTGCAAAAAATATTCATTCTTCATCCGGAGTTGGCACGGATCTTGCTACATATATTGGGTGATGAGTAAAATGCATGGCACAACTCAGGCAAACAGCCAGCGAACCCCCACATCTGAAGGAGGAATCATTCATGAATATCCCTTTTGTTAACGAACCATTCACATCCTTTGCAGTCCCGGCCAACCGGGAAGCTTTTGAGAACGCGCTTCGCAAGGTGGAGGCTGAACTTGGCCAGGAATACGCTATTATTATCGGCGGACTAAAAATAACGAGCGCCCGCACGTTGTCTTCCGTAAACCCTGCGTCCAAAAATCAGGTCGTCGGAACGATCTATCAGGCGGATCAGGAACTTGCCGAGCAGGCAATCCAGACCGCTGCAGAAACATTCCACACCTGGAAGCATACGGACCCGAATGAACGTGCCCGTTATTTGTACAAAGCGGCAGCGCTTATGCGGCGGCGCAAGCATGAATTCTCCGCCTGGATGGTATATGAAGCAGGCAAAACATGGCCGGAGGCGGATGCAGACACAGCCGAAGCGATTGATTTTATGGAGTTTTATGCCCGTGAGATGCAGCGTCTGAGTGAGCCGCAACCGCTCACACGAATTGCAGGCGAAGATAATGAATTGAGTTATATTCCGCTTGGTGTGGGGATTGTCATTCCGCCATGGAACTTCCCACTCGCGATTATGGCCGGCATGACCTCGGCAGCATTAGTATCCGGCAACACGGTTGTATTAAAGCCAGCCAGCACAACACCGGTGATTGCCGCCAAATTCATGGAGCTGCTTGCAGAAGTGGGTGTGCCGGATGGCGTAGTGAACTATTTGCCAGGACCAGGCAATGAGGTTGGCGATTATCTGGTGGACCATGCGCTCACGCGTTTTATTAGCTTCACCGGCTCCAGAGATGTTGGTCTGCGAATTAATGAACGTGCAGCACGTACCGCACCGGGACAGAAATGGATTAAACGGGTCATTGCTGAAATGGGCGGCAAGGATTCGATCGTTGTGGATAGCGACAGTGATCTGGAACTGGCTGCGGAATCGATTACGGCTTCGGCGTTTGGTTTCTCCGGACAGAAGTGTTCCGCGTGTTCCCGTGCCATTATTCATAAAGATGTATATGACGAGGTATTGCAAAAAGTGATTGAACGAACCAAGCAGCTGAGCATGGGCAGTCCGCTTGAAGTTGGAAGCCAGGTTGGACCAGTTGTCGATGACAAGGCGTATGCCAAGATCACGGAATATATTGAAATCGGCAAGAGTGAGGGTCGCCTTGTACTCGGTGGGGGTACAGGGAACGAAGAAGGATACTTCATTGAACCGACGATTATTGCCGATGTGGATCCACAGGCACGGATTTCACAGGAAGAGATTTTTGGACCGGTGCTGGCTTTTATCAAGGCAGAGTCCTTCGGGGAAGCACTGGATATTGCCAATAATACCGATTATGGCCTGACGGGTGCGGTAATCTCGCGCAATCGAGAACATCTGGAACAAGCCAGACGGGAATTTTTTGCGGGTAACCTGTACTTTAACCGTAAATGCACAGGTGCACTGGTGGGTACACATCCATTTGGCGGATTTAACATGTCGGGGACTGATTCCAAGGCAGGTGGAAGAGACTATTTGCTGCTGTTCACCCAAGCGAAATTGGTATCCGAGAAATATTAAGTTGAAAAATGGGGTTGGGGCCCGCTGACAATCGCTTGGTTTTTATGCTATCATTTCCTGAAAATAGTCTTTGTTCGTCAGTTTACTGGAGTTGCTTGAGCAGCACTTAAGGGGGGAGACGGATGTTAGGATTTCAGTTGGTGCAGGAGGAGCGTATTCGATTATCCATTACGCCGGAGATGAAGCAATCCATTCATCTGCTGACCTTGTCGGGTCAGGAATTGGCTCGTTATTTGCAGGAGGCAGCAGAAGAAAACCCGGTGCTTGAGCTAGAAGAGCCCTCTGCCCTGCGCACCCGTCTTTCCCGACGATTACATGTGGGGAGTTTCTCTTCTCATGATCCTCTGTTACAGGTAAAAGGGGCCGAACCTACCCTTGAACATCTGTTAATATCCCAGCTTCGGTTGCAGAGTCTCCCGCCTTCTTTGGAGAAAACAGCTATATTTTTGGCTGGCTGTGTCAATGAGGATGGCTATCTGACGATGGATTTGACTGAGGTTATGTCGGCAAGGGAGGTATCCATGCCGGAGGCTGAAGCAGCTCTGGATATCCTTCAGTCGTTAGACCCTGCAGGTGTAGGCGCACGAAATTTGCGTGAATGCTTGTTGCTTCAGATTAGGCGTGATCCATTGGGTAACGAGCATGCGGAGCATATGGTGGAGGAAGGTTTGGAGGAACTGGTTCGTTTCCATCCGGGCAGGGCGGGAACAAGGCTGGGGCTTACTTCACAGCAGGCTCAGGCAGCCTATGATTATATTTCACGTTTGGACCCGAAACCGTGCCGATCCATGGGGTATACGGAACGTCCGCATTACATCGTACCCGATGCTGTTGTGCAAATAAGGAACAATGAGGTTTCACTACGGTTAAACTCGGCGGGTGTGCCGCGGGTATCCCTGAACGAAGCTTGTTGCCGCTGGATCAGGGAAATTGATGCTGACGAGGTCTGGTCAGGTCGGGCAGCTGAGGCGAGGGCGATTATTCGCAGCGTACGCATGCGTCGACGAACGCTGATGCGTGTCCTGGCTGCGACCATGACTGAACAGGAAGCTTTTCTGCGTGAAGGACCTGCCGGTTTGAAGCCGCTCAATCTGGCGGTTATTGCCGAGGCCATCGGCATGCATGAGTCGACGGTGAGCCGTACGGTCACTGGCAAATATGTTCAGACACCGCATGGTGTATTTGAACTTAAGGCTTTTTTTGCCTCAGGTCTTGAAACAACGAACGGAGAGATGGCCTCGGCGCCGGCGGTGAAGATCAGACTGAAAGAGCTGATTCGTTCTGAACGGGCGGAACGCCCTTATTCGGACAGTCAACTCACGGCATTACTGGCGAAGGAAGGTATCGTTATCTCCCGCAGAACCGTTGCGAAATACAGGGAAGAGCTTCAGATTTTGCCTTCACTTGAGCGTAAACGTTGGGGAAAATGACCCTGTGGTTCATTTACACAACATAATGTATGAACAAACAACCCCCGCAGACCATTAAACTCGGTTTGCGGGGGTTGTTCGTTCCGATTTAACAGCGATCAGAAGGTTGTTCTGTCATCAGAGTGTCAGTGTAAGTATTCATTAGTTGAACTTAATCAACCTACAAGCGTTCCATATTACGCAGGAAGTGCTCGCCTGCAATCCCTGGAGTAGTCATCTGCTCCGGGTGCAAAATTTCTTCCAGTTCTTCCGGTGTCAGCAGACCCCGTTCCAGAATAATCTCCTGCAAGGAGTTCCCGGTTTTCAGTGCTTCCTTCACAATGGAAGCTGCCACATCATAGCCAAGATGCGGATTCAGCGCCGTAATTACACTGAAGCTCTGCTTCATGATTAACGCACAACGCTCACGGTTCGCTTCCATCTCTTCAACGGCATAACGAGTGAAGACGTCGATGCCATTGTTCATGATTTTAAGCGATTGCAGCAAGTTGAACGCGATAACCGGACCCATGACGTTCAATTCAAATTGACCAGCTTCACAGGCCATGCAAATCGTATGGTCATTCCCCATAACCTGGAAGGATACCTGATTGATCACTTCAGCCATAACCGGGTTCACTTTGCCCGGCATAATGGACGAACCTGGCTGACGTGGTGGAAGCCGCAGCTCATTGAATCCTGCACGTGGACCGGAAGCCATCATCCGAATATCGTTACAGATTTTGGACAGACTGACAGCACATACTTTCAGAGCAGCCGACAATTCCAGATAGGCATCCGTATTTTGTGTGGCATCCACGAGGTCCTCAGCCGTTTGCAAATTCAATCCTGTCACATCAGACAGATGCTCCGTGACTTTGACAATGTATTCCGGTTTGGCGTTGAGACCTGTACCTACAGCCGTCGCTCCCAGGTTAATGGTGAGCAGGCGACGATTGGCGAACTCGAGACGTTCAATATCACGTCCAATAACGCGTGCATAAGCACCGAACTCTTGTCCAAGGCGAATAGGCACAGCATCCTGAAGGTGTGTCCGGCCTACTTTGACTACGTCGTTGAATTCCTGTTCTTTTTTGCGGAATGCATCCTGCAGACGTTTCATCGTATCCAGCAACGTTTCAGACAACCGATACGCAGCAATACGCAGTGCAGTTGGGATTACGTCATTGGTGGATTGGGACATGTTCACATGGTTATTCGGGTTACAGTGGAAATAGTCACCCTTGTTCTGCAATAACAGCTCCAGCCCACGATTGGCCAAAATTTCGTTCATATTCATATTCATGGAGGTGCCTGCACCGCCCTGAATGGAGTCAACAATAAAATGATCCAGATGATGGCCTTTCATCATTTCTTCCGCAGCCATGACGATGACATCGCCAATTTTGCGTGGCAGCATTTTCAGCTCCATATTCGTGATTGCCGCAGCCTTTTTCACCGCAGCCAGAGCTGTAACCAGCTCCCGGTGTACAGGAACGCCAGTGATTGGGAAGTTCTCTACAGCCCGAACCGTCTGTATTCCGTAATAAGCATAAGCAGGAATTTCTTTTTCTCCAATAAAATCTTTCTCCGTCCTTGTGGACATTGTAGACATTTCGTTCGCCTCCAGTGGCATCCAAAAATAGGTCAGCTCCGGCAATGCCGAAGCGCACTCAGTATATCATTTAAGCAAAATGGATGCCAAGCTAAATCATTTCACCCTTCTTACCGATAAATAATTTAAATTCAGGATATCACCTTGGCAAAACGATTCTCAACTCAACTCGGGCATTGTTGTCTTATCCATTATGCTCCACTGGAATGAAGTCATGCATGAACGTTTACACAATGATTAATTTGTCGTTTTCAGTGATCTAAATCACATGTGATTTGGTTATCTACTGGTAAAATAGGAAAAAAGGACTATGAGGTGTGAAGATGAAATGGACTTTAGGCGCAAAAACTGTCGCAGGTTTGGTACTGATTTCACTGATTACGTACGGAACTAGCGGCTTTTTTATATTTTTCCTTCAGGACTGGCTCTCGTTCTCTATGCCAAGCTGGCTGTACATTTCCATCGTACTCATCATGGGTGTGTGCTGGAACGCGATTCTGGGTTGGTTTGCCTCCCGTTGGCTGACTCGTCCAATTGTACATTTGTCCCGTGCGGCACAACAAATCTCATCGGGGGATTTGACGGCTGAAGTTCCAGAGCGGCGTACACAGGATGAAATTACTGTATTATATGATGCTTTTCGCGTAATGGTTTTCAATCTGAGAAGTATTGTAAACGATATTACAGATAGTACACGCACAACCTCGCAGAACGCCCAGTCACTCAGTGAAGCAATTGCCCAGGCAGCAGAGCAGATCGAGATGATGTCTGATGCGGTGGATCATATTGCGGTGGGTGTAGAAGAGCAGAAAACGACTTCACATCAGTCGCTGATTACAGCAGATGAAATGTTGAACGATTTTCAGCGTATGCACAGTCAGTCGATCGGTATGACAGAGATGTCCGGCCAGATGGAGCGCTCGGTAGATCATACGAAGCAAACCTTCTCTTCTCTGATGAAAGGAATGGACGAGCTGACCGAATCCCACAATCGTTCCCGTGACATCATGGTGCTGCTCGAGAAGGAAGCCTCGGATATTGAAGCCATTACTCAATCCGTCAAAAACATTGCAGAGGAAACAGGCCTGCTTGCCCTGAATGCTTCCATTGAGGCTGCACGTGCGGGAGAAGAGGGAGCGGGCTTTGCTGTGGTGGCACAGCAGATTCGCAAGCTGGCAGACGAGAGCAAACAATCGGTGCATCGGATTAATGAGCTGATCAGCCGCGTACAGCAGCGAATTAAGGATACAGCTCAACTGATTCATGAACAGCACGGTTTGGTTGTGAACGAATCCGAGCGTACGATCTCTGTTGATCAGACCTTACAGGAGCTTACAGGTACGGTGGAAGTGTTCATGAAGGGCGCTCATGAAATCGGAGCCAAAATTGGGGAGCAGACCAGCCGTGTAGAACAAACGCATGGTCATGTGAAGAAGATTCAGGGGAAAGCCGGATCGTTCTCGGATGAGGCGAGACGGATTATGGATGCGGCACATGAAGAGACGGCAATCATGCAGGAGATTTCATCCTCAGCGGAAGAGTTGAGACAGTTAACAGATCGATTGATGGACAAAACGAAAGCATTTCGGATGCAGCCTTGAGCTGTTTCCGGGGTGTTTTTTTGCTTATTATGGTTAAAGCCGAACATTCTTTCGTAAAAACTGAAATATGTAAAGATTTTTTTATGAAACATTAACAAATTCGCAACGCTTGGGCGATAAATGAAGATATAATGGTAGTATTCCACTACAGATTAAGGAGCCCAGCATATTGAAAACTTGGACAGGTATCCTGCTGATGATTATTTTGGCGGTAGCTACGATTAGTACAACGTCGTCTGCCAGAACCATGAATGAATCGCAAAAACAGCTTAACATAGATGATCAATCCAGCCAGACCTCAGCGGTCGCGGCCTCCAATATGGAAACAATGAATGAAGCAGCGTTTACAACGAAGGAATCGATCCCTGTTAAGGGAGAGTACGTTTCAGTTGCTCCGGAAAATGAGAACGTAAGACTGTACCCCATGAAAGTCGAAGGCTCTGGATATATATATAACGGAATGGTGTTGGAAGTGAACGGCAACAAACGAGAATTCGGTAAGTGGCAAGGAGAAGGCGGCTCTTACAAACCGGAAGTACACGAACTGGATCTGAATGGAGATGGCCAGAAGGAGATTGTTGTATTGTTTACAGCCGGTCATGGAACAGGGATCTATCTGGGCGAGGCTCATATTATCGATCCAAATACGTTGGAAGAGATGAAGATGCAATCGTTGGATGAGATTGTGAAGCAGCATGTAAATTCGAAAGTCAGTGTTACACCAGGTCAGGTTACGATCAACGTTACCGTTGATGGTGTTCATGCAGAGCCTTCTCTGATGGAGGAAGACACAAGCGAGGGAGTGTATAACGAGGAGCTCAAGTTCGGCGGTGTTGTTTATTACAGTGTGGAAAATGGCAAGTTGGTGGTGTCAGCATCTGGTGCATACGGTATGGGTTTATATGACGGTGATCTGAACTTTACCTATGAACTTAAGGATGGTGAGTGGCAGGCTGTTGAATTGAAGTACAGCACGGAAGAGTATGAAGAGGAGTATTATGAATCTTTTGATTGAATTGATTAATTAGCGAAGAGCGGAATTACGGGTAGTTATGACAAAAAAATATACCCCCATTGTCTTAATGACACAGGGAAACGAGTGAGGCTGAAAAAAATAATGAAACTTTAGCCTCATTTTGTGCTGTCCGAATACAGAAGGTATTCCAATAATTTACCAAGAAAGAATTGACATTAGCCCTTTAATGGTTTAATTGTATAAAGGATAAAAGGAATCTTATTTCATACTTTCAGGAGGGATATTTAATGAAGAAAAAGGTGGTACTGGGTTTAATGGTGGGTACACTTACGCTCGGAATCGGTACTGGGGCACTGGCGGCAACCGGACTGGAGCCAATCAAAGCGTATCTGAACAGCAAGATATCTCTGAAAATGGATGGAGCAACGGTAACAGCCAAGGATGCAAATGGAAAGACCGTTTTGCCGATTACGTACAATGGAACAACTTATCTGCCTGTACGTGCAGTAGGTAATCTGTTGGGTGCTGAGATCAGTTATGACAGTGCCAGTTCCTCCGTTATTATTGGCGGCAGTAATGGATCGGCTCCAACGGAAACGAACAAACTGACATTGAGTTCGCTCGGAGAAACCGTGATGGGAACGTCTGATTGGCATACGAAAGACCCCGCCGATACTTCTTATAAGGGCAAGGATTACAAAGATGTTTATTTCCATAATGATTCGGTCAAGCTGGGAAACAGCTTCCAAATCATGACGAAGAAAAAATATTCCAAATTACATCTGGAGCTGGCAGCAGTAGGTGGTTCCCAGGAAATTAAAGTCATGGATGGCAATAATACAACTCTGAAATCTATATCGCTTGCTGCGGAAGATGGTTTGATTGGTATTGATGTGGATGTATCCAAAACGGATTTTGTGGTTATAGAGATTGTGGAAGAGACGCCTGGTTCTTCCTTGTTTGTACCCCTGACTACATCTTATCTGACCAAATAAAATGACTTTATGGAATGTGAAAAACGATTATCGTCTGGAGCATCAGCCGGGTCTCTCGGGATGATGCACAGCGATAATCGTTTATTTTTTTCTATGATGTCAGCGTTGCTTATCGAATCATGGTATCCAATGGTTTCAGTTTGGATTCAATCTCTGCCCGGCGACCTTCAAGGAATGGAGGCAAAGCCAGGGACTCGCCAAGATGAGCCAGTTCTTCATCCGTATCGAAGCGGGGACCGTCAGTTGCAAGCTCGAACAGGATACCATTAGGTTCACGGAAATACAGGGAGCGGAAGTAGAAACGGTCTACGAAACCAGAGTTCGGGAACCGGAAGTTATGCACGCGTTCCACCCATTGCTTCAGTTCTTCCTCGTTATCTACACGGAAGGCCACATGGTGCACGCTGCCACGTCCCGGGCGTTCCTGAGCAAGGTCAGTTCGTTCTTCGACATGCACCTCGGAGCCGCTGCCACCTTCACCGGATTCAAAGACGAGCACATCGGGTTGGCCAGCGACAAAAGCAGGATAAGTTCCTCTTTGACGGAAGCCGAGCAGTTCGGTAAGGACTGGTGTGGTGAGGGATGCATCTCTAACGGTAAGATGAACCGGACCTAATCCCACAATGCCATACTCGGCAGGCACAGGGCTTTGATCCCAAGGTTTTCCGCCTGCAACACCTGAATTGTGTTCATCGGAGACGAGAATCAGACGTTGTCCTTCAAAGTCCGTAAAAGCGAGAGTAGCGCGTCCACCGCGTTCGGTGATTTCTCCATGAGGGACTTCAAATTCGTCAAAACGCTGTTGCCAGTACGTAAGGGCTGCATCGCTAGGCACACGAAGGGACGTTGCTGAGATGCTGTTCACGCCTTCGCGTGTTTGTCCCGCCATCGGAATTTCAAAGAAGGTAAGTTCAGTACCCGGATACCCTTTTTCATCTCCATAGAAGAGGTGATAGACCGAAACATCATCCTGGTTGACTGTTTTTTTGATCAGTCGGAGTCCCATAACATTGGTGTAGAACCGATAGTTCTCAGTGGCGTGAGCAGTGAGTGCAGATACATGGTGAAGTCCTTTGATTTGCATTATAAATACCTCCTGATAGTTTAATTCTATTTTTATAATATTCTCTTTAAGAAAGTTACTAACTTTTAGTGTGTTTTGTTCTTGGATTTATCTTAACATAAAGATATTTAAAATACAATCCTAATTTAGAATTCCATCTGGACAGTCTACTCATTCAATGCCAAAATGAAAAAGTTAACATTATAGAGATATTTTGTGTTTGTGTAACGAGAAGGAGAGAAGAGGTGCAATGGCATATCCCCAGTGGCTAGACCCTTATGATGCGGAACCTTTTATACTGTTTTCAACTTCACACCTGTGGGCGATCGGTCTGATTGCTGCACTGATTATATTGATGTTCCTGTTACGAAACTGGCTACGCTCATCGTCATCCAACCTACGCCGAACCTTTCGCATTGCTCTGGCCTGTGTCATGTTCGGCTGCGAGATTGTGCTTCAACTATGGTACGTGTATGGAGGCGTGTGGAGCCTGCAGACTTCATTGCCGTTGGAGTTATGCAGTCTGTCACTATTATTATCGGCGCTGCTATTATTGACACGTAGTCGACTGCTGCATTCTGCATTGCTGTTCGCAGGAATAGCAGGAGCCTTGATGGCAATCGTAACGCCTAATCTCGGTTATGCTTATGCCCATTTTCGTTTCATTCAATTTTTTACTGCTCATGCTTGTATTATTCTGGCGTTGCTCTATATGACTTGGGTAGAACAGCTTCGTCCAAGCTGGAGAACTGTGTTGGGTTCAATGATATTTGTGAATGTGGCAGCGTTGGTCGTGTACGGTGTGGATGTTCTGCTTGACGCCAATTATATGTTCCTGAGACACAAACCGGATACCCCTTCAGTGCTCGACCTGTTGGGCCCTTATCCCTTGTACATTCTTGGGGAAGAGGTGTTGGCAGCAGTGATGTTTTCCCTGATGTACGTCCTGCTATTTGCCATTCCGGAGCAGCTGAATAACCAAGTGAAGAGAGGAAAGAGTTCAGCGCTCTAGTTAAAAGGGAATTCGAACCAATGGGAAAGCCAAACATCCCGCAGCAGTCTGGAAATCCAGTCCGTTTGCGGGATGTTTGGCTGTTGACTGCTCATTGAGCATGATATAAGTATTATCCGCGGAGCAAAGATTCCGCACCGTCCACGTAGATCCGAGTACCTGTCACATGGGAAGATTCGTCGGAAGCGAGGAAGAGCACCAGATTGGCGACCTGCTTCGGCGTTCCTGGTTCACCCTTGAGCGGGTGTTCATGCCCCTCCGGGAATTCAACCGGGATCTGTACTTCTTTTAGATCGTCCGAAGGATAGGTGTTGTCATCGATATTCGTATCAATGGCTCCCGGACAGACGGCGTTGACACGGATCTTGTAACGGGCCAGTTCCAATGCAGCCATCTTCGTAAAAGCCGTTTGACCCGCTTTGCTGGAAGCGTATGCAGAGAAGCCGATGCCAGAGAATACGCGGTTACCGTTAATGGAGCTTGTAATAATAATGCTTCCTCCGCGATCTTTCAAATGGGGAATGGCGTATTTCACGGTTGCGAACGTGCCGCGCATATTAATTCCCATCGTCTGATCCCAGTCCTCAGGTTCCATCGTTTCAATTGGAGCCATCGTACCGTTGATACCCGCATTGGCAAACACAATATCCAGCTGTCCAGCTTGCTCTGCTGCCTGATTGATGGCCTTTTGCACGTTGTCCGGTTTGGATACATCACATTCAATGACATGGGCTTCTCCGCCTGCGTTCTCAATTGTCTTTTTGGTTTCCTCTGCATTCTCCGGGGTCCGGTCCAGCAAGAACACTTTGGCCCCATGTTCAGCGAAACGAATGGCTGTTGCCTGACCAATTCCTGAGCCACCTCCGGTTACAATCGCGACTTTCCCTTGCAAACGTTGTTCAGTCATCCTGATCCCTCCGTATCGTATAGATTGTCAGTATACTCTCTATTTCTACATACCCGACTAAAGAGTGATGAATCATATGTACTATACAAAAAAACAGGACCGTTGAACGGCCCTGTATCGGTAATGTAGATATCATGATAATCTGGATTGCTGCAAAGTTATTTATGTTTCTTCCAGTCCATCGAACTGTTATTCAACAGGTACTCAAAATCATTATCTTTCCGCTTCTGTTCCGCTTTACGAGCTTCTTCCGCCCGCAGGCGCTCCTGCTCTTTGCGGTCTGCCTCGGCCGCCTTGGCTTCATCTGCCTGTGCTTTCAGTTTCTCAAGCACGTCACTGCTTAGCAGATCCTTTAATGTGGTCGGTTTATCCTGTGCTGCTTTGGGAGCAGGGGTGTGTTTTTTGGATTTTGCCATGGAATAATCTCCTTTCAAAAACATAAATCAGCTTCCTTTATCGTTCAGTATTCATATTATATCAGGTTCACCCAACCCATTCCATGAAACGGCGGAACAAAAGCAGGATATAGAGGGTTCCGTGACGAATGAAAACGGGTATAAATTCATATATTATTACCGATACTGCGACTATTCCCTGGAGAAAGGAGTCGTTGTTCGTGGAAGTAAACCGCAGTTTACTGAAAGGGCTTGCATGGGGTGTTGCTTTCAGCTGTCCGTTATGGATTGCGATCATCGGTTGGTTACGTTTGATGGGATGGATGTATTGAGAACAGCGGGTTGCAGAGCTGCTGCATATAGAATCGTGCCAGAAGAGGGCATTTTTTATAAAGTCATTTATGTAAACGCTAACATTAAATAAAGCTCTGTCTGGCGAGAATCGCACAGGACAGAGCTTTTGTTTGTCTTACATAGGATGAGTCAGAACGACGACTCGTTCAGTTCCACAGGTTAAGGCATTTTTACAGGTTCTGGATACTCCAGACCATGAGTGTCGACAGTGACTTTTTTCATTACTTGATCGGTGACTGGTTTATCGTTTTCACCTATTTGTTGAGCCGCAATGCCGTCAACGACATCCATACCTTCTGTGACTTTGCCAAAGGTAGCATAAGCGTTATCCAGGTAATCAGCATCCGCTAACATGATGAAAAATTGGGAGCCTGCGGAGTCCAAATCATTTGTGCGGGCCATGGAAATGACCCCACGGGTATGATTCAGGTGGTTTTTGTGACCATTGGATGTAAATTCACCCTTGATGGTATATCCTGGTCCACCTTTACCGTTGCCATCTGGATCGCCACCCTGAATCATAAAGCCTGGAATGACGCGGTGAAAGATCAGGCCGTCATAGAAACCCTTATTGGCGAGTGAGATAAAATTGTTCACTGTGTTTGGAGCGATCTCTGGATAGAGCTCGATGACGATTTTCTGACCATCTGACATTTCAATGGTGGCTACAGGATTTGGACCAGTAGGTTCCGCTGGAGCCGGTGTTTCCGTCGCGCCGCTTGTAGGGCGCCCACAACCACTAATGACGATAAGCAGCATCGCTAGAACCAGCGAAACAGCTGTTGTTTTTTTCCACCGAAAAGACATGAGAACGTTCCCCCTTGCATCTCTGCATAATATATTTAGTCAGAATTATTTTCGGATAATCCTTCAACTATCATACCGTTTTTGCGGACAACATGGCAATGCAAGGCAGGATATTATGGGTAATAAGGGATGGTGTAAATGCTTACAGAGGTGTAAAATAAGGAAAATGCTTCCGCAGTCAGGGACGTACGGGTCTGTTCCGTCCGCTCCAATACACGGCAGTCCCGTCGTCAGTAACGGAAAGGGCGTGCGGGTATATGGACTTCTCGTGGAAGCGTAATCTGGTGATTTTGTGGATAGGTGTGTTTTTCTGCAGCACCGCTTATTCAATCTCCATCCCATTTCTGCCTTTGTTTCTGAGTGGCGATCTGGGCGTTCGTAATCACCTGGAGTTCTGGTCAGGGCTTGCCTTTGGCATCACGTTTCTGGCAAGTGCCCTGGTGTCTCCCTTCTGGGGATCACTGGCTGACAAATACGGGCGCAAGCCAATGCTGATCCGGTCGGGATACAGCCTTGCGGTTTTGTATTTGATCAATTATTTTGTGCAGGACCCATATTCACTAATCGTGGTTCGTTTGTTTCAGGGATTGCTCGCCGGCTTTGTACCGGCAGCGATTGCACTGGTCGGTACGAACACACCGGAAGAGAAGACGGGGTATGCGCTTGGCATCATGTCTACCGCCGGGGCAACAGGAGGAATAATCGGCCCATTAATTGGCGGGGTAGTAAGCCATTATTACGGCAACCGGAATGCGTTTTTATTTTCCAGTATCGTTGTATTGGTCTCTGCGTTGATTGCAACCTTCTGGGTAAAAGAAGAGAACTTCAACCGGAACAAGGCTCGTTCTCATGTGATGGATGACATCCGTGAAGCCCGGGCCAATCGATTGTTTATTACGGTGCTTGGCATGATGGGTATATGTACCTTCTCCGTCATGATTCTGGAGCCATTATTGACCGTGTACGTGATGGAAATGGGCATTCAGCCTGATCGTGCTTCTCTCAGCTCGGGAATTATTTTCTCCGCAGTTGGTGTAGCTACGGTCATTATGGCACCGCGTTGGGGTAAAATTGGTTCGCGAATTGGATATGGCAAAGTGCTGATTATTGGCCTTGTGGGAGGGGCAATTGGTAACCTCCTGCAGTTCTTCACCACAGGTTATATAGGCTTCGGCATATTGCGATTTGTGTATGGATTGTTCTTCGCTGCGGTGTTCCCGGCGATCAATGCGATGATTGTGCAAGTGACTGAACCCGGCTTCCGGGGGAGAGCATTCAGCCTGAATCAGTCGGCTTCCCAGATTGGTACGATGGCGGGACCAATTATCGGTGGTGTTCTGGGTGGCTGGTTACCGATTCGCTGGATTTTTATCATCAACGGAGTTGCGCTTCTGATTACCGCCATTGTGGCGAAATGGTCCAGACTGGAACAGAGGTTGCCGGGATCGGGCAAACCTTTGGCGAAGTAGACGAAATGGTTAAATGACTAATCGGATAACAGAGAAATGGGATGGCACTGTAGAGATACGGTGGCCATCTCTTTTTCGGATGAACGCTTTGTCATTTTGAAAAGCACAGCAAAAAGAAACCTCTTGGCGAAGAGGTTTCCTATACGCTCATTGAATGGGTGATACGATCCTATTGATCCTCAGATGTATGTGAATCTTTCCGGTTAACATTCTCCTTCGGAATAGCATGTTCAACAGCATCAAGCTGATCTTCATCCGCTAGAGCTTCTGGAAAGGAATCTTCTGTGAACAATCCAAAATTCGGATCAATATCTCGTTCGGTTACCAGATTTTCAGGCTCATGTACGTGTCGTTTGTGATCATCCTTCATCATGTTTGCACCTCCTAATCAGGCTGTAGCATGAGGATTTAACGTCGTGGTGGAATATCGTTCTCCGGTTTGGCATCCGCTCCGGCGCCGTT
Source organism: Paenibacillus sp. UMB7766-LJ446 (assembly GCF_030226665.1). Lineage (NCBI taxonomy): Bacteria > Bacillati > Bacillota > Bacilli > Caryophanales > Paenibacillaceae > Paenibacillus > Paenibacillus sp. UMB7766-LJ446. Next base: position 314,964 of record NZ_JASOYM010000005.1, read on the forward strand.
CAGCAAGTCCGTTCCGTGAAGGGCATTGGGGTCGGGTGCGGCGGGATCTACTGGACTATTCGGTTGAATAAGATCAGCATCCGGTACGGATTCGAGTGAAGGCTCCGCTGTCCGTGATTCCAGTTGGGGTTCTTCTGCAGCCGTTAAAGCTACAATGGGTGGGTTAACTGTATCTTCGGTTTCGATACGTCTTCCGGTAACTTCATCAAAAGTGTCTATGTCACCTTCAGGGACTTCGGTTTCCTGTGGAATATCACGGGACCTCTGATAACGGTCGTAGTAACGTTCACTCTCTTCATTGCTAATCGGTCTGTCTGACATAAGTAACACTCCGTTTCAGTGAAATTATATTTGATGGTTGTTTGTGTAATTGGGTAGTCATCTTGAAAAGGTTCTTATTCCGTAGTTACCCAAAGGGTTGATGTTGTAATCCCGCATCCAATAGGATTCCCTTGTGTTCCCTAAATATGATTACAAATGAAAGTGAAAGATGTACAGATGACAAATTCAACTTAATATGCTTTAAAATTTGGGGAATACATATTTGACCAGAAAGTACAGGAATCCAAAGAAAATAATGATATAAGCCGCATATTTGATAAACGTGGAAGCAACCTTACTTGAATCCGATTTATGCTGGACATCCTTATGCTCTACCTCTATTGTTTTGTGTGGCTCATTCATTCCAATCATCTCCTTAAGGGTAATTGTTTGCTTTGAGGAACCATTACACCCGGCAGGGACAATTGAATCGCACACACCAATTTTACAGCTTTTCATCTTTTGCGTATGTTATGATGAAACATGGATATATGAGGGAGGAATTCCAATTGGATTGGTTTACGTTGGGGAATATGATCACTCGAATCCGAATCGGGCAAAAAGCGTCTACGCCTGGGTTTTCACGTACGGTTATTCGCCGTCCGGACGGGCTGTTCTGGGTAGGTGGGATATGGTCAGGACAGATTGTCCAGTTGAGGGACTATCTTTTCTCAGATATATGGACCATATATGACGATGAGGAAACGGAGCAGTGGTTGGAGTATCGCACACAGATCGAACAGAAAGAGCGCGAAATGATTGTGAACCAGTTCGAAGATCTGCGGGAATAACCGACAAAACACTTCGGTTTCAACAATAAAATGGAAATAAAACTATAAATCTACTAAATTGTGAATTTTCATTTTCTTCCAAGAAGGTGACACGTTAAACTGTGGCGAATGATAAATGAGAGAACTTTGGGATAGAGAAAATAAGAACTTTGAGGTGCTGTGAATGAAAAATGTGCCCAAAGCTATCATCATCTTATGGATAAGTATGTTGAATATTCTCTGCTTGCCGCATGACTTCGTTTCAGCGACTGCTGGAGAAGTTGACAGACCTGTATCCATAACGGGATGGGAAGTAAAATGGGGGAACGTGCACGATCAGGGATTCATCAGTGAGGTTCAAGGTTCGGAGGAGATCTGGGAGAGACAAGGTGCAGAAAAGCTGGAATACAGCAGTGTTGAAGCTCCTACAGGCTCCTTGTGGACTCGTGTGACCATTCCTACAATAAGCGAAGATAGCTCGGCAATCCGTTTTGAAAATATTAAAGGAAATCACATTGTAATCTATCTGGAAGATCGTAAGGTGTATGAGAATTATCATTACAATTATGATAATAACGCGGTGTTGTTACCTTTATCGAGTGAGAATTCAGGTGGTAAACTCTATATATGGTCCGAGAATGAGAAAGGCAGACTTGGCATCTACGGAATGGTTCAGGTTGGGTCTTATGCTACCTTACAGGAAAAGTACATTCACAATGGTCTGCTTGATGTGATACTGGGAGCGACTTTTGTATTCACGGCTCTAACGATGCTGAGCTGCACATTTTTCCTAGGCAAGTTCCATAAAGGAATGTGGATTTCGCTATGTATCGTGATGGGTTCTATCGGAACGATGATTATCACCTATTCGCAATTTTTATATACGTTTTACCAGGTTTACGGGAATCTGTATTCCGTATTGTTTGATCTGGCGATGCTCATGGGCATGCCTGCACTCTGTTATTTTTTTGAACAAATTATCGGACCAGGTCGTTATGGCATCTTTACCAAACTAAGAAAATTTCAAGTCATCTATTCTGGAGTAGCTGTAGCTGCCCTGATGATCGATTTTATTTCAGGCGGTCAATGGGACATGCTCTACAGTTTGTTGTTTCAGAACGTGATTGGATTCATTCTCGTAATCTTGTTAAGCATCTTAATGATCGGTACCATCTCCAAAGCGCTTCAACGGAGCAGGGAAGCTCTATTGCTGGCTACAGGATTCGGCACATTTGCCTTAATCAGTGTTGCTGAACTACTGTGGTATTACCAGCGTAATGGAACATATCATCTGATATGGTGGAAATGGTCGATGGTTGCTTTTATTATCTCACTTATTGCCATACTGGGAAGCCGATTTGCTGAAAAACATACCAAAGTGCTTGAATACTCGAAAGAGTTGGAATTGTTCAATAATGAATTGCAGCGATCCGAGAAAATGGAGATTATTAGCGAACTGGCAGCGTCGGTTGCTCATGAGGTTCGTAATCCGCTGCAGGTGACACGAGGATTCCTTCAGCTTATGACTGAGCAGGAGGACAACAAAAACAAGGGGTACGTGCGGATTGCTCTGGAGGAGCTTGATCGGGCTTCCGGCATTATTACCGACTTCCTGACGTTCGCCAAACCAGAGTTTGATCATATTATCTCCCTGAATATCGCAGATGAATTTAACCATATTGAAGGTATTCTTGTACCGATGGCTAATCTCGAAGGGGGTAAAATAACAACCGACATTCCGCCAGATCTATGGATTAGAGGGAACTCTTCCAAGTTCAAACAGGCCTTTATTAATATTATTAAGAACAGTATTGAAGCTCTGCAAGGACAGGGCCAGATTGATATTTGGGCTTATGCCCAGGATGGGGTCATTAAGGTACATGTTAGAGATAACGGAGAAGGCATGGATGAGGAAGCGTTGGTCCGCCTTGGTGAGCCTTATTTCTCGAACAAAATTAAGGGGACAGGCCTTGGCATGATGGTGACCTTCCGAATCGTTGAAGCCATGCATGGGCAGATCAGCTTTACAAGCACAAAAGGGGTAGGAACAGAAGCTGTTGTATCTTTTGCCGCGTTCGTCGAATGACGAGCGGCAGAAGTGTACAATGGCTTTTTTGTTCGCTACCCCTTCTGATTCAATTCACATATTCAATCTAATTCGTTTAGCTTCTCCACGGTCCGCAATTCACATCATATTGTACTTTGGATGGATTGGGAGGAATTACGAGAACATAGTCGTTCTGTTGTTCTTCAACGGTACGGACTTGAACGTGCTCAGGAATATCAATGCCAAATGCTTCACGAAGCGCTTGCTTCGGGTTGGAGTGCAGTTGTTGTCTGAAGTGCTCATCTGTCCAGGCCTTTTCAATAATATCCTCGTGCAACGTTTTCTCTGATACCATCATCGTCAACATTCCCTTCATATTTAAAATTCAACTGTACCAGCTCTTCAATTATGATTAGGACAAATGTTGTTTCTCGCTGATCCAGTAATGAAACCCGCCTTGAAGAAGCATTTTTTTGTGCTGCTCAATGTCCTGAACAGCTTGTCCCAGAATGTCGCATAAGTAGGAATTAAACGCTTCAAGATGCGAAAAACCAGAGTTAGAAGATGTTAGTCTGAGGTTATATTGCTGAGCAATGTCTACATAGGAGTTCATGAATTGAGTATTGTATACATTGTCATGTACACGTTCGCTTACAGGATGAACCGGATAGTTATGTTCCAGTGCTGCGGATATGTGGGAGAGGAAGCTGTTGTAATTTCCATGCACAGCATCTTGTTTCGTGTCTGTAAAGTCATCTGTCATCTGGAGAGTCATCAGCGCAATGTTGACGGCAGAACATACCGGAGTAATGCGATGCTTCTGTTCCAAAAGAAGCAGTGAGCCAGCAGCTCCAAGCTGAAGTGGGGCGGCTTTTTGGGCAATTAAAAGCGGGCTTCTCTTGAAATAATCGATGGAGTTCTCACCGGTGACGCTCATGGCCCAATCCTCGACATACTGTCTGAAATACGTCCAGAACGGGGAAGAAAGACTGAATAGCTCTGAATAGGCACAGATGGCATCGACGTAATACAGATTACCCAGTGACAATTTCAGTGTCACATCTTCGGGACGTTCGTCCATAACTTCATCCTGATTCAAAAAATATAACATATGCATGAGGCAGGCAGTACTCAGTTTGTGTGCTTTCTCTGGAGGTAGTCCATCCGAGAGCTGCAACCACAACGGAATAATGTAGCCGATGTAGCTGTGACCCGAATCTCGTAACAAAGGATTGACCAAATGAATTTGTTCTAGTGCATGTTCTGACATTGGTTCAGGATATTTCTGTACCAGCTGCTCTGCCGCAGCGAACACCACCTCCACATCGGATCTAAACGGATCAAACCATTCTCTCCGCATCGTTTGGTTACGCCCTTCCCGTGATAAAGTGATTAAGGACTATTTGACTAGATCATGAAGTTACTTTCAGTATACCGGAAAAGAATAGAAAAAAATAGGAGGTTTTGTGATGAATTGTGAAAAAAACAATGACATTTTGTATTTTTATGGCATAAAAAAGCGGAAGTTAGGCTCAAACTAAGAAAGCACAGGATTTTGACATACGAAAGGAAGAAGAGAAATGAAATACAATTGGAAGAAATGGATGGCGGCCGGACTGGCAGCCGTATTTATAACAGCAGCAACCGGCTATACGGCATTCGCTGATCCAAATGGATCTGTTGAAGATCATACGGCGACACCATCCTCCTCCACGAATCAGACCAAGCCATGTATGCAGGCAGGTCACGGCCTGTTTATGATTGGAGAAACCGCAGATCTGCTCGGCATTGGGCTCCGGGACTTAAAGGAACAGATGGAGCTTGGCAAAACGCTGACTCAAATTGCCAAGGAACGCAAGGGACTTAGTGAAGATCAATTGTTGGAGAAGCTGAAGCCTTCCCTCTCTCAGCGATTGGATAAAGCAGCCGAAGAAGGCTGTCTCACGAAGGAGCAGGCAGCAGCAGCCAAAGCGGGTATGGATACCAAGCTGAAAAAGGTAATCAATACACCACTGCGGGAATTAAGACGTGATTTTGCTCACCATGGTAACAGACGTCCGATGATGGACAAGGGCGCTATTGCCCGCTTTATCGGCATCACCCCGGAACAGCTCCATCAGCAGCTCCAGAGCGGGAAGTCCCTGGCTGAAATTGCTCAGGCAAAAGGTATTAGCGAAACGCAGCTGGTTGACAAGCTGAAGGAGCAATTGACAGGTGACCTGAAAAGATTCGTTAACCAGAAGGGCAATGCACACCAAGCCCCTGGTCCTCACGAACCTGTACCGGGAAAATCCGCTTCTACAGAAGTGAAGTAAAAAAGAGCGTCTTCCACAAGGGAGACGCTTTTTCTATACGACTAAGACTGGCTGGTTTCCGGACTGCGATTGGCGCTGGCTGACGGATTGCGCTCGGGTGAACTTGTTCTGCCCGTGCCCGGAATAACAGTATGATGCAAGCGACGACCTGGGCGTTTCTTCCGTTGTAATCCTACGGTAAAGCGAGAACCAGGAAGTTTGGACAGTCCCCAGCTGATGGCAAGAGCCGTCGCCACTGTGACGAGAAACGACAACAATGTTACGGGCAGATGCCATTCCGTTAGCGTAAGTGGCCGGGTAATATACGCGATGCAGTAGAGAACCAGTGCATGAACAAGATAGCCTCCAAACGAATATCGGCCAATCCACGTCAGGAGACGCTGAAATGGGGTATCTTTGCCTCGCAGCAGTACCAGGAACCCATAGAACATAAACATCTGAGCCATGATGATAATAAATGTCGTCGGTTTAAGATAGGTTGAGATATTCAGGTTAACAACATCCCCCGATCCCCGCAGCACATCGTATCCAAGCCAGATGTACATTCCGATAAACAGACAGACCATCCAGGGCAATGCCCTCGCAGTCCAACCCCTCCAGCTATCCACGGACCACGCGCATACTGCACCCAGCAAAAAGTAGAACCAGTACATAATCCATGAATAGGATCGATACTGAAGCATGTCTGCCCAGGGCTGTGGCAGAGATGCTGTCCATCCTGCCATATCGTAGTAGGACCATTTCATAAGCAATGTGTATAATGCCATTCCAATGAGAACCAACGTAATAATCGATTGCATCGGGGTGAAACGAGTCACTTTTTCAATACGTCTTTGAATGAACTTGGCTCCCGACAGAAACAGGGGGAACAAAATATAGAACTGAAACACCATAATCACAAACCACAGATGATATCCCGTCTGGGGAAGGAACAGTTCACGAACGAGACTACGGAAGTCCGGCATACCCGAAAGCCAGAACTCAGGGGTAAATACCCGGACAAACAACCAGTAGATGAACGTCCATACCACAAAGGGCACATAAATATCTCCAAACCGTTTGCGGATAAACCGGGGGTAATCCGGTTTGGTGTGACTGTGATGGTAGAAGAGCATTACACCGGACAGAAAGACGAATGTCGGGGTACCAAAACGAGTCAGGTGATAAATCATGGTCAGCATGACGGAGTCAGGTTGTTCAATATCGGCGCGATATATATATTCCGCGATGTTATGCTGCATCACAATGGCGAGAAATGCAAGGCCGCGCAGTTGTGTCCATTCCACGATTCGCGGTTTATTCACGTGTAATCCTCCTTATGTAACCGGAATTCATCATTTAAGGGTACATGCTGAACATTAAGGCTGCATTAAATGGGGGAAATAGGTACAAAAAAAGACGGCGTTCGCCGTCTTTTAATCAAATTAGCATATGCTATCATTGCTTCATTTTCATTTAATTCAGTGTAAGTCCTGTACCTTCGTTGAATCATCCTCTGAAGATGTGGCATCTTCCTCAAACAGATTCTGAATGTATGCCTGGAGCTTCGGTTTATTCACACCGAGTACCTGAGCAGAACCTGCAAGCTCATTGGTTAGCAGCTTGTTAGGAGGAATCTGCTGTTTATCAATTTCATTCACATTAATATCAAATCCGAGCGAAGCCAGTTTTAACATTTGTGTTGGACTGAGGTCTGTCTCGATATATGGAGCGACAGCTTCCAATATATCAGGGATTTTGAAGAGCGAAGTGGTGCTTTGCATCTTCTTGGCCAGCTCAGTCATGAAAATCCGCTGCCGTTCGGTACGCGTAAAGTCCGAGGTGGCATCGTGCCGGAACCGGACATATTGCAGGGCAGTCTTGCCATCCATATGCTGAAGTCCTTTTTTGAGGTCAATATCGTACATATGTTTATCTGCCTTGCTGGTATAATACATGTCTTTCTCCACATCAATGTCGATCCCGTCCACAGCATCAACCAGCGCCATGAATCCGATAAAATCGGTATACACGTAATGCTGTATAGGGATGCCAAGCAAGTCACCGACCGTTTGTTTAGTTAATTCCGCACCACCGTAGGAGAAGGCTGCATTGAGTCTGCTCTTGCCATGTCCAGGAATCTCAACATATGTATCCCGCAGTATAGAGAAAAGATGGGCTTTCTTGGATACCGGATCAATGGACGCAACCATGACTGAGTCTGAACGGCCCGGATCATCTCCTCTGGTGTCACCTCCAAGCAGCAAAATGTTAACTCGTTCCTTTCCTTCCCATTTGGGAACAGGGGGAGTTGGGGTGTCTGTATTTTTGTTTTTGTCAGAAGAGGAGGTGTCCGAAGCGGTTGAGATGCTATTAGCAAAATGAACGATCGAGTATCCGTAATATACAATGACACCTGCTATGGCAAGTGCCAGGGTTAGGGATGTCCCCCATAACCATTTCTTAAGCATAATCTTCACCTTTCTATGAATGAACTATTATGTAACCCAAACTAGTTTAACAAAAAGTAAGAGAAATGTCCTCTTTGATTTCGAAAGTTCGGCTACCAGGCGATATATTTGACAAATAGTTAGTGTATATTTATTATGTAAAAAATAATCGTGTTTTGTGTAATGGAGGTATTAAACGACTGTTATGAATCAATCTGTATTTAATTGGATCAACCAGTTTGCAGACCGAATTCCGTTTCTGGACTGGTTTATGATTACATCGGCTGAATATGCGGTCTGGGTTATGATAGGACTGCTTGTGATTGTGTGGTTTCTTGGTAATCCGTCTAAGCAACGAATTGTGTTTTATGCGTGTGTAGCTTCAATAATAGCGCTGGGTCTGGCAAAATGGGGAATTTCACCTGCGGTTGGTCATCCAAGGCCGTTTGTAGAAGGCACCGTGAATCAACTGGTTCCGCATGTGCCAGATCTATCTTTTCCAAGTAAACATGCTTCCTTTGTATTCGCGCTCGCTGCAGCTTCGTTTTTTATCGGTCGACGATTCGGAGCATGGATGCTGTTGCTTGCTGTGTTGACAGGAGTCTCGCGTGTCTACGTAGGTGTACATTATCCTGGGGATATTCTGGGCGGATTCATTCTGGGTAGTCTGGTCAGTGTAATCCTGATTGCTACGCGTAATTATACCAAGTCGATTCCCGATTTCTTCATTAACATTCATCGGCGGGTGTTTCGTTAGTTCTGGAACGTATACGTTTGAGATGAGAGGTACATTCATATAGAGTCCCAAGTTCCTTGGCATAGCCAAAGAGTTGGGGCTTTTTTGCGTTAATTTCGGAGTTACATGAAATTTCTGAAAATCGAATTCGGATATCTACAATTCATGACGATAGGTGTCGATATATTATATAGTTATGCGCTAAAGCTAAGGAGTGGGGAATATGAAAGGTTCGCGGGGAAACGTGATGGGGAAGTTTAGATTTACAATTCGGATGAAGTTACTGACTGGATTTTTAATGGTTGTGGCGTTGCTTGCTTTTGTCAGCATATATGCGCTCACCCAAATCCATGGTATGTCAAACAAAGCCGATGATGTGGACAAGACATGGATGCCCAGTGTATCTTTGTTGGGCCAGATGAATGGGGACATATCCGATGTGGAGCGGCTTGCTCTGGCCATCATTGTTGAACAGGATGAAAATGAAACTGCCAAGATGAATGAAGCTCTGGAGCAGCTCCTGGTCAAGATTGAGGATGAACGTAAACAGCTGCTAGTCTTCATTGAAGACAATGCAGAGGCAATGAAACTTTACAATGAGTTCAGTACGAACTACGAGAGCTATATCGCAAAAATGCCCGCATTCATTGAATTAGGCTTGAATAACAATTACAACGAAGCCAGCAAACTACACACTGCGGCATATTCATTATGGTATTCAGCCAACGATACTATTGCCCAATTGATTGTAATGGGGAATGAAGGATCAGATTCGGCTACGAATGCATCGGTTGATTTGGCCGAAAAAGCATTTAATATTATTTTGGGAGTAACCATTGTTGCTTTCCTGATGGCTATGTTTATTGCCTTCTTTATTGCAAGCATCATCTCACGTCCAATTCAGAAGATGAATGCAGCGGCGATGTTGATTGCAGGTGGGGATCTGACTAGTGAGAAGATCGTTCTCAAGAACAAGGATGAACTGGGAACGCTGGCTGATTCCTTCAATACGATGACAGGCAACCTGCGGGAGATGATTCAATCTGTATCGATGACATCCGAACAGGTAGCCGCTTCCTCGGAAGAACTACTGGCAAGTGCAGAACAGAACACCAGAGCATCGGAACAGATCTCCGAAACGGTTGAAGAATTGGCCGTGGGTACATCCGATCAAGTAGATATGGTGAAGCGTTCTTCCCAGGCGATGAGTGAAATGGCTCTTGGTTCGGAACAAATTGCCGAGCTTGCTCAAAGTGTATCCGTATCTGCTGTTGATGCAGCGAATCAGTCTGCCGAAGGAAATATGATTATTCAGCAGGCTGTTGAACAGATGGGTTCTGTTCGTAATTCCATTGCCTCACTGACAGAACTGGTTACAGGGCTGGGAGAACGTTCCGCAGAGATTGGTACGATTACCGAGGTTATCAACAATATTGCTCGTCAGACCAATCTTCTTGCATTGAATGCAGCGATTGAAGCGGCACGTGCAGGTGAGCACGGGCGTGGTTTTGCGGTCGTAGCTGGAGAAGTGCGGAAGCTGGCAGAGGAGTCCTCTACATCTGCACAACGGATTACGGATCTTGTGCAATTAATTCAAAAGGATACGGATCATGCCGTGCAGGCTGTGAAAGTGAACAGCAATGAAACGGAGGCCGGAATTGAGATTGTAACCGCGGCAGGACAAGCATTTGAGCAAATTTCAAACGTAGTGAACAAGGTTGCTGGTGAAATTCAGGAAGTATCCGCAGGTTCGGAGGAAATGTCAGCAAGTACGAATGAAGTTGTAGGGTACGTGGATCAGATCTCCAACATTGCTGGGGAAGCAGCAGGTGGCGTGCATAATGTATCTGCGGCAACCCAGCAGCAGCTGGCTTCGATGGAAGAGATTGCTTCATCCGCGGGCTCTTTGTCCAAAATGGCAGAAGAGTTGCAGGAGCAAATCAACAAGTTTAGAGTGTAGACGATCCAAAAGACGGGTGTTCAGACTGAATAATGGAATTGATCATAATTCAGCCTGTACCAAGGGTGATACGAATTATCAGGACTGTTTCTCATATCGCGTTCATGCGATATGAGAAGCGGTCTTTTTTTTGTCATATCACTGCCCGAACATGTCACAACAATGTTATTTCAGAAGTCACCAGCGCTGATATTGCAACTGAAACAAAAGACTATAATGGTAATTAATGGTGGAAATACATGGAGTCACACCATAGAAAGGAGCGGGTTATTACATCAGTGTAATTGGAAAATGACGAGATAACGATTGCAAAAGGAGATGAATGGTTGAAGATGAAGGGAAGCTGGTGGAGACGAGTCGCTATTTTCGCGTTATCGACAGGGCTGCTGGCAGGAAGTACATCCATACAGGCATGGAATGGCAAGGCAGATGCGGCTGCCGGGAACCATAACTATGCGGAAGCATTGCAGAAGGCGGTTTATTTCTATGAAACCCAGCGTTCCGGGAAATTGCCGGAGGACAACCGAGTTGAATGGCGTGGTGATTCCGGCTTAAATGACGGATCGGATGTTGGGGTTGATTTGACCGGAGGGTGGTACGATGCTGGAGATCATGTGAAATTCGGTCTGCCTATGGCCTATTCTGCTACGATGCTTGCCTGGTCTGTTGTGGAATACCGTGAAGGGTATGAACAGGCAGGACAATTGGAAGAGATTAAGGATAATTTGAAATGGGCGACAGATTATTTTGTGAAAGCGCACACGAAACCAAATGAATTATGGGGACAGGTCGGAGCGGGCAATACGGACCATGCCTGGTGGGGACCGGCTGAAGTGATGCAGATGAGTCGTCCTGCATTTAAGATTGATGCATCCTGTCCGGGAAGTGAGCTTGCGGGAGAAACCGCAGCGGCACTCGCTTCTTCATCCATCGTGTTCCGGGACAGTGACCCGGCGTATGCCAACAAGCTGCTCAAGCATGCCAAGGAGCTGTACAGCTTTGCCGATACGTATCGAGGCAAATATTCGGATTGCATTACAGATGCCCAATCGTTCTACAATTCATGGACAGGTTACTATGATGAACTCGCCTGGGCTGCAACATGGTTATATATGGCGACAAATGACAGCGCTTACTTGTCCAAGGCGATTGCTACGGCGAATCTGTGGCAGGCGGATGGACAGAACGGGAATTGGGCTTATACATGGACCCAAGGCTGGGATGACAAACATTACGGTGCCCAGATTCTATTGGCTCGCATTACGTCGAGTCTGAACATGCCTGAAGCGACACGGTTCATTCAATCAACAGAACGCAATCTGGATTATTGGTCCGTAGGCACGAATGGACAACGAATCAAGTATACACCGGGCGGGCTTGCCTGGCTTGATACATGGGGATCGCTCCGTTATGCAGCGAATGCATCCTTTATTGCTTTTGTGTATTCCGACTGGGTCAGTGATCCGGTGAAGAAAGCAAGGTATCAGGATTTTGCCGTCTCTCAAATGAACTATATTCTGGGGGAAAATCCTCGCCAGAGCAGCTATGTGGTCGGTTATGGACAGAATCCGCCTAAACACCCACATCACCGGACCTCCCACAGTTCATGGACGAACAATGAAAATGTACCTTCCGAGCATCGTCACACGTTGTACGGCGCGATGGTTGGTGGACCGGATGCCTCGGATGCCTATACCGATTCTATTGGTGACTATGTCAGCAATGAGGTGGCGACCGATTACAATGCAGGATTTACAGGCGCGTTAGCCAAGATGAATCTGCTGTTCGGCCAGCATGATCAGCCCATTGCGAATTTCCCGGCTCCCGAGGTGAAGACGGATGAGTTCTTTGTCGAAGCTGCCGTGAAAGCGTCCGGTTCCAATTACACGGAAATCAAGGCTCAACTGAACAACCGTTCGGGTTGGCCTGCGCGAATGGGGGATAAGTTGTCCTTTCGTTATTTCCTGGATCTGAGTGAAGTATACGCTGCAGGATATACCGTTTCCGATGTCCATGTTACAACCTCATATGCCGAGGGAGCGACTGTATCCCAACCGGTTGTGGTTGATGCAGCGAAACGAATTTATGCGGTTACTGCGGACTTTACCGGGACTAAGATCTATCCAGGCGGGGAAGGACATTATCGCAAAGAGGTTCAGTTCCGCATTACCGGCCCGCAAGGCGCATGGAATGTAAATAATGATCATTCATTCCAGGGCTTGGGCACAGGCAATGTGGCGAAGAGCACATATCTTCCGGTCTACGATGCCGGAATACGGATATACGGCCAGGAGCCCGGTGTCACACCAGTTGTTACACCTACTGCACCTTCGGGGGTGCAGGCTGTATCAGGGAGCGCTCAGGTAACATTGAACTGGATAGCATCACCTGGGGCAGAATCGTACACGGTGAAGCGTGCCGAGGTGAGTGGTGGGCCATATACTTCTGTCGCGACAGGTGTACATGGATTGATATATACGAACACAGGGCTGACGAATGGAAGAACCTATTATTATGTGGTGACGGCTGTGAATTCAGCAGGGGAATCGCCCGGATCTGCACAAGTCTCTGCCACGCCGCAGGCTGGAATGTCTCTGCCGGGGATGCTGACATTAAACGGGACAGCAGGCAATGCACAAGTGGTTCTGACCTGGACGGCAGCAACGGGAGCTGTGAGTTATAAGGTACAGCGCTCCGTTGTGGGCGGCGTATATGCCGATGTGGCAACTGGATTGGCAGTGCTGAATTACACCGATGAAACAGCGGTAAATGGCACGGCGTACAGTTATCGAATTGCCGCGGTGAATGCGAGCGGACAGACGTTGTCCAATATCGTGACGTTGACACCGAATGTGCCTCCGGCAACGACAGGCACGCTTGAGGTGCAGTATCGTAATGGAGGATCAGGTGCTTACGGCAATGCGGTGACTCCGCAGTTTAATTTGAAAAACACAGGGACTCAACCGATCGATTTGAGTACTGTGAAGCTGCGGTATTATTTTACGAAGGACGGCACAGGGGATCTGACCTTCTGGTGTGATTATGCCCAGATCGGCAGTGCCAATATTGAAGGCAAATTTGTCACGCTGAATCCGGCAAAGGGAACAGCCGATACGGTTCTTGAGATCAGCTTCAAATCCGGGGCTGGAAGCCTGGCTGCCGGAGCGGAGACGGGCGTGATCCAGGGGCGCTTTTCCAAGAACAATTGGAGCAATTTCGATCAGAGGAACGACTATTCCTATGATGCAACCAAGACGGCTTTCACTGCCTGGAATCAGATAACGGGATATCAGGGAGGTACGAAGGTATGGGGCATCGAGCCGTAACTTTAAAGGTAGATCAATATAACAAATCAGATCAACAGCATGTGCAGACCCAGAGTAATTCAAATTGAATTCACCATTCCAGGGAGGTATATACATGTTGAAATCAGCTGCCAAAAAAAGCTTGTCTGCCATGCTTGTAGGGACCGTTATGCTGACCGGGTACACCGGTTTGTGGGTAGGTCCCCAAACGGTTTATGCCGAGGAGCAGACCGTTGATGCTCAGGCGGACGGAATCAATGAAGCGCGATTTTTGCAATTGTATGATCAGCTGAAAGATCCGGCAAACGGTTATTTTTCTCCAGAGGGCATTCCCTATCATTCCATTGAAACACTGATGAGTGAAGCACCGGATTATGGGCACATGACGACATCCGAGGCGTACAGTTACTGGCTCTGGCTGGAAACGATGTACGGTCACTATACGGGCGATTGGTCCAAACTGGAAGCGGCCTGGGACAGCATGGAGAAATACATCATCCCTGTCAATGAAGGCGACGGCAAGGAAGAGCAGCCTACGATGAGTTATTACAATCCGAACAGCCCGGCCACTTATGCAGCGGAAAAACCTTTTCCGGATCAATATCCTTCAGCTATTAACGGGCAGTATGCAGCCGGGAAAGACCCGCTGGATGCCGAGCTGAAAGCTTCCTATGGCAACAATCAGACGTACCTGATGCACTGGCTGCTGGATGTGGATAACTGGTACGGATATGGTAATCTGCTGAATCCGAATCATACAGCGGCTTACGTGAATACGTTCCAGCGTGGAGAGCAGGAGTCCGTATGGGAAGCCATTCCACACCCGTCTCAGGACAATAAAACGTTTGGCAAAACGGGCGAAGGTTTCATGAGCCTGTTCACCAAGGAGACCCAGGCACCGGCAGCCCAGTGGCGTTATACCAACGCAACGGATGCTGACGCACGTGCAGTGCAGGTACTGTATTGGGCGAAGGAGATGGGCTACACCAATACAGCGTATCTGGATAAAGCGAAGAAGATGGGTGACTATCTGCGCTATGGGATGCACGACAAGTACTTCCAGAAGATCGGAAGTGCCAAGAACGGCACACCGACGGCCGGTACGGGCAAAGATTCCAATATGTATCTCATGGCGTGGTATACCTCATGGGGCGGCGGACTTGGTGAGGGCGGCAACTGGGCTTGGCGGATTGGCGCCAGTCATACACATCAGGCATACCAGAATCCGGTGGCAGCTTATGCCTTGTCTGATCCGGCAGGTGGCCTGATTCCCAAATCGACAACAGCCAAGGCCGATTGGAATGCATCGCTGAAGCGCCAATTGGAATTCTACACCTGGTTACAGTCTCACGAAGGGGCGATTGGCGGCGGAGCGACGAACAGTTTTGATGGTTCCTACAAAGCGTATCCTGCCGGAACCAGTACGTTCTACGACATGGCTTATCAGGAAGCTCCGGTATATCGTGATCCCGACTCCAACACGTGGTTCGGATTCCAAGCCTGGTCGCTGGAACGTGTAGCGGAGATGTATTACATTCTTGCCGAGAGCGGAGACCTCAGCTCTGAGAACTTCCAGATGGCCAAAAAAGTCATCACCAAGTGGGTTGACTGGGCCAAGGATTATGTATTCGTAGATGAGCGTCCGGTGACGGATGCACAAGGATATTATTTGAATGCGGCGGGCCAACGGATTCTTGGCGGTACCAACGCACAGGTTGCCACTACACCTGCACCGGGCGAATTCTGGATTCCAGGCAGCCAGGAATGGCAGGGGCAGCCGGACAAGTGGAATGGGTTCAGTTCCTTTACGAACAATCCGAATTTCCATGTGGTTACCAAAGATCCTGCTCAGGATACAGGTGTGCTGGGGAGCTATATCAAAGCATTGACGTTCTTTGCTGCGGGGACTCAGGCGGAAAGCGGCGTACTCAGTAACAAAGGACAGGAAGCCAAAGATATGGCCGAGAAACTGCTGAATACAGCATGGGATTACAATGATGGTGTGGGGATCGTGACCGAGGAAGTCCGTAAAGACTACTTCCGCTTCTTCGCCAAAGAGATTTACATTCCGGCAAACTGGACGGGAACCTTCGGGCAGGGCAACACCATTCCGGGCACGGCAGGTGTACCTTCCGATCCAGCCAAGGGGGGGAATGGCGTATACATTGGCTATTCTGACCTGCGTCCAGCCATCAAGCAAGATCCGGCATGGGCTTATCTGGATAACCTGTACAAAACGTCTTATAATCCAACAACGAAAAAATGGGAAAACGGCGCACCAACCTTTACGTATCACCGCTTCTGGTCACAGGTGGATATGGCTACGGCATATGGCGAATATGATCGTCTCCTCGGGGACGCAGGAGGTCCAGTGATCCAAGTGCCAGCAGCTCCGGCGGGGCTGACAGCGGCAGCAGGCAGTGAGCAGGCTGTTCTGAACTGGAATGCTGTACCGGGTGCCACTTCTTACACGGTAAAACGTGCAGAGGTGAACGGTGGCCCGTATACTTCCGTAGCAACGGGGGTAACCGGTTCGACCTTCACAAATACAGGACTGACCAATGGCAAAACGTACTATTATGTGGTGACCGCAGTGAATACGGCAGGTGAATCGGCGCCGTCTGCTCAAGCATCCGCTACTCCACAAGCGGGAACGTCCGTACCGGGAGTATTAACCCTTACGGGAACCGCAGGCAATAATCAGGCTGCACTGACATGGACCGCTTCGACCGGAGCTGCAAGTTACAAGGTACAACGCTCGGTAGCAGGTGGAGCCTACGCCGATCTGGCTGCAGGACTGACGGCACTAACGTACACCGATGCCACGGCAGTGAACGGTACCGCATACAATTACCGAGTGGTGGCCGTAAATGCAAGCGGGCAGACCTTGTCCAATGTCGTGACGGTGACCCCAACAGCGCCTCCTGTAACAACAGGTGCACTTGAAGTGCAATACCGCAATGGAGGTTCAGGGACGTCAGGCAATGCGGTGACCCCGCAGTTCAATATCAAGAACACAGGCACGACAGCAGTGGAGTTAAGCCAGGTGAAGGTGCGGTATTACTTTACGAAGGATAGTGCATCCGATCTGAGTTTCTGGTGTGATTACGCTCAGATTGGCAGTGCCAACGTTGAAGCTCATTTTGTGACGGTAGATCCGGCAAAAGGGACAGCGGATACGTATCTGGAGATTGGTTTTAAATCCGGGGCAGGCAGTCTGGCAGCGGGGGCGGAGACGGGAATTATCCAAGGTCGCTTCTCGAAGAACAACTGGACGAATTTTGATCAGACCAATGACTACTCTTTCGATGCTGCCAAAACGGCCTTCACTGCCTGGAACAAGGTGACCGCTTATATTGGCGGAGTCAACGCATGGGGCATTGAGCCATAATCAACTCATATTGAAACAGAGTACAGCCGGGGAGAAATCTCCGGCTTTTTGCATGTTGGAGGCGTTTAAGTTCTTCATGTAAGCAACTGGATCGAGAAATGAACCATAGTAATGTTTACCATTTATAGAATTTAAATATTAAAATATAGGTCATATGACACATGTCCTAAGTGATGCGAGGCTTAAGCTACTTTTCTGCGTAAAACGAAGCACAGCAAATAGTTACAATAATTTAACCTTTGAAAAAGAAGTGATTAACGGTAGTTTTAGCCAACTGGTGTGAGATGTTTCCCTGATTCTTAGTGCTCTAGCCTGCCAGATCGAATACAGGACTTTGGGCTGATGATCGTTATGGACAGCCCGTTTTACAATGGGGCAAGCCCGGCAAATGAGGCCAGGTTAAAATTCTGTAACATCAGGGGGAACACGACATCATGAACTGGAAAAGCAAGATCATTACTGCGAGTGTAACAGCAACGATGCTGATGGGAAGTCTGACAGCAGGAGCATTAATGACACCGGCATCGGCAGCCGCAGTTGAGAATTCAAAAGTTAAAGTCATCTGGGGAGTAAACCTGCGTACATCACCATCTTCTTCCGCAAGCATTGTTCGTTTGGTGCCAAAAGGAGAAACGGTAACGGTAACTCAAAATTCCGGCTCAGGCTGGTATAAAGTAAAGGATTCCGGCAACCGGACAGGATACATATCTTCTTCTTCAAAATATACACAAGCCGTGAAAGGCAGCACGACCACAGGAAGTGGCAGCACAAGCGGGTCCGGATCAAGCGGTTCGTCTGTTACAGGCAGTGCTTCTGTGGAGAAAGTGATTGCGGCAGGCATGAAATATAGGGGGACACCCTACGAGTTTGGAGCTAGTCGTACCAGTACAGCTACGTTCGACTGTTCAAGCTTTGTACGTCAGGCATTTATTGATGCACTCGGAATCAAGCTTCCGTCCGATTCACGTAAGCAAGGAGCATATGTGAAAGCTAATGGAACTGTTAAGACCAATTGGAAAAATCTGAAACGCGGTGATCTGATGTACTTTATGTCCTATAAAGGCACCTCGGCATCATCGTACTCCAGTGTGAACAAATCCACTGCGACCATTACCCACACGGGAATTTATCTGGGTGACGGCAAAATTCTGCACACGTATTCCAACGCTGGCGGCGGTGTAACCATCAGCGATATCTCCGGCAAACACTGGGAGTACCGTTTCCTGTTTGGTGGAAGTGCGCTCTAAGTCGTGCGTATAATACAAGCCTGATACACCTGAAAAACATATAAAGGAACCTTCGATCTCTGCCTAATGCGGCGGGATAGAAGGTTCTTTTTGTTTTGTTGTTCATTCAGTCCTGGTAATAAAGCCGGAAAAGAATATCCTGATCATAGTTGCCGAATCCCTGACCATACAATGTTAGCCCGCCAACATGCTGCGCATCTTCCTCCACGGAGAGGCGTAATGTCCACTGGTTCCGTTCCACGGGAATATCCGCAAGCGTAACTTCGGACATGTGCTGTCCATCAATGAATGTGCCCTCATGCGTAATTCGCAGCACCTTGAGCATGCCATATTGATTGACACTGTCGCTCCACCATTCCGGGGTGAACATGCCGCGTCCATTTCCTGAATCTCCAGGACTGGTCCATTCACCGAGATGAATTCCATTGAGCATAAAGGTAATGTCCGAAGGCCAGTTCGGGTTGACTGAAGGTGCCTCTGAACCGATCTCAAGTGACAATTCAATGGCGCTGATTTGTTGGCCAGACAAGATATAGTTTGGAATCTTGTATTCCACGAATCCACGTCCAAACCAGAGAATATGGGCATGCATCCGCTCGGGATCCAGAAAATAGCGTGGGTCATCATACTGTCCAATAACCTGATTGGACGTAGCCAGGCCACAAGTTGGATACACATCAAAATGGGTGTAATGCCCGACAGGGATTGCCACTTCATGAAGCTTACGGGAGGCTCCCGTTTCCTGTGGCATGGAGATGCCAATCCAATCGACGGCCAGGCTGTTCATTTTGTGCGTACCGCCGTCCTTGCGAATCATTTTGGATTGAATGATGCCCACATCCTGAAGTTTGCGAACATGCATGGTTACGATGGCACTGCTTAGGCCGAGTGAGGCGGCAATGTCCCTCACGTTCATTGGAGTCTCCGCAACAAGCCTGATAATCTGTAGACGGACCTCACTCGCGAGTGCCTCGTATAGGGGCAGCCATTCTGTATCGGTATTTGCTCTGATCACATCTGTTCCTCCATTTTTGCTTTATAGAATTAAGTTAAACATAAATCCAGCCAAAAGAATAACATTTTGCAAAATTCAGGTTGAAATTGCTGCCATAATCGATTTTAATATAAATATGAACGTTGATCCATAGATTATCAATTAATTTTTATATTAATCTTAGGGAGCTGAACTTCACGATGGAAAAAGCAAAAATGACGGTAGACAAGGATTTCACAATTGGCGTAGTTGACAAACGTTTATACGGTTCATTTATTGAACATCTGGGACGTGCCGTATACGGTGGAATATATGAGCCGGGTCATCCTACAGCGAACGAAGCGGGATTCCGTGGAGATGTGTTGGAGATGGTGAAGGAGCTGCAGGTTCCGATTGTACGGTATCCTGGTGGTAATTTTGTATCCGGTTACAATTGGGAGGATTCCGTTGGGCCTGTGTCTGAACGCAAACGCAGACTTGAATTGGCCTGGAGAACCATCGAGACCAATGAATTCGGGTTCAACGAATTTGTGGATTGGTCCAAACAGGCGAATTCAGAAGTGATGATGGCCGTCAATTTGGGAACACGGGGGGTAGACGCAGCCCGCAACATCGTGGAGTACAGCAACCATCCGAAAGGTTCCTATTATAGTGATTTGCGGATTAAACATGGATACAAGGAGCCTCATGCTATCAAAACCTGGTGTCTTGGCAACGAAATGGACGGTCCGTGGCAGATTGGTCACAAAACAGCAGAAGAGTATGGACGGATTGCACTTGAAGCGGCAAAAGTAATGAAGTGGACTGATCCAACGATTGAGCTGGTCGCTTGCGGAAGTTCATCCTTGGGTATGCCATCCTTCCCGGAATGGGAAGCGACGGTGCTGGATCACACGTATGATCATGTTGAATATCTATCTCTACATCAGTATTACGGCAATCAGGAGAATGACACACCAACCTTCCTTGCACGCTCATTGGAGATGGATCGTTTCATTGATACGGTGAAAGCGACTTGCGATTATATCAAAGCGAAGAAACGCAGCAAAAAAACGATGTATCTGTCCTTCGATGAGTGGAATGTATGGTATCACTCTCATGAGAACGACTCCAAAATGGACCCATGGCAGATTGCTCCGCCGCAGCTGGAGGACGTATACAACCATGAAGATGCACTGCTTGTGGGTTGTATGCTGATTAGCATGCTTAAACATACGGACCGTGTCAAAATGGCGTGTTTGGCACAGCTCGTCAACGTTATCGCTCCAATCATGACGGATAATGGTGGTGCAGCGTGGAGACAGACGATCTTCTATCCGTTCATGCATGCTTCCGTGTTTGGACGTGGAACAGCACTTGTGCCGTTGATCCAGTCACCGAAATATGACACCAAACAAATTACGGATGTTCCTTATCTGGAGGGCATTGCGGTGCATAATGAGGAGCAGGGTGAAGTGACTGTTTTCGCTGTAAACCGTCATCTGGAAGAATCACTTCCGCTTGAAGTGGATCTGCGCAGCTTTGGGAAATGCCGCTTAATTGAGCATATTGTGCTGGAGAGTGATGACCTCAAAGCAGCCAATACTGCCGCACAGCCGAATCGCGTCGCTCCTCATAATCGTGGTGATGCAGAGGTATCGGATACGCTGATCACGGCAAGCCTGGCCAAAGCTTCATGGAACGTGATCCGATTGAAAGTTCAGTAATAAAATCATTCGGTTGGACGGGGAACACAGGGCTCGCAGGAACATGGGCACTCCGGTGGCTGAACAATCGCCGAATTTCTGATACTTCCGATTAAGAAAAAAAGGCTGGATGCGAGTTTATACGCATTCAGCCTTTTTCGTAGTGCAGTGGGCTCCAGCCTCTAACGAATCGTGTGTGCCTTATTGTGCAGATTAGTGTGGTACAGCAAATCTAACGAACTCAGGAATCGCTACTTCGATGAAAATCTGCGATAGCGAGTGTATAGAGGGTGCAAAAGGGAAAATAAGACGTCTGCAATTCGTTAGAATGGCGAACTTATGCTATTTCGCCATATAGAGTATCCCAGATTCGTTAGATGTTTGGACAAACCGTAAATAAATGTTACTTCAACCCGGGCCCGGTCCAAACTCAAAGCTCTCTCCATCGCGTGGAATGAGTACTTGTCCGTCCAACTGCTCGGAGGTCAGGTAACTGGCGAGGTCCACGCGGGACATCATGCAATGGTTAATGGCATCCATATGCACAGCGATCACATGTGCATCCGGTGCATGGCGTTTCACGGCAGCTACGTCAGGTCCGTCCATCGTGATCGGATCTCCTTGCAGGAAGCGGGCACCGCCAGCATTTACCACAATCACCTCAGGCTGATATTGACGAATGGCTTCGGCTGGCTCTTCACACCAGATGGTATCACCAGCGATATACGAGACAGGTTCTCCGTCCGCTTCCAATACAAAACCAGACACCTTGCCCATACGCTTGCCGATTTCCCCGGTTCCGTGATGTCCCGAAGTACGGGCAAAACGTACGGAGTGATACTCATGTTTGTCATCCACGGCGGTAACGTTGGTAAATCCGGCTCCTGTGAACACGGCCTCATCTCCTGGCTGGCACAGCAGAGGTACATCTTTGCGGAGCTGCTTCGCTGCTGCTTCATCCCAGTGATCAGGGTGTGTATGCGTAACGATCAGCAGATCGGGATTCATATAATCCGTTTCCGTCTCGGGTAATGAGACTCTTGGATTGCGTAATTCATTGGGCGTGTTCGGAAAAGCAGGCATCACTTCTTTATCCATCAACATGGGATCGACCAGTATATTCAGACCCCCATATTCCAACCATAATGTAGCATTACGAATCAATTGAATTTTCATTGAACCTGCACTCCTTCTGGAATTAATGTTATTATCCTATATGTTATACAACCCGTTTATCGGCGTAAATAACACACTGAAAGAAAACAGACCACTTTAATTTCAAGTTGAAAGGATTGCAAAATAGATGAATGAGACGATTGATGATACAGATATACGTATACTGAAAAGCCTGATCCGGGACTCCAAACGCTCCCACAAAGAGATCGGGGAAGAGGTGCATTTGACCGGACAAGCTGTAGGTGCGAGAGTACGCAAGCTGCATGATCTGGGTGTTATTGAAGGGTATACGGTAAAATGGAACCCGGAACGCCTCGGCTTGGGCCTGCAGGCATTTGTAACGATTTTTCTGAATTCCGGCGACAGGCATGCCGCCTTCCGTGAATTTATGGCTGCACGTGAAGACATCGTGGAGGTTCACCGTGTCAGCGGAGAGGGCTGCTATCTGATGATAGTACGCACAGGAACAATGGAGCAGCTTGGTAGCTTGCTGGAAGCCATTTTGCCGTATGGAAATTATAGAATGAACCTGTCTGTTGGTATCGAAAAATCGGAATGATGTGAGATGGATTTCAGAGGTCCTGTTGCTGTTTCTCGCGCAGCGTCTCCTGCAAAAGGACAACTGCTCGGCTGAGCTCTTTTTTGGTTAGCAAATGATCGGTCTGGATATGACGCCGGGTGCCGTCGTTCAGATACAGGGCAATCATGGGCGATGAGGACAATATCCATTTGCTAAATGCGGGAGAGCTAAGCTCAATTTTACGAATTTCATCCCGGGGAATGGTCCGCTTTAGGGTATGAAGCCCTTCATCATTCCAGGATAATAACACGGTAGAACTCGCGATTGCCCGGGACAGAAACATAAAAAATAAAGGCCCGATAAACCACATACCAAGAATGGCTGCGATGGAATAATACAAAGTCTCCAGTTGTCCAGCGCGCTCGTCATATATAATCCATAACAGGGTCACACATAACAGCAAGAACAGAAGACACAGTGCTCCTTTCCATATAGCCGTAAAACGGCGGTAGCCCATCTGCCGATGCTCAAGCTCCGCCTCCGATGATGTATGTAATTCAGGTTTCATAAGTACGCCTCCTTATCATTTCCCAGAAAATATACCAAACATGCCGCCTGCATCGCAGAGCGGCACATTCAACGTTTATTTAACCCCACGTGGTCCAGATCCAGATTCAGATCCACTACCCAGAGATAGCTGAATCATTACCGGCTTCACGCGCATGGGTGTAGAGATCAGCATATACCCCTTCTGCATCAATCAGCTTCTGATGGGAGCCTTCCTCGACAATCTCACCGTTCTCCATAACGAGAATCCGATCTGCATGCATGACCGTAGATAGACGATGCGCAATGACAATCGTTGTTCTTCCCTGAGAGACGGATTCAAGCGCCTGTTGAACCAATTGTTCGGTATGTGAATCCAGATTTGCGGTTGCTTCATCCAGAATAAGCACTCGGGGCTGAAAGACCACGATTCGGGCAAACGATATCAGTTGACGCTCGCCGGCGGACAGACCGCTTCCGCGTTCGGAAAGCCGTGTATCATAGCCTTGCGGCAAACGTGAAATCATCGCATGTGCTCCGACAAATCGGCAGGCCTGAATAGCCTGCTCCCTTGTAATATCTTCGCGAAACATTCGAACATTGTCAATGATGGAGCCCGAGAAGAGGAACGGTTCCTGCTGGATCAGACCAACAATCCGGTGAAGATTGGCCTGAGGGAAATGACGAATGTCTATTCCATCGATTTCAATGCTGCCCTGATTCACATCGTAGAAGCGATTGAGCAGGGAGATCAGTGTACTTTTGCCTGCTCCTGTAGTTCCTACAATGCCCACCATTTCTCCGGGATAGAGATGCAGATTCATATGCTGAATCAGAGGACGGTCTGCGCGATAACCGAACGATACATCATTAAAATCAATCTGCCCCATCACATGCCGTGGTTCAAGTGTGGAGGCCGTCCCGGGTTTCGGGTCAGCGACTTCCGGACGGGTACTTAGAATGTTCCAGATCCGATCCATGGATACGGTAGTTGACTGAAACGTGTTCCACTGCATGGTGATCTGGTTAATCGGCTGGAAGAACTGACGAATGTAACTGATAAACGCATAGAGCACACCCACCTGCAATGATTCACCCAGCACGGCACGTCCCCCAAGCCAAACCATCATGACGAGCGCGGCATTACCTAGGATATCAAACGTTCGGTTGAAAATAACATTGGACCGGGCCTGCGCGATATTGGCCTTTAGGTGAAGCGTGTTCTGCTCCTTGAATCTTTTCTTCTGTTCTTCTTCTTGATGGAAAGCCTGGATCAGAAACATACCGGACAGGTTCTCTGCCGTGAACGCAATCAGACGGGAGAGGCGAGTGCGGGCATTCTGATAAGCTCTGCGCAGTCGACATCGGAACAATGCAGCCACAATGGCGATTACAGGCAAGACGATAAGAGAATACCCTGCAAGTACCGGATCGAGCTGGAACATAAAGACGATAATAAGCACCAGCATCATGCCATCCCGGATAAGACTAAGCAGCACCTGGGTGAAGAAACTGCTGATTGTTTCTGTATCACTGGATACATTCGTAACCAGACTGCCGATATGGAAGCGATCGAAGAAAGACATCGACATTTTGGAGATATGCTTGAACAGGTCTTTCCGGATACGAGAGACGATGTTCTGACCAACATGTTGCAGCAGATTGTTTTGTACATAGGTGAAAATAAAGCTGATTACAGCCAACCCCAGAAAGATGGCTGCCAGTTGGATAAGGAAGCCTACACTGGTCTGACCGATTGCCAGATGATCATCGATTGCAATCTTCACCAGATAAGGCTGAAGCAGATCTGCGGAAATACCGAGCAGTGAGCAGAAAAAGATACCTGCAAAGGCCCATTTATGAGGCAGGGCGTAGGACATCATCGCTTTGAACGAGGTACGTTTACTCTGGTCTGCGCCTGCATCGGAACCGGACCCATGCTCTGACGGTGCCTGTGCTCCCGCATCTGAACGAACTTCTGCGTTACGGTCAGTCATGATGTAATCCCTCCTCCTGCAAACGATAGGTTGCAGCATATAACCCTTTTGCGTTCATCAGCTCGGTGTGCGTTCCCTGTTCAACGATTCGGCCTTCATCCAGCACGATAATTTCGTCGGCATGACGGACTGCGCTGATCCGGTGAGAGATGATCAGCGTTGTTTTACCTTTGCCAATCTCACGCAGGCTGCGCAGAATGCCACTTTCGGTGACGGCATCTACAGCACTCATGCTGTCATCCAGAATGAGTACCTGAGCTTTTTTGATCAATCCCCGTGCCAGACTGGTGCGCTGACGCTGACCGCCAGACAACGTGAGTCCGCGTTCACCCAGCAAGGTTTCGAACTGATCGGGGAACCGAATAATGTTTTCGTATATCATCGCTTGTCTTGCACTATGCTCTACGGTGTCCAACGGAACTTCCCGGTTGCTAAAAGCGATGTTGTCCCGAATGGTTGTACTGAACAGGAACCCATCTTGGGGAACATAGGCAATACGGGACCGCAGGCCCTCCAGCGACAGCTGCCGAATATCGGTACCGTTAATGCGAATCGTGCCTTCAGGCGGCTCATATGTACGCAGCAATAGTTTGACAAAGGTACTTTTACCCGAACCTGTTTTACCCACAATCCCCACGGTTCGTCCTGCCTCGATGTTCAGACTGATGTTTTTGAGCGCAGGGGATGAACTGTTGGGATAGGAAAAGGACAGATTTTCAATTGTAATGTCATTCACCGATTGAAGTCTTGTTGCGTTGGGAAGCTCACGTACATCAGGCACTTCTGTCAGCAAATCATTTACCCGCTCCAATGACGCTCCAGAACGCTGCATGGTATTGATCACATTACCGATTTGTTGAAGCGGGCCCATGATGATCCGCAAATATAACGTCAATGCCACAAAACTTCCGAGTGTAATGGAATTTTGCATCGTCAAAATTCCGCCGACAAGCAGGGAGACAACCAGTGAAATGGCACCCAGCAGCGGTAGCAGGGCCTGAAATAAAGAGGACAGACGAACGAGACGCAGCTGCTTGCTTTTGATCGCATCTACTGTGATCCCAAATCGCTCACGAGCGCTGTCTTCAATGGCAAATGTTTTGGTTACACGAATGCCGCCCAGCTGCTCTTCTGCCGATTCCGTCATCGTTGCAAGAGCATCCTGTACATCACGAGAGCGCTTGCGAATTCGCGGACCGAAAAAAACGACCAGAAAGGGAATGGCCAGCAAAGGCACAATACTGATCAGAATGAGTCTCATCGGGATTCCACTGAGCAGCATCATCACGATGCAGGATAATAATAGAAATGTTGCATT
The DNA here is from genome assembly GCF_030226665.1 of Paenibacillus sp. UMB7766-LJ446. Taxonomy (NCBI): domain Bacteria; kingdom Bacillati; phylum Bacillota; class Bacilli; order Caryophanales; family Paenibacillaceae; genus Paenibacillus; species Paenibacillus sp. UMB7766-LJ446. Next base: position 341,721 of record NZ_JASOYM010000005.1, read on the forward strand.
GGTCATCATAGTGACGCCGTTGGAGATGGCTTCACGTACAGAAGTGACATCATTCATGACGTAACTGAGCAGTTTCCCATTTCCCTGTTTGGAGAAATAGTGCTCGCTCAGCTCGGAAAATTTACCGAAAATACGCTCACGTGTCATGAATTCGAAGCGGCGTCCAAGCTTCATGATCATGAATTGTCCGGTACCGAATAACAGGTTATAAGCGATGGCTATGGCTAATAGCGACAGGCTGTACCGGATGACTGTATTCATCTGAAGCGTGTTCTGCATGAGCTGATCCGTAAAGCTGCCCAGAATTCGGGGCAAGGACGCCTGACCCACATTGGAGGCAATAATCAGTAGTACAGCGAACAGATATACGGGCCAGTTGGCAATGACATAGCCTCGTAGTAATCCTTTCTTGGACATAGATTTGTTCTCCTTTGTTCGGGGTGGAATTTGGTCGCAAGCGGAGTCAAGAAAAGGGCCGACACCTGATAATAGCGCGTCGTGCCCTCTTACTTTATGCGATCCGGTTTGCTGTTTATCCGTCATTCGATAGAATTCTCTATTCTTATTTTTGCGCTTATCGATAAGGATGTCAACGAAGCAAGTAAGCATTCATGGAAGATAGCAGATCAGCGCCCGCAGCGAAAGTGATATATGCGGTATATTCGTCATTTATTCACCAGATGTCGATTTTACTGAAACATTTCCAGAGGGTCTCCCGTCTGTAGGGTTGAAGAGGTCAAAAATTGGGTTTACTAACTATGGAGGTGCCACGAAATGAAACATAAAAAAGGATTGGCTGCAACGCTTGCGCTCTGCGTTTCTTTGACTGCAGGAGGTGCATCGGTACTTGCTTTTTCGGATGTAAAAGATGAAGGGCAAAAAACGATTGTAGACTCGTTACATTCCAAGGGTATTGTTAATGGAGTAACGGCGGATCTGTTTCGTCCGGATGTCGCATTGTCCGAGCCACAGGGTGTTCAATTGATCGTGAACGCTTTTGGTCTGAAAAATGAATACGCTGCCGCTTCGGCACAAAATAAAATTAGTCCAACGACCTGGTACGCCGATGCAGTTCAGGCTGCAACACAGAATGGCCTATCCATTCCGGTGGAATTGAATCCGCAAGGGAAGATGACGCGTGAGCAGTTTGCTATCTTGCTCCTTGAAGGGATTAATACAACCGGGGAATATCCGGTAATCATGCTGTATAATGATATTAAGGACGAAAATAAAATCGGTAAGGACGCCAAATCTGCGGTCCAGAACCTGCTGAACAGGGACATCATTGAACTGGATAAGGACGGAAACTTCCGTCCAGATCAGTCGCTTACCCGTATGGAGGCTGCAAGCATGATCTTCAATGCACTTGAATTTGTGGATAAGCACGGCAATGGTGGATCGACAGAACCGACTCCAACGAACCCAGGCGAAGGCCAACAGGCGATTGTACCTACCGTGACTTCAACCAAGGTGGATGACAAGACGGTCAAAGTCAAACTGTCCGCGCAAATGCCTCATCCTGGCTATGGATTGAAGATTGAAGATGTGAAGCTGGAGAAGGATGGACGTGCCATCGTGTTGTATACCATTATCCAACCTGATCCGGACATGATGTATCCAATGGTTATCACCAATGTTACGGCTGAGACAGATATTCCAACAGGGTACACTGCGGAAGCGCAGCCTTCTGGAAAGTAAGCAAACCATGCCAGCGTGCTTCGATCCCTGATCGAAGCACGCTTTTTTTTGAGTTTTTCTTGAGAGTGATGATCTTTATGAAGTGAGTTGGTTGGCAAGATTGTCTGCCTTCTAGTCCGATCGTTCGTAGTAGGTCTGAGATTGTTTTTTTTATACGGAAGTATATATTACATTTCGGGATATCCCAACAATTATTAAGTTAATTTAAATAACATGAATATGTTATTTATTAGTTAGAAATCGATATTCACATAGGTAGAAGGGCTGCTCTGATTTAAATAGAGCGGCTTTTTTTCTGAAGTTATCCTGAAATTATCAATGATTCCAGACTTCCATGTCATGCACAAAATCAACATATATGACTTGATATTCCCAGTGTTTATCTGGGTTTGTTTGGCTTCTAGTCCAGGATAAAAACGACATATTTACGAAGCAGGGAAGGAACTCATAGAATAAAGCCAAGCAATAAGGGAGCTTGAAGCAGATGGTGAATATATGATAGATAATATTACATTAATGTGATTGAATTAAATCTATCCTGGAAAGACAAACGTATGAGGAGGGGAGTGGAGCAGCAGTAACGAAGGGCATCTCTATCTCATTTTGGATTGAGATGCGTTGAACATGACAAGACCTTGCGACTTGACTAGGATCATGGAACTGCCCAGAATCCCCACGATGATGTCTGCAACCATGGATATCTTTTTCCAAAACATATGTGGGTTTTGACTTTAAGGTTTGTTTCTCAACTTTTGTTCAGATCTGGCATCTGTCAAGTTCATGCGAAGATACCCCTTATGACAACTTCAGGACGAAAATAAGTCAAATTCCACATGTTTTACTTCTCCAAAATGACAATGACAAGCTGTAATCAAAAGTGTAAACCCCCGTTGTAGCAGCACTTTCCTGGTTTTTGGGAGGGAAGATCGAAATAGCATATTTACGAATTCAAAATTGATCCATAAACTCAGTATGTAAGCGTTACCAAATTGAGAGGGAGCAAAAGCTTCCCATGATCGAAATGTGGTCCGGGACTCATTCCTTACAATTGAACAGGAGTGTTTCGCTCTTCTTACAAAACGGACGGATTTTCATTTAGAAAAGGAGGAAACAACTGATGCAGCCAGAAGGGAAGTCCGCCTTGTCGCAAAACCTATCGGTGCACACGATTCCGAACCGCAAGAAAAATAAATTAGGGAGAAGGATGATTCGAAACTGGGAGTTGTATCTGTTTATCGCGCCGGCATTTCTATACTTTCTGATTTTCCATTACGGGCCGATGTACGGCATACAAATCGCATTCAAAAACTTTATCCCGACGCTTGGTGTCACGGGAAGCCCGTGGGTAGGGTTCGATCATTTCATCCGCTTCTTTAATTCGTATTATTTCTGGGATTTGTTATGGAATACCCTCAGCATCAGCTTGTATGAGCTGGCTATAGGTTTTCCGCTACCGATCATTCTGGCGTTAGCCTTCAATGAAGTAAAGGACTCCTTTTTCAAACGTACCGTGCAGACGGTCACGTATGCTCCACATTTTATTTCGGTCGTTGTAATGTCGGGTATGATCATCACCTTCTTGTCGCCTTCGTCAGGTATGATTGTCAATTTGGTGGAGGCTCTTGGATTCCAAGCCCCTCAATTCCTGACGGACCCTGCGTGGTTCAAGACGGTGTACGTGTTGTCGGGTGTCTGGCAGAGTGCAGGGTGGGGTACCATTATATACCTTGCAGCCCTCTCGGGAGTGGACCCGCAACTGCATGAAGCTGCCGTGGTGGATGGTGCGAGCCGGTTTAAACGGATTCTGCATATTAACATTCCAGCGATCATCCCTACGATCACCATTTTGTTAATTCTGAATATGGGCAGTATTCTGGGCGTCGGATTTGAAAAAATCTTACTGCTGCAAAATCCGTTGAATATGGGTTCATCGGATGTCATCTCGACATTTGTCTATCGGTCCGGTCTGGTCGATGCGCAGTACAGTTTCTCAACAGCTGTAGGATTGTTCAACTCGGTAGTTAATGCAATTCTGCTGATTACAGTGAACCAAATTGCACGTCGCACCAGTGAAAACAGCTTGTGGTAAAAGGAGGGGAAAACACATGTCATCCGCGGTTAAGGAAAGCAGAAGCGACAAATTGTTCTTATGGTGCAACTACATCTATCTGACGATAGCGCTCGTCATTGTGCTTTACCCGCTGTTATACATCATTAGCGCCTCAATCAGTGATCCCAAATTTGTAAGCTCCGGTGAGATGTGGCTGCTGCCCAAAGGCATTACCTTTGAAGGTTATGCCCGCGTGTTTGAGAACACCAATATCTGGATCGGGTACAAAAATACAATTATCTATACCGTCGTAGGTACACTCGTCAACCTGATGGTCACTCTTCCGGCAGCCTACGCACTTAGCCGTTCTGATTTTGTGGGACGCGGATTCTTCATGGCGATGTTTATGGTAACGATGTTTTTCAGCGGAGGGCTTGTCCCGAGCTACTTGCTGGTTAAGGATCTTGGTATGGTGAACAGTATGTGGGCGCTTATTCTCCCAGGAGCTGCATCCATCTGGAATATTATCGTATGCCGTACGTTCTTCCAATCGACTATTCCCAAGGAGCTGCAGGAAGCGGCGCATATCGACGGGTGTACCAACACCCGGTTGTTCATTCGCATTGTGCTTCCGCTCTCCATGCCGATCATTGCCGTGATGGCGCTCTTCTACGGCGTTGGACACTGGAACAGCTATTTCAGTGCGATGATCTATTTAAATGATTCCTCGAAGTATCCGCTGCAGCTCTTTCTGCGCCAAATCCTGGTACTTCAGGAGATGGCAGCACAGGGCGGGGGAGCTATCGATACCTCTTCCGCAACGGCGATGAATTCCAAAGCGGAAATTGCTGCGCTGGTGAAATATGCCGTCATTATTGTTTCAACTTTACCTGTCATTGCCATTTATCCATTTCTTCAGCGTTACTTCGTTCAGGGTGTTATGATCGGTTCCGTCAAGGGATGATCTTAAACCATAATCCACACTAAAAAAGGGGAGTTGTCGTCATGAAAAAGCTTCGCAAGGCTTCATCCATTGCACTCTGCCTCACCCTATCAGCAGCATTGCTTGCAGCTTGTGGTTCCAATGAAGATGGAGGTTCTGCGACTTCAAATGTCGAAGGGGTCAAGAAAGAAGGATTCCCGATTGTGGACAAACCGCTTACGTTAAAGGTCATGTCCCAGGATGCGGGCGTAGCAGACTGGAATACGATGCCAGTCCTGCAAGAGATGGAGAAATTGTCAGGCATCAAGCTGGAGTACCAGCTTTCGCCGATCGACAGCTTTGAAACAAAGAAGAACCTGGTATTCGCGAGCGGCGATTTACCGGATATGTTCTATGCTGCGGATCTCAAGCCGGCTGAGCAGGTTACTTATGGGACTCAAGGCATTCTGATTCCACTGGAAAAATACATTGATGAGGGCTATGCCCCGAATATTAAGAAGATTCTCGACGAAAACCCGGATGTCCGCAAATCCTTTACAACACCTGACGGACATATGTATGCACTGCCATTTATCGATACGGCTGCCGTGTGGTATAGAGGCCCGATGTGGTATAACGGTGAATTCCTCAAAGCACTTAATGTAGAGGAGCCTAAGACGACAGAGGAATTATATACGTACCTGAAGCGTGTTAAGGAAGAAGATCCTAACGGCAATGGACAACAAGATGAAATTCCGCTAACTTCTGTAAAACTGGATGATCTTCGTATGTACTTCTTCGGCTTCTGGGGCATGTACAACGAAGGAATCTACGCGGATAAGGATGGAAAAGTCCACTACCCTTACCAAGAAGAAGGCTACAAAGGTTATCTGACGTTCATGAACCGTCTGTGGAAGGAAGATTTGCTGGATCATGAGACCTTCTCGCAAACCGGCGATCAGAAAAAAGCAAAAGGTGAAAGTAACAAGCTGGCGCTGTTCAATGACTACCATCCGTACTTCACGCTTGGCGGCGAGCCTAGCACGAAACATCCACTGATGACACCAGTGAAGAGTGAGATTGCAGACTCACCTGTATACGGTAAGCATCCTGGTATATCGGCACGTGGTACCTTTGCGATTACTAGCAGCAATCCGTCCCCTGAGGCAACCATGCGCTGGATTGATTATTTGTACAGCTATGATGGGGCGACCCTGTTCAATCAAGGTCCTGAAGGCGTGCTGTGGAAATTCAAAGACAAGGAAAATCTCGTAAAAGAGTGGCTGCCTGTTCCTGGCGGCGGGGATCGTGAGGAATATCGCGGTAAAATCACGCCGAACTATGGCATTTTGACACCGGGTATTAATGATCCGGATATAGCGAAAGGTCTTCGCACTGAATTTGACGAATGGCTTGACCAGCAGAATCAAGAGAAGTTGGTGCCGATCGGCAAAGCACCATTCCCTAACGTTTATTTGACAAATGAAGAACAAAGCGAAGCGACCGCTCTGTTATCTGATCTGGATACGTACGTCAAGCAGATGGAAGCGAAGTTCGTAACTGGTCAGGAGCCGCTTGAGAACTGGGATAAGTATATTGCGCAAATCAAAAAAATGGGTAGCGACCGTATCGTTGAACTATATCAAGGAGCATACGACCGCTGGAACACAGGCCAATAAGAGTAATCACTCATATAGAAGGACTTCAGAAAGAGGTGTGAACAAGGATGCAGAAATGGTTTGAAGAGGCCAAGCTGGGAATATTCATCCACTATGGCATCTACGCTGTAGATGGGGTCTCGGAATCGTGGTCCTTCTATAATGGAAGAATTTCCTACGAAGAATATATGAAACAGCTGGACGGTTTTACGGCATCGAAGTTTAATGCGGAGAAGTGGGCGGATTTAATTGAGAAATCGGGAGCCCGATATGCCGTGCTGACAACGAAGCATCATGATGGCGTTGCTCTGTGGGATACGCAGTATAGTGACCTCAATGTCGTCAAGCAGACACCAGCGAACCGGGACCTCGTGAGGGAATATGCGGAAGCTATTCGGGAGAAGGGCATTCACCTGGGGATGTACTTCTCGCTGATTGATTGGTCGCACCCGGATTATCCTAGCGTGTATGAGGGTGGCAAGGTACCGGAGGATCTCAGCAGCGTCAATCGGCATTCAAGTCCTGTGGATGGTGTTCAGGATGAGGAGAAATGGCAGAAATTCCTTGAATTCAATAACCACCAGCTGCAGGAGATCTTGACGAATTACGGAAAGGTAGATCTGCTGTGGTTCGATGGCGACTGGGAACGGAGTGCCGAGCAGTGGAATCTCCCGGAGTTCAAGCATTACCTGCAATCTTTTAATCCGGATATCATCATCAACTCCCGCCTTCAAGGTTATGGGGACTATAAAACACCGGAGCAAGGTATTCCGATCACGAGACCGGAGGGACCATGGGAGTTCTGCACCACGATCAATACATCTTGGGGTTATGTGCCAACAGACGACAAATACAAATCGTTAAATCAGATCATTCGGATGTTCTGTGACTGTATTTCGATGGGTGGCAACATGCTGCTGGATATCGGTCCGCGCGAGGATGGCACCATCGATAAGAGACAGGAGGATATTCTGCTTGGGCTGGGAGCGTGGATTCGAACGCATGAAGAGGCTGTATTCGGAACGGGTGAAGGCATTATGCCCCGCTATTATCTGGGAGGCAGCACCGTATCCGAGGACAGAAAGACATTGTACCTGTTTGTATATGACGAGCCAAAAGAGAATGTGTGCATTAAGGGACTGTGCAATAAGATCAGAAAGATTACCGTACTGCACTCGGGCAAAGAACTTAAGCATGAGATCCATGGGGGCGTGCCTTGGTTCAATATCCCGGGCACAACATGGATCAAAATGACCCCGGAGGACACCCATGAGCAGGTGACGGTGCTTAAGCTCGAATTCGATGAGGAACTGGAAATGTACGGCGGCTCAGGAGCCGTTGTTACCCACAACTAACATTACGGGAGGGCATGCGCCGATAGATGCATGCCCTCTCTCATGAAGGGGAGAGAGCGATATGAACCAAAGTGGAGTACCTGAGCCAAGGATTGAGTATGCTCCCAAACATTATATATGCAAACGTGCGAAGGAACCGCTGGTGCTGGACGGCCGCGTCGATAAGGCGTTCTGGGATGCGGCTGATTGGACGGATGATTTTGTTGATATCGAAGGGGATCTTCGTCCGAAACCCGGGAAACAGACAAAGGTAAAAATGCTGTGGGATGATGACTGTTTCTACTTTGCTGCCGAGCTGATGGAAGATCAGATATGGGCTACGTTGACTGAGCGCGATTCCGTTATTTTCTACGATAATGATTTTGAGATTTTTATCGATCCTGATGGAGATTCCCACCAATATTATGAGTTCGAAATCAATGCGCTCAATACGGTATGGGATCTGTTATTGGTGAAGCCTTATCGGGATGGTGGACCGCCGGTCAACGGTTGGGATATCAGCGGTCTTAAGACGGCCGTACATATCGATGGGGAGCTGAACACACCTGGTGCCGATAACCGGAAATGGAGTGTGGAGGTCGCGATTCCTTGGACCAGCCTAAAGGAATGTGCCGAAGGCAACCGTCCGCCTGCGCCGGGTGAGTTCTGGCGTGTCAACTTCTCGCGCGTGGAATGGCAGACCGAGGTGCAGGATGGTGAGTACCGTAAGGTGCTAAATCCGGAGACAGGCAAGCCGTTTCCGGAGGACAACTGGGTCTGGTCGCCCATGGGCATTATCAACATGCATTATCCTGAGCTATGGGGCTATGTCGTATTTTCGGATGATGGAACGGATCATTCCTTTGAGTTGCCAGAAGACGAACGAATCAAGTGGGAGCTTCGCAAGCTCTATTATCGTGAACGTAATTATTATGAAACGCATGGTGAATTTACACAGGATGTGAAGCTACTAATGGGCGAGGAATCGTGGAGCTGTTCGCCTGTAATTGAAACGACTCGCAGCCTGTTCCAGATTACTGCGCCTTCCTCGGACGGCACAGCTGTAATCTGTATTCGGGAAGACGGAAAGCTGTGGAAGGAGTGAGAATGTAATGACCAGTCAAACCTTGGTATTTTCCCTGGATGCACAGTCATTGGAGCGGATCGAGCAGAAGTTCCAGGAGAAGGTACGTTTTGCAGAGGCCCGCAAAGATAAACTGTTTCATGTGTTTCAGCAGCCATTAACTGAAGAAGAGGCATGGGCCTTGAAATATGTGTATGCCTACATGCCGGTGAACGACCTGGCTGATTATGAAGGTGAACTGTTCCTCAGCCATGTGCGTCGGGCGCTGGACATTCGCAAACGTGTGCCTTGGGGCGAGCGTGTACCGGATCATCTGTTTCTGCATTTTGTGCTGCCCTATCGAATCAATACGGAGAATATTGAAGATTTTCGCGGCATTATATTTGATGAGTTGGCCGACCGGACAGCGAAGTTATCCATGGCGGATGCCATTCTGGAAACCAATTACTGGTGTCATGAGAAAGCGACATATATTGGCAGTGATCTGCGAACGATATCGCCGCTGACGATGATTCGGAATGCTCGCGGCCGTTGTGGTGAAGAGTCCACGCTGGCGGTAGCTGCTCTTCGCAGTATCGGCATACCTGCCCGTCAGGTGTATACGCCGCGCTGGGCTCACAGTGACAGCAATCATGCCTGGGTAGAAGCTTGGGCAGACGGCCAATGGTATTACATTGGGGCATGCGAGCCGGAAGCCGGATTGAATCAAGGGTGGTTCACTCCGCCAGCCCGCAGGGCCATGCTGATCAATACGAGGATTTTTGCCGATTATCCGGGACCAGAGGATATAACCCTTAACGAGAAGGGATTTACGGAGATTAATTTGCTTGAAAACTACGCACCGACGCGAACCATCCGCGTGAAGGTGAAAGATATGCAGGGAGAGCCTGTGCCTGGAGCGAGCCTCCGCTTCGAGCTGTATAACACGGCTGAATTTTATCCGATCGCCGAAATTAAGACCGATGTGCTAGGGGCGGCTGCCTTCAAGACAGGTTATGGTGATCTATTGATTCGTGCGGTTAGCGGAGACCAATGGAGTGAACTCCTATTCAAAGCTCAGGACAGCGATCAGGTTGAGCTAGTGTTGGACTCGTCAGAGCAGCCATCAGGCAGCGTGGATTTCGATATGGTTCCTCCTCCCGAAGGAGAGGGAGAAGCAGCAATTGCTTTACCGGAAGAGAAGATTCAGGAACATAGCCGCCGTCTGGAGGAAGGCACGAAGATTCGGAGTGGATATGAGGATACATTCCTGAATGAGGAAGCGGCGAATGCATTGGCTCATTCGGCTGGACTTCCTCGGGAACGGGTATGGGATATTCTCCAGAAGGCACGGGGCAACAGTCGTGAAATCGCAGCTTTCCTGGAGGAACGTTCCGAGAAATACGGTGAGTGGCCGCTCCGACTGCTGGAGTCGATGAATGAAAAAGATTTAATCGATACTTTTCGTCAGACGCTGGACGATCATCTTATAGGTGCGCTCTCGCAGCGAGGATCATGGGCAGATGATACGTTCATGGAGTACATCCTGTGCCCGCGGGTTTCCTATGAAATGGTGGTACCTTATCGATCCGTGTTCCAGAATGCCTACTCGGAGGAAGAGGCAGCGACATTCAGGAAGGAGCCTTCGGCGCTTGTCCGGCATCTGGAAAAGAGTTATACGTATAATGAGGACCTCCCTAACTTGAAAGGCAAGGGAAATCCGGTAGGCACTTTCAGCCTGATGAAGGGAGATCCGCAGTCGCTGGATATTCTGTTTGTCGCTGTGTGCCGCAGTTTGGGCATTCCGGCCCGATTGCATCCGAGCGAGCAGAAGCCTCAGTACTTAGGTGACAGAGGCTGGGAAAATGTGATGTTCAGTCACAACGCTTCTCGTAATCAGGAGGACAGAAGCTGGGGAATGCTGCAACTCCTTAGGGATGAAGAGGGGCCACAGGAAGCACCAGCAGCATCCTATGGCGAGAACTTCTCGTTTGCCCGTCTGGAAGATGGCGTGTACAAAACGTTGATATATCCTCATGGCAGCACGGATGTCTATAGCCAGCCATATGAGGTTGAACCGGGAGCTTATCGCTTGACGACGGGTATCCGTCTGAAAGATGGAGCGGTAAGAGTGCGCTTCATCTACTTTACCGTGCGTGCCGGAGACACTACGGAGGTGGTATTAACTTATCGCGAGACGGTGGTAGACATCCCCGTGTTGGGCAAACTGGCACCCGGCAATGTACTGACCCGTCTGGATGGTTCAGAGGTGGTACTGGAGGCTCTTCTGGGATCAGAGGGTGCCATTGCTGCCTGGATTGAACCCGAGCGGGAACCGACCAAGCATCTGATTCGTGAGCTGGGCGAACTGGCTGAGCCGCTGGATAAGCTGGGTCTACCCATCGTGCTGCTGATCGGAGATACGGAATGGAACGCCTCCTTTGACCCTGCTGCTTATCCGAAGCTGCCCGTACGTACGATTTTTGTAAGGGATTCAAGCTATGCGTCCTTATCCGGTTTCATTCCAAATCCTGCAGCTCACGAAGCTGGCTATCCACATCTGTTCGTGCTGGATAGCCAGGATCAAGTCCGTTATTCGGCTTCCGGGTACAAGATTGGTACCGGGAAGGAAGCCTTGCAGATTGCTGCGGCAATATCTCAATCATTGAATGGATCGGAGTGAAGAGGGTGCCAAACTATATTGCTGCAGGTTATGTCGTCGATTCAGTTCTTCCCGATATGAGGCATGAGGATCTGTTGAAGTTAACACATCTGAACGTAGCCTTCGGTCATGTCAAAAATGATGAAATTACTACCGAGCATTTGAAACACGGTGAGGTTATCCGGAACATAAAGCGCGATCATCCGAATCTAACGGTGCTGTTGTCCGTCGGGGGGTGGAGCGCTGGCGGTTTCTCTGAAGCCGCATCAACCCAAGCCGGAAGGGACAGCATGGCCGCATCGGCGGTTAGGGTACTGGAGGAATACCCTTTTGATGGAATCGATCTGGACTGGGAGTATCCTTGTTACGGTGAAGCCGGCATCGCCTCGAGTCCTGATGATAAACGGAATTTCACCTTGCTTCTCAAGACGATCCGGGAGGCAATGGATGCCAAAGGCTCCCGGGATGGCCGTCATTATCTGCTCACGATTGCGGCAGGGGCTGACCAATACTACGTAGACGGTACAGAAATGGCTGAGGTGCAGAAGTATTTGGACTTTGTGCAGTTGATGACCTATGATATGCGCGGCGGTTTTCAGGTTCTGACCGGACATCATACGAATCTGTATACGCCAACCGGAGATCTGTTCCGAATTAGTACAGATGCTTCCGTGAACCTTTTCATTCGCGCCGGCGTTCCGAAAGAGAAGATCGTGATCGGTGCTGCGTTCTACTCCCGGATCTGGACTGAAGTTCCTGACCGGAACCGTGGCCTACATCAAATGGCCGGCAGTACAGGCGGGTACGGTCCGGCTTTTGCCGAGCTGGATGCAAAGTACATCAACAAGAATGGTTACGTCCGTTACTGGGATGATGAAGCGTGTGCACCGTTTCTGTTTAACGGGTCCAGTCTAATATCTTATGATGATGAGGAATCAATTCAGTGCAAATGTGATTACGTAAAGGATCAAGGCCTGGCCGGAATCATGTTCTGGGAATATGGCTGTGATCCGACCCACCGTCTGCTCGGTGCAATGCATCAAGGGCTTCAAGGTATTTCGGCTGCAAAATAGAAGAAAACTCGGCGTACGAGATCGTTCGGAACACTCGAAAAGTAAACTTGAAAATACGAAAACCTCCCCTTAACGATACGGTAAAGGGGAGGTTTCTATTTATTCGGTGAATCGGTTATCCGGTGAATCCTTATATAGACGTCATTCGAAGCCTTTATCCGATACATTCCTCGTCATCATCATCCGGGGAATCGGCGGAGCCATTGGGGCGGTGCATTTTGCGGTATTGTCCGGGCGTGTAACCCGTCTCTTTCTTGAATTTGCGGATAAAGTTCGGTGTGTCCAGATAACCGACACGTGTGATGATATCTTTTAACGGATCAGTTGTATGCAGCAGCAGCCGGATGACCTCATCCATCCGTTTCTGCCAGATGTATTGGGTAAAGTTCATGCCGATCTTCTCTTTAAATGAACGGCTGAAATACGATGAAGAGATCGTGAATTTAGACGAGATCGTACCCAGGCTGAGATCATAATCCGAGTAATTGGCATCAATATAAGCAACGATTTCATCCATCAGCGAGCTTTCTTCCGTCTCGCTCTTCGCCTCGACATGGGCGCAGATTTCGGCGGCAAGGCCAGTCAGTTTTTTCTCCAAATCCTCCAGCGAGTCATAGGAAGTAATCCGTGGAAGTTGATTAACCACGTGATGAATGCCAAGCTCCGAGGCCGTTTTGAGCATCGTATTCAGAATGTCGAAGCAGATGCAGCGCAGCAGCGGTACAGATGGCATTTCAGATTTCAGGGTATTCAACGCGGTGGATACCATCTGAACCGCCACATCGTAGCTGCCCTGTTTCAAGCTCTGAACCAGCTTCAGCAGCACATCCTTAGGAACCCAGAAGGACGAATCCTGTGCACCGGAACCGGAAAGGGCGTTGAAGAAGGTACTGCTGCCTTGTCCGTGCAGCATGGATGCTTCGAGTGCGGTCGATGCCTCGATGTAGGATTGGTTCAGCTGCAATGGAGAACTGTAGCTGTTGCCGATACCAATCGCCGGAGCGACTCCGACGTGCTCTGTCACCATCGATTGCAGTGATCCAACAATAGACTCCATACGATTACTCCAGCTGGCATGATGGCCGATTTCGGCATCAAAACCGACAATGAGGGCTAATTGGTCTGGCTGTGGAAGCTCCACGCCGTAAGCATAAGCAGACAACTCCGGCAGTTCTATATCGTTTATCAGCTGCATGACTGTACGTTGTTCGGGGTTATCACCGATGGGAAAAGCGTGCATTTCCCAGCCCAAGGTCATGACAAAATAATGGGACCGATTAAAACGGATGCCGAGATTGTCCGTAAACTCGGAAGGGATTTCTCCGGTATGACCATGCTTCAGTAACATGAGCAGTATATGATTACGAGCGTAGGGCTCCTGAAGATCTACGCGCTGGCTGTAATCATGCAGCGTTTTCTTGATCCATTCCAGCTCGTTGCTGGATGTGGAAGGTTCAGGATTATTTTTCAACCGAATGAACTCCATCAAGTCTGAAATCGGATGGTATTGTCTTCGTGCCAGCATGATGGCAAGGAAAGTGCCCATCACCACAACGAAGGAGAAAACCAGAACAATAAAGGTACGAATATGGACAATACGGCTAAAAAATTGATTGCTTGGCATAGCCGTTACATAAGTCCAGCCAGCATCTGATTTGACGGATACAACCGAATGCGGTTCCTGGTTTAAGGAGAGACTGTGCGTTCCCGGCTCAAGTGCAAACAGAGCTTTGACTTCCTGATCGGTAATGGTTTCCCCTTTATAGTTGGCGGCCAGTACCTGCCCGTAATTATCGAAAATATAAGTCATCCCATGGTAGTCGCTGAGAATGGAATCAATCAATCCGGTCAGATTGGACTCATGAATCAGGTACATGACCGTGCCGTGGGCGGGCGTATTGTTAGGCGCAATCGGTACAAGGTAGGCCAGCATGGAATTGGGTATTTTGGTTCCTTGAACGACTTGCTCGGCTGGTCGTATCGTGGGAAACGGAACATTATTCAAATCCCGGATCATGTCCGTTTCGTTCCAGGTGTTAAATTTGTAGCGACCGGTGAATACATCCAGGTTCTCAGAGCCCTGGGACGAATAGATGCTATCATCTCCACGGAAGAACAGGAATAGCTCATCAATAATGGAACTGGTCGCTTTGTATTTGACCAAGGCACTAATCGATTCCCGGCTATAATAGGGATGGTGAGTCCAATATCGGGTTAGCTGCTCATCGTAGGCGATGCGAAATGCGATGTTCAATGACCGTTTTCGCTTGAGTCAGCTGATTGACATTGGTTTGTTCGATCTCTGAACGGAGCGTGTCCACAGCATTGTGATAAATAATAATAGTTAATATAACAAGAGGTATAAGGAAAATGGAGATATAGGATAGTGTGTACTTAAGCAGAAGCTTGGACTTGAAGTGATTCCATTTCATATCTGCAACCTCCCGTTTTTCTATAGTGCTGCAGCGATAGCGCTCTCATAAAAACAGTAAAGCTATTGCTATGATGTCGAGCTCTGGGTGTCCTACTAAAAATACTAGGAGAACTTCTCTAATAAATCAATGGACTTTTCTGAAATTTAAGAGGAGTTGTGCGGAAAGTTTCTTGGAAGAATCGATGTATATAACCATAGCAAAATCCCCTTCAAGTTAACTCTTTTCCTTATGTTACCACACAAGGCTTTTCAAAAGAGTATCGACTTGAAGGGGATAATTTTAATGGAGGATATTCAACGTTTTTACATTGAAATTCGAAGGTCGCACTATGATTTAATCCAACGGTTCATAATCAAACCAATCGAACTGGCTTGGCGCACCTTCTCCCGATGGACTATAGGCATACATGGCAAGGATGACCCCAGTGAAGCCACCCGCCACTTCAGTAGAGAGCAGATGTGTATCGCCAGAGCCAAGTACAGTGCCAATTGTTGAACCTTGCTGTATGGAGAACGTAAAAAGATCACGTTGGGCCTGGATTTGTAATATGACAGGGCCGGGTTCACAATCCTGAATCTCCTCTGTTCTTAATGAAGCAATCGTTCGCCGAAATATGATTTTTTTCTGGCCGTTAATTCGTTTTATGGCTAAATCATAATGGTATTTCTCATTCATGTAGACGGTCAATCCCGCTTCGTCGCCATCATGTATTGGCTCAAAGTTCAGTTTGGCAGCCACGTTGCATAAGAAATGGCTTAATCGACGACCTACAAAGGCGGGATTGCGACCGTCATTGAGAGTCACAGGATTCCCACGCAGAACAAGATGACCCGGGTATTCTGTGAGTGACCAACTTCCAGGAGCCGGATTTCGCAGGAAGATCCAGTCCAGGCCCAGTGTGGATACATCGAAATCATCCCGGATTGCTTTGCGGGGCCAATGAACCTCAGGCAGCTGCGGCCCGGCCATGACGGGCTCAATATGTCCGTCATGACCGATTATTGGCCATCCGTCACTCGTCCAGGTCACTGGTGCGAGAAATGTCTCACGACCCAAATGATGACGCATGGGGTAGGCTGCAGGACGAATTCCCAGGCATACCGCCCACCAGCTCCCATCCTGTGCTTGTACCAGATCCGCATGTCCAGTGGCGTGAATACTGCTTTTTATGCTTCGATTGGACAGGATGGGATTATGAGGACAGGGATCGAATGGTCCGTATGGATTCGTGCTTCGCGCAATGGTTTCCATATGCCCGTACTCGGTTCCCCCTTCGGCAATCATTAGATAATAGAAGTTATTGATTTTGTACAAGTGAGGGGCCTCAGGTGCAGCACCGCCGGTTCCACTCCAGATGAATTGGCTTTCTGTCAGCTTCTGACCTGTCGAGATGTCGATCTCACATTGATAGATTCCTTCGCCTTCATCACCATTACAAGCGGTTTGAAAGTATATCCGACCATCCTTATCAAAGAGTAGGGAGGGATCTATACCGTCTTGGGCAACAAAAATGGGATCGGACCAAGGTCCTTCAGCCGCTCTGCTTCGTACATAGAAGTTACCACCCCCGCTTACATTGGTCGTTGTCATATAAAACCAGCCATCATGATGGCGGAGAGTCGGCGCATATATGCCGCCGGAGCTGCCCGCATTGGCGAGTGGGAGCTGCTCGGCAGACGTGAGAACATGGCCGATCTGGCGCCAATTCACGAGATCTTTGCTGTGAAAAATCGGCACCCCCGGGAAATATTCAAATGTACTGGTTACGAGGTAATAATCGTCGTCTACCCGACAGATGCTGGGGTCAGGATAAAAGCCCGAAATCACGGGATTGGTGTAGTTCATCATGTTGTGCTCCTATTCGTTCCAGAGTTTAACCCGATCCTGGACGTATTTGGTGAATCCCTGTTCCATTTTTTCGACTCCTGCATCTATGAGCTTCTGCTGATAATCATTCCAGATCGCATCGAATTCTTCCGGTTTGGCCATCACGGCCTGTGGAATCTGCTTCCATGTAATATCCTTCACCTTGTTGGCTATAATGTTGATTTCATCATCACTTGGTACGGAGATGTTCCATACCGCTCCCCACGGTTTTACCGGGAAATCCTTCTCATTCGGAAACAGATCCATCCAGGTCGCTGCATCATAAGCTTTGAGGGTCTCTTTCTCAGCATCCGTGTAGTTCTCAATAATCTGTTCCGGGAAGTTCTTGGTATAATAATTGCCAGTGGAGTCTTTTACGCCATCCCCGTAATGCCCTCCGATATTGGTGTAGAGTCCAACGCCGGATTCTCTGGTAAAAGCGATATTGTCATTGATAATACGCTGCTGCACATCCGCAGGCACAACACGTTTACCGTCCTCAACGGTATATTGCTTGCCTTCCAGGCCCCAATAGTTGAGGATCTGACCTTCTTCAGAAGCGAGGAAATCCAGAAATTTAATGGCTCGGACCGGATCTTCTGCACTTTCCGTTATGCCTACTCCCCAGCCAGCCATGAAACCTGTGGACTGGTAGCGGTTATCCTTGTATTGGTCGGACAGCATGACAGAATAATGTCCATAAGTCTGATCATTTTTTCCTGAAGCCTTCAGTGCTTTCTCCCCATCGGAGTAGCCCCAGTCTGCATCGATCAGACCAATGACGCGACCAGAAGCGACTTTGGCCAGATATTGGTCGTTTTTCTGAACAAAAGATTCCTGATCAAGCAACCCGGTATTATACATATGGTTAAGCCACTGAAAATACTCTTTCTCACCTTCCGTACGGAAATGATAAGTTGCTTCATTTGTATTGGGATCAATGTAGTATTCTCCATCGCCCGATTTGCCCGTGGTCTCAGCTGCGGGGTTCGTCACGGTAATTTGGATGTGCCAATCATCCGCGTTCAATGTCATACCGATATTTTTGTTGCCATTCTCATCGGTAGGGTGCTTCTCCAGATAGGATCGAATGACATTTTCATAATCTTGGAGTGTATTGATCTGTGGATACCCGGCTTCCTTCACAGCACGATGCTGAAGCTCGAAACCTGCGCCTGCCACAAAGTTGACTCCATCTATGGCAGAGTAAGTAGGGATGACATAGATGGACGGGTCATCGTTACTGTAGCGCAAGCGTTTGATTTGATCACCGAACAGCTTCTTGATGTTTGGGGCATGCTGATCAATCAGATCGGTAAGGTCCAGCATGGCACCTGCATCTACCAACTTGTCCAAATCCCCTTTGGGACTGATCAGATCCGGGTAATCTCCACTTGCCGCGATCAGTGCCAGTCTCTGTGCAGGGTCCGACACTGCAAATTCCGCATCAAGTGTAATTCCTGTCTGTTTGGTTATCTCCTTACCCACATCATCCTGCATCTTATTCCAGTTTGCGTTGGAATCAGCTCCGAAGAAAGTCAACGTCATCGGTGAAGTATCACTGTCACTTCCTTCATTGCTTTCCAAACTGTCACTGCCACTACTGCATCCTGCCAGCAAGCTTAATGAGACTGTGAGGACCACAGAGTATTTTGCAATCTTTCTCATGGTATGAATCATATTAACCCCCTGTTGTTATTCATTATTTTCTTGAATGCGTTTACAATTATGAATTTTAAAAAAGTCCCTGCATCCGACAGATCAATCATATAATCGTGTTTTCACGATCCATAACACCCCTCGTTTCTGTGCTGAATTTGCATGGCTACATGAGGAATTATAGAGGTCTTATGATCGGCAAACCTTGATTTTTCGGTCCAGGAGTAGCATGATATAGACATTCATCCCAGCATGAACCATGGAGGGCGAACTGTTGAGCAACGCCTATTTGAATTGGTTTACAGCCGATCCGGAGTTCCCATTTTATATTCAATATGGAGGACATGACGAAGATACCGAACTTCACAGGCATGTGGATTTTTCGGAACTTGTCATTGTCCTGAATGGCAATGCGACACATGTTGTCAATACAGAGGCGTTTTTTGTTAAAAAGGGAAATGTATTTGTAATTAATGGTTCCACTCCGCATGCCTACAGAGATCCTCAGGATTTTCAGATATGCAATATTATGTTCAGACCTGAAATGCTCGCCTCAGCAGGACCGGATTTGAGAAAATCCAAAGGCTTTCAGGCTTTGTTTGTATTGGAGCCGTATTATCGCAGTATTCACTCTTATCCGAGTAAAATGGCGTTGCCAATTCCCAATCTGGAGTACGTGGAGTCGCTGATTTCTGTCATGATTGAGGAATATAAAAGTAAGCAGCAAGGGTATCAGACCATGCTAATTTCCCGTTTTACGGAGATGGTTGTTTATTTGTCGAGGCATTATGATACACAGGAGAAGGGGATAGAGGGCAATAATCTGATGCATTTGGCTAATGCCATTTCCTATATTGAGGATCATTATCTGGAACCTCTGTCCCTGGAAGAGATTGCAGGAAAGTCGAATGTTTCTATAAGGCATCTGAATCGGATCTTTAGATCTTATTATCGGATGACGCCCATCTCCTATCTGCAGAAGTTGCGTCTGGAAAGGGCATGTCATCTGTTAAAACACGGGAACCTGTCCATCACGGAAATTTCTTATGAATGCGGGTTTAACGACAGCAATTATTTCACCCGACAGTTCAGAAAGGCATATGGCATGTCTCCCAAAACGTTCAGGCAGTCTCTATAACATTCCACTATGGTACGATGAACAAAAGAAGGAGGGGGAACTTATGAGCGAAACCTGTGTTCCGACTGGCGTGGCATTAAAAGACACCGGCTTTGGATATACGTTGTCCCTGGTTAGTGGTAAATATAAAATGGTCATTTTGTATTGGTTGGCCGAAAACAAGGTAATGCGGCATAATGAGCTGAAGCGAAGTATCGGTACCATTTCTTTTAAGAGCCTGAGCGTTATGCTGAAAGAGATGGAGGAGGATGGTTTGGTGATACGTCAAGAATATCCCCAGATCCCGCCTAAAGTTGAATATTCATTATCTGAGCGAGGGCGTTCACTGATGCCGCTGCTCCATATGATGTGTGATTGGGGAGAAGCCAATATGGTATCTGACCCGGAGTCTGTTCAACGCTAGTGCAGCCGTTTTATAACAACAAAAGGATCTCCCATACGTGATATGGAAGATCCTTTTGTTATAATGATTGATTTACAAGATTTATAGGCAATTTATCTCCAGTGGTTTCAATGCCACTTTAATCATCCAGAAGACGTTCCTGGTCAAGCCATTGACCATGCATTTTATTTTCTTTTTATGCCAACTTCTCTAGATGCGGAACAAGCATAGTGCTTCCTCAACGACCTGGTGATTAGGATTACAGATTGTCAATAAAATTCAAATAGTCTTGTACACTTTGTTCCAACTCACTTGACGCAGGCTCGTGTTCTGCTCCATAAAAGGCAAAGAATGATCGATAATCTGCATCGCAGTATAGCATGGTTGTCTCAAAAGGAGATAATAGTTGTCCAAGGGTATAGCGATATTTGCCCTCTTCCGTGTAATCCGCCTCTTTGATTCCGGCGGATACGGCTAAGGCAACTTTGCGTTGCTGTAGTTTGTCTCCCATAGAGCCATAAGCCCAGCCGTAAGTAAAAACTTCATCCAGCCATTGTTTAAGAAGAGGTGGGCTGCTAAACCAATAGAACGGAAATTGCAGGACAAGGCGATCATGCGATTCAATGAGCTGCTGTTCTTTCTCCACGTTTATGTTTCCATCTGGATAAACTTTATATAGTTCATGTACGGTGTACTTTTCCGGGTATTTCTGAAGTTCGGTTGCCCACCGTTTATTAATGACAGATGTTTGTATGCTTGGGTGTGTGACGATAACAAGGGTTTTCAATGATTATTCCTCCCTGAGCTCTAGTATTTCTTGAGTATAAAGGGAGGTTCGTCATGATGTAAGTATGCACTTTTAGTTCATGTACTTACCTCAAGGTAAGTACTCTATGAAAAAAAAGTGCAGAAATAGATAATCGCCGCCAAGTGTGACCATTGGCGGCGATTGGTTGTTTTCTTGTCGTATGACTTAGCTGAGAAGAAGGAGCCTATTCCTCTTGCACATTATAGAGCACACGGGCGAGCAGACCCTGTCCATAGTTGCCGAAATGCTTGCCGAAGATCGTCAATCCCCGTTTGTTCACCGGTCCGTCCGTTACAGCAATCCGAAAGTGGATATCGCTTTTGTAATCCAGGCCGATCTCGTTCAGGGTTACATCCGAGATACGGCAACCGTCGATATAGCTACCTTCCTGAGTAATACGAATCAGCTTCAGCATTCCGTATTGATTCAGATGCGGTGGCCACCAGTCTGGATTGAATGTACCGCGTGTATTACCGAAATCCCCTGGACTTGTCCAGCACCCAATCTCAATTCCATTGACGTAGAAATAAATATCCGAAGGGTAGTTATCGCAATAACCCGGTGCTTCTGAGCCCAACTCCATGGATAGCTGGATCTCGCTAAACGATTGATTAGGCTTGAGATAGTTCGGAATCCGGTATTCCAGATAACCCTCAGCCAGCCAAATCATCTCAGCATCAATTCGCAACGGGTCCGCAAAATACCGCGGATCATCAAATTCCCCAACAATGCTGTCCCGGGTGGCGAGTCCGCAAGTGGGAGCTGCCTGATAATCACTGTAGTGTCCCACCTGAATTTCAACTTCATAACGATTGCTGATCTCCTGAGAACGCAGATCAACCATCAGTTTTTCCTCATTCAGATAACAAATCTTCTGTATTCCGTGTTTGCCGACTGCGGTGTTAATTTCAATCAGGCCGCTTTCTTCCAATTTCTTAATATGCATTGTAATGGCGCCATTGCTGAGCCCCAGTTTGGTCGCGAGATCATTGAGGTTAAGACTCTGGTTCTTGGCAAGCAACTCAATGATCTGGATCCGAATTTCCGAACTGAGTGCCTTGAATATATTAACGCCAGACATCAGATCTTTAATATAAATCATAAGTGGGTTTCCTTTCCACGTTCTGAACGAAGCCCTTCTGATCCAGGCTTCTGCACATTTATATGGTTTGTTTTAGATAATTATAAATGATTCGTTGAAGGAAGGGAAGGGCAGAGAAAAGGATGCCAAATGCCCTGTTTATATAACAAAAATGTAAGTATAAATCACATATGGATGAATTAATAATCTAAAAAATAGTGTGAATCAATTTATATATATTTGAAATATACCATTGAATTGTAATGTAACCGCTTTTATAATCCTAGTATACCTAAATTGATTTAATACTTCATGAACCAAATTAACGATTTGATCAGGAGAGGTGGAATTCAGTTTGGAAAAGTTCAAAGGATTGACAGGATTCAGGAAGAAACGTTGGGCGTTACCTGCACTGCTTGTACTTGTGCTGCTATTGGCGGGTCAGTCTCGGGCATTTGCAGCATTCTGGAATCTGAGCGGAGATATTGCCGTCCACGATCCATCCATTATCAAAGAGGGAAGCTCATGGTATACCTTTTCAACGGGTGCGGGCATTCAGGTGCTGAAATCGGATAACGGGTCCTCATGGTACCGCGTTCCGCAGATTTTTCTGAGCAAGCCCTCCTGGTGGGCCACTGCCGTTCCGGGTCAGAGCGGCCTGGATGTATGGGCACCAGACGTTGAGCAGTACAACGGCAAAGTGTGGCTGTATTATTCCATCTCTACCTTTGGCTCCAACAGATCGGCGATCGGGCTTGCGTCTGCAACCAGCATTGGAGCAGGTTCGTGGAAGGATGAGGGGGTAGTGCTTCAAACCACATCTGCTAACGATTATAACGCTATTGATCCGAATCTGGTCATCGATGCTTCTGGCAACCCATGGCTTGCTTTCGGTTCTTTCTGGAGCGGTCTGAAGATTGTGAAGCTTGATAAATCCACGATGAAACCTACCGGAAGCATATCCTCTATTGCGGCACGTCCGAACAATGGTGGGGCCATTGAAGCACCGAGTATTGTGTACCGGAATGGTTATTATTACTTGTTTGCCTCCATTGATTCCTGCTGCCAGGGGGTGAACAGCACGTACAAAATGGTCTATGGTCGTTCAACGAGTATTACAGGTCCGTATGTGGACAAAAACGGTGTGAACATGTTGAATGGCGGCGGAACCCTGTTGGATTCAGGGAATGTCAAGTGGAAGGGACCGGGCGGCCAGGATGTGTATAACGGTAACGTCATTGCACGCCATGCCTATGATGCTGACGATAACGGCAATCCAAAATTGTTAATCAACGACTTGCTGTGGGATTCCAGCGGATGGCCAACGTACTAGTTTATTTTATATAAACATAAAATGTTTTAATAAAGTATTGACTAAAGTGATCTGGGTTTGATAAATTTAACAACAGAAATCTTATTTCAGCTAATTGAATACGTTTACAAATCCAGATCAGGAGGGGTTCAGATGGTAAAGAAAAAGAGGTTGGTTACGATCATGCTTCTTATGCTTGTGAGCGCAATTGTGTTTGCAGGCTGTGGTGGCAGCAGTGGTTCAAGTGGGGACAAGGAACTGACGTTTATGTTCCGGGGTGGCACGGATGAACAGAAGGCTTATCAAGCCGTTGTTAAAAAATATGAAGAAGAGCATCCCGGTGTCAAAGTCAAAATTATCGTAACAGCTGCGGATCAATACGCGACAAAATTGAGAGCTGCCATCACAGGCAACAGCTTGCCAGACGTATTCTATATTAACCCTGGCGATGTGAAAGCCTACGTGAACAGCAAAGTGTTGATGAATCTGACACCTTACGTTGAAAACAATGCGGATGTGGATCTGGACAACATCTGGAAATACGGTGTCGACCTGTACCGCTATGATGGAAAAATGGCAGGTCAGGGTGATATCTACGGCATGCCGAAAGATTTGGGTCCGTTTGCACTCGGATATAACAAGACGTTATTTGAAAAAGAAGGCATTCCATTCCCTGATAAAGACAAACCTTATACCTGGGAAGAATTCATCAAGGTCAATCAGCAAGCGACCAAGGATACGAATGGCGACGGCAAACCGGACGTGTTCGGTACAGGCTTTAACGTACAGTGGGCCTTGCAATCCTTTGTCTGGAGCAATGGTGCAGACTGGCTGGATGCAAGCAAAACAAAAGTGACGATTGATGATCCCAAGTTTGCTGAAGCGTTACAATTCTTTGCCGACATGCAAAACAAATATAAAATCACGCCTTCCATTGAGGAAGCGCAAACATTGGATACGTACCAACGCTGGATGAAAGGGGAAATGGCTTTCTTCCCTGTAGGCCCATGGGATATGAGTACCTTCGAGAAACTGCCTTTCGATTATGATTTGCTTCCTTTCCCAGCGGGCTCTACCGGAAAGTCCGCAACGTGGATCGGCTCCCTCGGTATCGGGGTGTCTGCTAAAACGAAATACCCGGAAGAAGCCGCAGCATTGGTGAATTACCTCACGGCTTCCAAGGAAGGCATGCAGCAGTTGGTGGATGCCAAAGTACAAATTCCGAACCTGCTCGATATGGCTGACGAATGGGCCAAAGATACTTCAACGAAACCTGCTAACAAACAGGAGTTCATTGATATCGTAAAAGATTACGGCCGTGCTCTGCCAGGTAACTACACGTACAATGCGGAATGGTATGACCTGTTCTTCACCGACATTCAGCCGGTATTGGACGGCAAGATTACAGCCGCAGACTATGTAAAGCAGCAGCAGCCAAAAATGCAGAAGCTGCTGGACAAAGCAGTAGAGCAAGAGAAGAAATCACAGAAATAATAGATGAAAAGGCGATGCCAGCGGTCTGTGATCATGCTGCTGGCATCGTTATTATTGGATGATTCCATGCGGGTATGTGGCATCAATTGATCGGATCGTTTCAATCGAATGATGCCACATGCTGAACTGATACTAGAAACAGGGGTGACTGCCGTGGTTACAAAATCGAAATTGTATCGCAAAGAGATGCTGTACGGTTACTTGTTCATTTTGCCTCCGGTTCTTGGGCTGCTGATCTTTGTCATGTTCCCTTTTCTCTACTCCCTATATGGTTCGTTTACAGACTGGGATGGACTGGGACAGATGAATTTTATTGGTTTGGCCAACTTTAAGGACCTGCTTACCGATGACCTATTTTACAAAGCGATGTTTAATACATTCTATCTCATGCTTGGCATTCCGATCGGTCTCTTGCTGGCGCTGCTGCTGGCGATGGGGCTAAATCGTAAAATTCCGGGCACAACTACCTTCCGTGTAATTTACTATATTCCGGTTATTTCTTCCCTGGCTGCGGTTTCCATCATGTGGAACTGGGCGTACAACGGGGATTATGGTTTGGTGAACCAATTCCTTGATCTATTCGGGATTGAAGGGCCCAACTGGCTCGCCAATAAAGAAACGGTGAAACCTGCCCTGATTATTATGGCCGTATGGAAGGGGCTCGGTTACACAATGCTGCTCTATCTGGCCGCCTTGCAAAGCGTTTCGCGTACATATTATGAAGCGGCTGAGCTCGACGGAGCGAATGGGTTCCAGATTTTCCGCAATATCACCTGGCCGATGGTGAAGCCTGTTACGTTTTTCCTCGTCGTCACAAACATTATTGGCGGTTCGCAGATTTTTACCGAGATGAACATTATGACGCCTACTGGCGGCCCTGAATACTCATCAGCCTCCATTGTCTTTTATATCTGGCAAAAGGCCTTTAGTAACCTGCAAATGGGTTATGCGTCAGCCATGGCAATGATTCTCGGCGTATTCATTTTTGTCATCACACTCGTGCAATTCAAAATGAATGAAAAATCAGCCTTTGATGGGGATTGAGGACAAGGAAAGGAGTGAACGGATATGTCTTATAGTCAAAAGAGAAAACTGACCAACTCGATCATCTTCATTGTTCTGGCGATTGGGGCCATTGCCATGATTGCACCGCTGATCTGGATGTTATCCACTTCGGTGAAGGAAAAGCAGGATGTATTTGCCCTGCCGCCCGTATGGATTCCGGAGATTATTCAGTTCGGCAAATATAAAGAAATCTGGGAAGCGGGTCCGCTGCTCAGCGGGATCAAAAACAGTTTGATCGTTGCGCTGAGTGTGACGATTGTCGGGACGTTTACGTCCAGTATCGCCGCCTTTGCTTTTGCCAAATTGAGATTCCCGCATAAAAACAAACTGTTTCTTGCTCTGCTCGCATCGATGATGATTCCGTATCCGACAGTCATGATTCCGCAATTCATCATGTTCTCGAAGCTGGGCTGGGTGGACACACTGTTGCCACTCATTGTTCCTGGATTGTTCGGCAACGTGGTCATGATCTTTTTCCTTCGTCAATATCTGCTCAGTGTGCCTGATGCGATTATTGAAGCAGCCAAAATCGATGGCAGTTCCTATTTCCGACTGTACTCCAGCATTACGTTCCCGCTCATTAAGCCTGCGATAGCTGCACAGTTGATTTTATGGTTTATGGGCATCTGGAACGATTATCTGGCACCGATTATTTATCTGAATTCACCGGAGAAGCAGACCTTGCAGCTCGTCATTGCGAACTTCAATGCCACGTATGCGATACAGACGGATTACCCGCTTATTATGGCAGCATCCATCGTTGCATTGCTTCCGGTATTGATCATCTTCCTGATCTTCCAGAAACAGATTATTGAATCGGTAGCGATCTCTGGAGTGAAAGGATGAATCAGCGGAGAACATTCCGCAGGTGGACAAATTCAGGTAAAGGAGTGGTTGCTTCCATGCTGCTGCTGTTTTTGATTGGGGCTACAGGCTGTTCTGGAGACGGGGCAGGGGAAGTAGTGTCTCCGCCTGTTTTTCCTGATGTTCCTCAAGATACTCAATTGTATGACACCTCCATTCTGGACGACGAATCCCGTTGGACGGTGAACAATGCACATGATCCGGCCATTATCAAAACAGATCAGGGATACTACGTCTATTCGACCGACGTTCGGGTAGCGGGAGAAGCGAAACCCGGCGTGATGGTTCGCAAATCGGATGATCTAATTAACTGGACATGGGTAGGTCAAGCGTTACCAGATATTCCGAAGGAAGCGCTCGATTGGACAGGTGCGGTAAATCTATGGGCACCGGATGTGATTCAGGTTGGCGATACCTACCGAATGTATTATTCGGCTTCGACCTTTGGCAGTACGCGTTCGGCCATCGGTTTGCAGACCTCTGCGTCTCCGGAAGGACCTTGGACAGATGAAGGGCTGGTTGTTAAAACTTCCGAGAATGAAAAGGATAAGTTGAATGCCATTGATGCCAATCCGGTAGTGGATGCCGAAGGCAATTCATGGATGGTATACGGTTCCTTTTTTGACGGAATATACATTGCACCTCTCGATCCGCAAACCGGAAAGTTCAAGGAAGAGGGCTATGGAACCCGCATTGCCGCCCGTGATCGTGCTACGGAAGAAGGTGCAGTGGAGGGTCCGTATATCGTGTATAACCCGGAGTTCAAAAAGTATTATCTATTCGTCTCCTATGATTCCTTATTCGAAGATTATAATGTGCGTGTAGCCCGTGCCGATTCCATAACAGGCCCCTACACGGATGTAAATGGCATGAACATGCTGGATACGGAGCACCTGCCTCAATATGAAGTCGGAACCAAAATTCTGGGTGGCTACCGCTTCACCGAAGGTGAGGGCTGGGTTGCACCTGGACATAACTCAGTCCTTAAGGATGGCGACGATTATTATATTGTGCATCATGCGAGAGGTGAGACGGATAAAAACTGGCCGTATCTGCATGTCCGTAAAATGCTGTGGACCAAGGACGGCTGGCCTGTTGTGTCACCAGAACGTTATGCAGGTGAGTACGCACAGGACATTCCGAAGTCGATGATCGCCGGGGAGTGGGAAGGCCTGGCTGTTGACCCGTCGGTGGACGGACAGGTGCAGGCAGTGCCCTACACCCTGCAAGCCAACGGCAAAGCAAAAAGCGAAAACGGTGCAGGCAAATGGACGTTTGACGGTAAACAAACACTGACGCTGGAGTGGACAGAAAGCCCGTGGGGCGGAGCTTCTACAGAAGAGTTGAAGCTCCTTCCATCCTGGGACTGGGAGCGAAGCCAGCCAGCACTTGTAGTAACGGGCCTGAACGACCGCGGCATTGCCGTCTGGGGCAAGCAGCTCAAGGCGGCGGAATAGGTAGCCATAGACATGGCTCGAGGTTATGTGGAGTCGACCAAGCAAAGCGGTCGACCCCATAGATACAGAGCCACACCTATGGCTCGGAGTTGGTTTTGGTACAGCGAGCGTAGAAAGAGCGAAGCTATACGCTTTGAAAGGGTGCACAAGCAGCGAAGGGGGAGGAAGGAGCCGAAGGAGCGACTTTAGCATCCGATTTCAACCGCCAAGAGCGGTGGAAAGAAGAAATCGGAGGACAAGAGAGCAACAAGGCCCTACCACCCCCGGAGCGACCGCGGTGCACCAAGAGCTGGCCTAAAAAAGCGGCCAGCCATGCATTTAGTGTGGGGAGAGTCGCCTGAGCGAAGCGGGCGACACCACATATACAGAGCCACAACCAATGGCTCGGAGTTAGATTTGGTACAGCGAGCGTGGAAAGAGCGAAGCTGTGCGCTTTGAAGTTGCACAAGCAGCGAAGGGGGAGGAAGGAGCCGAAGGAGCGACTTTGGCATCCGATTTCAACCGCTAGGAGCGGTGGAAAGAAGAAATCGGAGGACAAGAGAGCAACAAGGCCCTGCCACCCCCGGAGCGTCTGCGGTGCACCATCAAAGGTTCTTTGCTCTTTTTCCATCAGCGTTTACAAAATAATTACTCCGAGCCATACACACATTTGAAAGGGGAGCATTCCCATGACTGATTCCATTACATTTACCAATCCCATTCTGGAGCAGCGTGCTGATCCGTGGGTGTACCGTCACACAGACGGATATTATTATTTCTCGGCTTCCGTTCCAGCCTTTGACCGGATTGAGATTCGGCGTGCATTAACCCTGGAAGAGTTGAAGAATGCCGAGCCGGTAACGGCATGGCACAAACATGATACAGGACCAATGAGTGCCAATATATGGGCACCTGAAATTCATTTTATCGATGGGAAATGGTACATATATTATGCAGCAGCCCATACGAGCGAGACGAATGAGGGTCTTTTCGACCACCGGATGTATGTATTGGAGAACGATTCTGCGAATCCACTGGACGGTGAGTGGGTAGAGAAAGGACAGATTCGAACGCGCTGGGAGACGTTTGCATTGGATGCAACGACCTTTGAGCATAAAGGAATCCGCTATCTGGTCTGGGCGCAGAAAGATCCGGACATTGTCGGTAACTCCAACCTGTACATTTCCGAAATGGAAAATCCGTGGACGCTGCGTGGAGAACAGGTCATGATCGCTACACCCGAGTACGATTGGGAGATCATCGGCTTCAAGGTGAATGAAGGGGCAGCAGTACTGCACCGCAATGGGCGAATTTTCATTGGCTACTCTGCGAGTGCGACCGACTATAATTATTGTATGGGTTTGCTCACTGCGGATGAAGATGCCGACCTGCTTGATCCAGCGAGCTGGGTAAAATCGCCTAAACCGGTATTCCAGACGTGTGAGGCAAACGACCAGTATGGTCCGGGTCATAACAGCTTCACAGTATCACCGGATGGTAAAACGGATATTCTGATCTATCACGCACGAAACTACAAGGACATCGAGGGAGACCCTCTTTATGATCCAAACCGTCATGCCCGCGCGCAGGTGATTCACTGGAACGAAGATGGCACACCTGATTTTGGAGTCCCTGTTCCAGATGGGAAGGCTGCGGCGGAAGCAAAATAAGGAATGGAAGTTTTGGATAGGAAGAGCCCTTAGTTAGCGAATAACGCTGATTAAGGGCTCTTATTTATGCACACATTGTGTATGAAGCCATGAGGATGAGTATCTTAGATTTACATCTACATTTACATCGAAGCAACCATCCCCCGAACTCTGCGTATGAGGAGTATACAATTCACTATACACATAACTTAGGAGGCCATATATGGATTCACGCGAGACATTGGACCGGGAGCTGGAACAGATTTTAAAATGGGAAAAAGGGCAGAAGGACTTGTTTATTTGGGACAAAATTGGTCGTTTGCCATTTGCCATGCTGGATAAAGTGATGCCTAAAGCGCTGAAACAGAAGATTGGAGACTCGCTGAACGAAGTTGGTCAGTATGTGCAGAATGGCGGGAAATTTCTCGTTCAGAAAAAGAAAGTGGCCAAGCTGCTTCAAGAGGAAGCCACCAGATCGGGTTATACCATGAAGGAAGAACATGATCACATGGAACAGGATGTAGAAGCAGAAGATACGGCGAAGATCCACAGCGTGGAAGGCTTGCCCCTTGACGTGCTGGATCGCACTGCTGATCGCATTACGGATAGTCGAACCAAGTTTGCTGCCGCACAAGGCGCTGCAACAGGTATTGGCGGCATTGTAACCATTGCAGCAGATATACCGATCGTGATGGGACTCTCCCTAAAGGTGCTGCAGGAGATGGCGCTATGCTATGGATATGATCCCGACGAGCCTCAAGAGCGTATATTTATCGTCAAATGTCTGCAATTCTCCTCTGCCGATATTGTGGGTAAGAAAGCGATTATTGATGAACTTTCTGATTACGATAATCCGGACAAGCAGGTAGAGGTTATCTCTCAGATGCAGGGCTGGCGGGAGGTTTTTAATTCCTACAGTGAATCGTTTGGCTGGAAAAAGCTGTTCCAGCTCATTCCGATTGCCGGCATGGTATTTGGTTCGGTGAGTAACAAAAATACGATTCGTGATGTTGCCGAAGCGGGGAAGATGTTATATAAAAAGCGGCTGATTCTTCAACGCCTTTCGCAATGATGTCCATGACGCTAACGCTGACAAAACAAAACCGGGATAAAGCCTAGTGGTACAAGGCTTTACCCCGGTTACACAACAGCGAGGTTGGTTAACCACCTGACGTTACGCTTCACGCGGCTGGTTTAACAACTCTATTTCGCTTCATTGAGCATTGCAGTTTATTTTGTTGAAACTGATCTTTTGAACTGATCTCATTAAATCTGATCCATTTAAAAAACAATTATTCTTCGCTACCGTTCTCTTCCGCCCAGCGGTTCAGCAGCTTATCCGATGGAAGCAGGAAGGTGAAGATACCGATCAGTGGCAGGAAGCTGCACATTTGCATGACTGGAGATACACCGAACACGTCGATCCAGTTCCCCAGCACGAGTGCACCCAGACCGCCCATACCAAATGCCAGGCCAGTAATCAGACCAGAGACGGTGCCGATTTTGCCTGGAATCAGCATTTGTGCATACACAACGGTCACTGAGAAGCTGGACAACATAATAAACCCAATAATACTCAGCAACACGGCTGTCCAGAACAGATTGGCGTAAGGCAGCAGCAGGGCCAGTGGAGCGGCTCCGGCCATCGACAGGAAGATCATGTTACGTTTGCCGAAGCGATCCGCCAGTGGACCACCAAAGAACGTACCCAGTGCCCCGGCAGCCAGGAACAGGAAGATATAGATCTGTGCGTCTTCTGTGGACAAGTTGAAGGTATCCTTCAGGTTAAACGCATAGAAGCTGCCGATCGAAGCGACATACCACGAACGGACAAAGACGAGCAGGATCAAAATGGTTATGGCAGCAGCAATCTTTTTACGCAATGCCGGATTGGGTGTACGACGGGCTGCCGCCTGTCTGCGCAAATACCCTCCCGATTGCAGCATACGTCCATACCAGCGAGCGATATAGATTTGGACCGCGATCCCCGCAGCAGCAATCCCTGTGAATCCGATGGCACCGAACAACCCAAATGGGATGAAAATCCATCGGGTGAGCAATGGAGCCAGAGACTGCCCGGCGTTACCACCGACCTGGAAGATGGACTGAGCCAGACCTCGACGAGGCCCTGAGGCCATATGAGATACCCTTGAACCCTCTGGATGAAACGCCGCCGAGCCCAGACCAACAAAGATAACGGAGATCAGAACGGCCATATAACTATCGGCGAAGGCAAGCAGCAGCATGCCCGTAAACGTAAAGCCCATGCCGATGGGCAGGATGGAAGGCGTCGGTTTTTTATCGGCAAACCAGCCTACAACCGGCTGCATGATGGACGCAGTAAAGTTAATAGCGAACGAAATCCATCCGATCTGCGTATATGTAAGATGCATGGAGTCTTTTAGAATTGGAAAAATAGCTGGAATGACTGACTGAATCGAGTCGTTGAACAAATGAACCAGACTGATGGCAATTAAGATCCGATAAACGGTACCTTGGGCATCCAATCCGGGTGGAGCTTTCGAACGCGCAGCGGCGTCTTTGGGTAATGAATTTTGCATGGACATGTACAGTTCTCCTTTGGTCGCGGTCACGAGGGATCAGCGCCTGATGATGTGATGTGCCTAAGCATATTGTTACATAATAGGACAGATTTGCAGGGGCGACAAGGGGAACAGAAGAAATTAACATACTCTATATAATGTAAAATCTTGATATACTCTACTGGTTCCACTATTAAAGTTCTACTAAATCAGAAATGATAAAGGACTGATCACTATGAAATCGCTATCACCATATGTTCTTGCCAAACGCAATTTGGCGATGACCATTCTATTTATGGCAGTCATGACTTTTCTGACTATACTAAAAACAAAAGCCGAATTTCTTCAGATAGAAGAGTTCGGCTTTTGTGCGCTCTATGATTTTATTTTTATATCTACCCTAACTGATGTAACTGCCAATTTAACGATTATCAATCGTCTCCGGATACATATCATGATTCATCATGCGGTGCTCGGCCATCTGCTCGTACTTCGTACCCGGCTTGCCATAGTTCGTGTACGGGTCGATGGAGATGCCGCCGCGCGGCGTAAATTTGCCCCACACTTCAATGTAGCGCGGGTCCATCAGCTTAATCAAGTCGTTCATAATGATGTTTACACAATCCTCGTGGAAATCTCCATGGTTGCGGAAGCTGAACAGATACAGCTTAAGTGACTTGCTCTCTACCATTTTTACATCAGGGATGTAGCTGATATAAATGGTTGCAAAGTCCGGCTGCCCCGTAATCGGGCACAGGCTGGTGAACTCCGGGCAGTTGAATTTGACAAAATAATCACGGTACGGGTGCTTGTTATCGAAATTTTCCAGAATGCCTGGATCATATTCAAACGTATATTTTACGCCCTGGTTGCCGAGCAGCGTCAAATCTTCCATTTCATCAGGTTGTCTCATCGGTTCGTAAACGCTCCTTATTTCCGGCGACGCACGAAGCTTACCGGTATATATGATAGGCCCTTCATAGCCTTTGTATGTTCTCAAATTACATCATGCCGCCCATTCCACCCATAAAATCCATCAGACGCCGCGTTTGTTGCCCCACACCAAAGTATGCAGCTGTGGCAGCACACGAACGTCGTTCAGATCATCCGATGCGCTAACTTGATCAATCAGCCACTCGTAACGGGCAAGCAATGAAGACGCCAGATCTGGCGTATCGGCAGAAGTGACATCCGGGTTCCCGGTCTGCAAAAATAAATCTGAGCCTGGATACCGTGCATGCACACGGCGGGCATAATCCAGATCTGTCTCATCGAAGATCACGATCTTCAGACTATGGCTTCGTTCCACCGGGCCAGCAGCCAGTCGGTGGATCAGATCATCCAGCACAGCCCAGTCGGTGTTCATGCCTGAGCTGGGAGGCTTGGGAGAGACGGTGACTTCGTCAATGTCCGCCAGCCAAGGCTGCCACCGGGAGCCCTGTGTTTCTACCGCGGTGCGGATGCCGTTCTCCCGCAGTAAGGTAACCAATCCGCCCAGCGAAGCGAGCAGGGCAGGGTTGCCGCCGGAAATCGTCACATGGGAGAAGCGTGAGCCGCCAACGCGGCGCAGCTCGTTCCACACCTCCTCCGGTGTAATCATCCGGATCAGATCCTTGCCGCTGCCGTCCCAAGTAAAAGCCGAGTCGCACCAGGAGCAGCGATAATCGCAGCCCGCGGTGCGGACGAACATCGTTTTCTGCCCAATGACCATGCCTTCACCTTGAACCGTCGGGCCAAAGATCTCCATCACAGGAATACGAGCCTCTTTGTTTCCGTCTTGTCCGTGAGGAAGCTTGTTGTCAGCCAATTCCACCGCAGAAGCAGCATTGGTTCCATCGGTACGGGTCGACGTTGTGAGATTGCTTAGTTCTACACTACTCATCGATCATCCACTCCCGTCTTGCCTCGGCGTAGCTGGTTGGCGTCTCGTATAAGCGGACAAACTCCGTTCGACCACCCTCGGTCAGTGCAGCATAAGGTTCGGTCTGCAAGGCATGTTCCATCTGTTCATACAACCAAACGACCATATTTTCAGCCGTTGTGTTCATGAGGGGAAGGGTTTCGTTCAAATACTGATGATCCAGATACCCTTCAATTTGTGTTTTCCATATCTCTTTGATATGTCCAAAATCAACTGTAAGCCCGGTCTCACCCGGATAACCGCTAATGCCAAAAACAACTTTATAGGTATGCCCGTGCAAGTTCTTGCACTTGCCTTCATAACAATGCAGGTGATGTGCCGCGTCAAACGTAAACTCCTTGCTCACAAGCACGCGTTTGCGATGATAGCGAAGCTGTGCAGGAAGGATATCTTCTCCAATCCGCTGCAATCGCTCCACAATACGGAAGGTTCCTGGCTCTCTCATCATACGTGCGCTCCTACAATTCCAACAGAAGCAGAATCGGTGCGTTGCTCCAGATAGCGATCCAGTCCGGCTTTGCGCAGTTTGCAGGCAGGACATTCACCGCAGCCATCGCCGATAATCCCGTTATAACAGGTTAGTGTACGTTCACGTACATAATCGAAGGCACTGAGATCATCCGCCATTTTCCACGTCTGGGCTTTGTCAAGCCACATCAGAGGGGTGTGAATGACAAATGGGTAGTCCATGGATAGGTTCAGCGTAACATTCATCGATTTCACAAATGAATCCCGACAATCCGGGTAACCGCTGAAATCCGTTTCGCATACACCTGTGACGAGGTGCCGAGCCCCTTTTTGCTTCGCCATAATGGCCGCAAAACTAAGGAACAGCAGATTCCGCCCATCGACAAACGTACTCGGCAGTTCTCCTTCTTCATGCGTAATCTCCACATCTGTACGGGTGAGTGCATTGGGAGCGAGTTGGTTTAACAAGCTCATGTCCAGTACCGTTTGCTGCACACCCAGATCGCGAGCGATCTCTGCAGCGCATTCAATCTCCAGCTTGTGGCGCTGTCCGTAATCGAAGGTAACCACCTCAACCTCGGCGAATTGCTGTTTGGCCCAGAACAAACAAGTTGTACTGTCCTGACCGCCGCTGAATACAACGACTGCTTTTTCTTCGTTCAACATAAAAAAACCTCTCCATCTTCTTAAGATCAATCCATGCGCATAGGCACAGAGTGTCGGAAGAACAGAGAAGTTCATGAACTGGCATCCATCAAAAAACACACCTTCTCGTAGACTGCTTCAAAAAAGCAGGCACGATCTAGTGTCCTTAGTTTTTTACGTACGTTGTTACCTAAAATGTACGCAAGACCATATTAACCTTAATGAAGGTCGAGTCTTATAGAGGGAGTTCGCGAACCTCTCCCATGCCACAGGCATGGATTTTCTTCTTCAATTGTCCGGTACAGTATAACACAATTTTATTATGGTGAGCATATCTGCACTTATTTAATTAATACATTTCCAAAAGGAATGACTTCCTTCAATATTCGCTTAAATAAGCCTTCATCGTTCATATCCTGTTCCAGTCGATGATTTTCACGGCCAGCCTGAAAGAGTACCGAGCCATGGCCCGTCATCTTCCAATGATAATTCATATGCTGGCTGGCAAGGTGGTTCCCGTACACGGTAAGTTCAAGCTGCGCGTTCTCGGGATAAGCGATAATACTGCCCGCATCCACGTAGAGGGGTGCAGTAGGGTGCAGTTCCTGCTGGCAGACCTGACCTTGTGTGAGCAATCCGATTTTGCCTTCGCCGGAAAATTTCATTTTGACTGCGTCCCGGGTGATCAGCATGTTTTTGATTTTCTGAATCTTGGTATGCATCGTTACGCCATCGGAATAGAAAAAAAGGTGGCGGAAGTCGTACAGCAGATCGCTATTCTCACTCAATTCAACTTCCTTCATGGTGAATCCGGGAGGCAGGGCGGCCACAAATTGACAAGGACCGGTAATTTCGGATTTGATCAGCTTTTTTTTGCGATATATCCCCGTAATATTCATGAATTTATCATTGCGACTGCTGCTTGGGCCGCGAAAAGCGACAATTTGCTGGGGGTGTAGAATATGAAGGCGGTCGTCCTGGATCAGTGAGAACGTAACTACTTGTCCGGCTCCGCCAGCTTCGGTATTGTTCAGGTGTATGTGCATGCGGTTGCTCCTGTCCTTTTATACTCGGCCTGAACGGCGACGCGTACCCCAGCGCATCACGCGAATCAGAATAAAGTATCCCAATATGAGAGAAACGGCTGTGATAATCATCGTCTGAATGCGTTTGGCAGTTGCTGTTTTGGCATCCTGATCATTTTGCAATTTGCTAACCATATCGGTCAGTTTCTCGTTTTGCGCCAGCAGCAACTCGTTCTGTGCCTTGAATGCTTCAACATTAGCCTGAGCTTGTCCCAATTGGGCAGAAGTCTGATTCAATTGCTCCAGCGTCTGTTTGTAGCTTTCCTGCAAAGCGTTTACTTCTCCAGGAAGCTCGGAGACCCGTTCCCATCCACTATAGATATCGGAAAATATATTGGCATTCGCTGCACTGACTGTAGAAGTCAAAGAAACAGTAAACAATACACATGTGGTGAATAACACCCGAATGAAATAACCCTGAATGGGTTTTGGCATGTATGGCACCTTCTTTCGGTTACATAATCGTTTGCCGATTTCGTCGTCATTTGTTGAAATACGGCTCTTACATTATACGTCAAAACCGGGACAATGGGTTCAAGAGGATGTAGTTTTAATTACCCTGTATGAGAATAAATCAATACATGCGCATATTGTTTAATTTTAAGAACGACGGGGTAATAGAAGGACAGGGCAGCACTCCGGACGGTCTTGACATCATTCCTTTACTCCAGTTCCGGGTGCAGCTATTCATATTAACGAAATTAGCAATTTAATGAGCGAAAACAATATATCCGATTTTTATAAAGATCGTGAATGCGAATATGTACACAACTGAACAAGCTGCAACGACCAAAACGATTATGATCACTGTAAATGGTGAGCCCATCGGGCGTGAATTGATTATCGACAGTATTACTTATGCTCCCATCACAGAACCTGAATCTGTACAAAAATTACACAAAATGGGAATGAATCCATCTGCGATTTAAGTTAGGACTTGTCATATAAAAGTGGTCTAAAAGCTTGGCATACTGCCAAGCTTTTTCGTCGTTTATTGTCGTAATTACACGGATTTAGGGAGGAAAAACTAATATTATGGAAAAATTTCCTGCGAACATATGTTCCGTGACAATATAGTGTCCATTTACCCTGATAAGTTAGAAGATAATACATATAAATCGGGGGAGAGACTACCAGTGAACTCAGTCTTTGAAGTATCTTATTCGTGGAATAGAGAGGCCATACCGACAGGGGGAGCCGACCCCGTATATATGATGGTAGAGTGGCGTAACGGAGCCCCTGCCAAAAGACTCAGGAAAATAGCACCCAAAATTGTGTCGAGAGACTTGGAACTTTTGCTCAAACCGGAATTTGGAATTCAGCTCAAGGGTATCTATGGCTGTCGTTCCAAAGAAACGGATATCGGTTGGGTTCTAAGACTCGGAGATGTATACAAGGGCGAGAGTAAACAAATATTGCTCGAATTCGCCATGGGACCTCGTGTATCTGGGAAAAGTGCCGTTTGTTCAGCTTATTGGAGTACACGAAAGTTGAAACAAAGCCAAAGAGTGCTGCTGCGCAGAGAACAGTTGTATATTCAGTACACAAGTCATCTGGGCATGCTGCGCCAGCCGGAAGATCCCAAGGTAGAAAAGACGATCAAATTGAACGAAACCGTTCCTCTGATTAAACAAGCTTTGCGCGCTTATGAAAGAGGTCGTACACAAGAGGGCAGTGATCTGCTGCGTCGTCACGCAGATGCTTTGTTAATTGAAGCAGCTCGTAAACAGGATCTGGATTATTATGCGGAAGCCGAAATTGTTGAAAAACTTCGGTACCACTACGGGATTACTTTTAATTCCATGGCTCATAATCGCGGAAAAACGATGTTAGGTGAATAGGGATAAAGAACTAGTGATGATGGTAGGGCCAGGAATGTTTCTACATAATTTTTTGAAGGTGAAGTCAAGGAATAAGTCGAATGTACTAAACAACATAATAATAAAAAATGGATGGAGTTGTATCGAATTTATTGAAACAACATCGTGGAGGGTCCGGCAAAATGACAGACCGACTGATCCGATTAATGCGCATTATAACTCTTGTGCAGGCCAAGCCGGGCATTCTGGCCCGTGAGCTTGCCGAGCGGTGCGAAACAACGGAAAGGACGATATACCGCGACATGGAGGCCCTCAGTGCAATGCATATCCCCATCGCCAATATGGGACACGGGAGAGGATACATGTTTATCAGCCATTTTGCCATGTATCCGCTGAATTGGTCTGATGATGAAGCTCAAGCCTTTATGCACCTGGCAGAAGTCATGGAGAATATTCGTCCGTTGCTGAAGCCTGCTTTTGAGAGCGCGTATGAGAAAGTGGTTGCTTCGAGTCAGAAAAACAAAACTGAGCGAGTGGAATGGTCTGAGCAAATTAGCGGGATGTTCAAAGTGGGTACTTCTGCATGGCAGAATGAAAGTACCGAACTTCTGAATCATTCACTGGTGATGTTGCTTCAGGCTGGAATTTCCCAGAACACTATTGAAGGAGAATATCTGTCTCAAGGTAAAAAGGGGATTGTGCGAATGGATCCCTACTGTCTTATTCCGCGTGAATACCGATTTGATCTGTTGGCGTATTGTCACCTTTCAGAGAAACTGACATTATTTCAAGTGAATCGTTTGCACAGGGTTCGGATTTTGCCACGCACGTTCCGCAAAGATGATTACCTTTTACAATCTCACTTCCGTACGCCACGGGAACTTGGCAGCAGTACGGAGTGGACTGCATTCAAAATCAGATTTTCGCCGCACGCTGTAGAGCGTGTCATGCAGGAGCAGTTTTTTGCACGCCCCATCTTGACGATTGAACCGGAAGGCACATTGTTGTTTGAGGCCATATTGAGTGATGAGCAAGGGTTTCTAACCTGGCTGTCTCAATATGGACCCGATGCCGAAATTCTGGAACCTGAGAAATACCGCCTCATAATGAAAGAACGTCTGGAGCGCTGGAGGGAGATCTACAACTGAACTTCTATGTAGCTCATGGCTGGTTCGTCTTAGTTCAACATACGTTATATGCAGTTACTCTTTAGTCTTGAACAGGTGTGCCAGGTTACCAAAAGGGGAATCGTTGTCATCGTCTTCTGTACTGCTCGAATAGACCACTTTGGACGTGATGCCTTCATCATCTGCGGCGCAATTGGTTTCCAGGTTGAACTGGTCAAATTGATGCATGAATACTTTGGCTGTATTAATAGCATCATCCAAAGCGCGATGCTGGGTGCCATCGAATTCAATACCGCACAGCTCAAGAGCCTGAGCGAGTCCAAGCTGACGGAATTTCCCTTCTTTGCGCACTGTGCGCGACCATTGCTGCTGAAGATCATTGTGATTGGTGATCCAGGCGACATCAAGCTGATGCGTGCGACAATGAGAGATCAGTTTGGTGCGGTCATCCGGTCCCCAGGAGCACATGTAATAGGATTCACTTCCCATCCAGGCAATAAATTGATTCAGCGCTTCCGGAAAAAGGGGAGATGCGTCGATATCTTTCTGCGAAATACCCGTAAATTGAATTGTATCGGCGGACAGCACCGATTTATTGGATGGACGAACATAAGTATGGAACGTGTCTGAAACGTACAGGCCGTTCTCACTTTCCGTTACTTTAACGGCACCGATATCTATAATTTCAGAAGAGTAACGTGTATTGCGGCTTACTGTGAATTCAAGATCGTAAATAATATATGGCATAGGACAAACTCCTTTATCAATTAATACATGGTTTCTATTTCTCTATATTACAGGTAACGCACGGCCATGTCAGCCATCGCTCAGGAATTCATTTTAACGTAAAGCTGGCAACCGTATGGTTGACAATTTCTTGTAAATACACTATGGTGATCAAAATGATAACAGCGATCAACGAGGACATAATGACGTTAGCCAGCTTCGGCAGAGAGGAAACCGCCTAGTGCAAGGTTTCTGTTGCTGTTTCGTTATTCCTACCTCGCGAGCTGCGGAGGAGAAGGCCCAATCGGTCTGTACCCTCCGCCGGATGGGCCCGTTATGCCCTGAAGGACTGTAAGTTCACGTATGGCACAGGTTGCAAACGGAGAACCGGTTATGGCAAATGCCCTGTTGATTGAATGGCAGGTCAGCCGGCAAAATGCAGTTAAATAAGGGTGGTACCACGACACATTCGTCCCTTGACGGATGTGTCTTTTTGCTGTTTATAACTTGATTCACAATAACGACTAGAAGGTAAGGGGTGTGACAAGATGCGTCAAAGTGAAATGCTTGTTCCAACATTACGTGAAGCACCAGCAGAGGCAGATGCAGCAGGACATCGCTGGTTACTTCGCTCTGGCATGATTCGCCAACTCGCAGCAGGGATATACAGTTATCTGCCCTTGGGACGTCGTATCTTGCTGAATGTCGAGCGTATCGTTCGGGAAGAAATGGACCGTGCAGGATGTCAGGAAGTATTGCTGCCAATCATGCAGCCTGCTGAGCTATGGGAGGAATCCGGAAGATATACACAGTATGGTCCTGAGCTGATGCGTCTGAAGGATCGCCATGCACGAGAATTCGCCCTGGGTCCAACCCATGAAGAAGTCGTAACTGCACTGGCTCGTGACGAGGTTAATTCCTATCGGAAGCTGCCGTTTACACTTTATCAGATTGGAACCAAATTCAGAGATGAACGTCGACCAAGATTTGGATTATTGCGGGGACGGGAGTTCATCATGAAGGATGCGTACTCTTTTGCATCCGATTGGGAAGAGCTGGATCACACTTATCAGGCCATGAATACCGCATACTCGCGCATTTTGGAGCGTTGTGGACTGGAATATATTCGCGTGGAAGCCGATGCAGGCACCATTGGTGGTCAGGGAGAGACCCATGAGTTTATGGCACTTGCCGATGTGGGAGAAGATACGATCGTAACCTGCAAACATTGTGGATATGCCGCAAATCTGGAGAAGGCAGGATATCAGACTTCTGAATCTTCTGCTAATCATTCAGGACCTGCTGATACTTCTACTGACCCCAAAACAGTCGATAAAGCCGATGGGAATATTAAAGGGGACACACTGGTTCGTATCGAAACTCCAGGGGTACGTACGATCAATGAGCTAAGCGCCTTTGTGGGTGAGGACGCTCGGCATATGATCAAAACGCTTCTTTATCAAGCAGATGGTCAACTAATCGCTGCGCTTGTTCGTGGGGATCATGAAGTGAATGATATCGCTCTGAAGCAGGTATTAGGTGCAGAGGAGCTGATCCTGGCTGATGAAACTGCACTTGCAGGTCATCCGAAATTAACTGTAGGCTTCCTGGGTCCCATTGGACTGGATCTGCCGATTGTAGTGGATGCGGATGTCGCTGTTATGGAACATGCAATTACAGGAGCGAATGAAGTCGATGTACACTATTCGAATGTACGTCCGGGTATAGATTTTACTTTGGACAAAGTAGATCGAATTCGTTTCGCTGCTGAAGATGACGGCTGCCCAACCTGTGGAGAATCGCTTGTATTCACAAAAGGAATCGAAGTGGGGCATATCTTTAAACTGGGAACCAAGTACAGTGACGCCATGGGAGCATCCTTCCTGGATCGCAATGGACGGCAGTGCGCACCAGTAATGGGTTGTTACGGGATCGGTGTGTCTCGTCTGATGGCGGCTATTGCTGAACAATATGCCGGAGAAGATGGTATCCGTTGGCCAGCAGCTGTCGCACCTTATCATGTACATCTGATTCCAATGAGTTGGAAGGATGAGCAGCAGCGCGAGCTTACGCTGCAGCTGGAACAACAACTTACAGATGCCGGATACAGTGTATTGGTCGATGATCGTGATGAACGACCAGGAGTGAAGTTCAAGGACTCGGAATTGATCGGATTGCCTGTCCAAATTGTAATTGGTCGGGGTGCGGCAGAAGGACAAGTGGAATTTGGCTCACATGTTCTTGCAGTGCAAGGTGAATCCAAACGAATCAGTATGACGGCACAAGAGGCTTTAAGTCAGGTGAAAGATAAGCTTATAGTCCGGAATTAAAAAAAATAGCATCCTTATGGAACTGTGCTACGTGTCTCTATATAATAGAACGATCTATAATAGGTCCGGATATTATGCGATAAGAATTGCTTGTGGTTATGTAACGGAGTAAAGCGCTAAAAAGAGGGCTATAGTCACATAAGCAGGCAACAATATTTGCGTTTTGTCATACAAAGTAACTAGAATTTGAAAAATTGTATTCTGTATACAGTAGGTTTGTTCCTAAGAGCTACAGATATGGTGTGTTAGCAAAGTTTGCATGTGCAAATATGCAAACCATGAAGGATAAATATGTCGATTCTAATGTGAAATATCCGCATGAGAGTGGCAATTATGGAGATTTCTTCTATAGTCCATGGTCGGGGACAAGGGATGAAGTGAATTCTCAAAGTGAATCAAGAGATTTATTTTTGCAGCAAAGCTATATTCAAGTAGACATGGATTGTACAACTCAGCAGATTAACCATGGAGTGAAGTAATTTGTAAATTAGAAA
The DNA here is from genome assembly GCF_030226665.1 of Paenibacillus sp. UMB7766-LJ446. Taxonomy (NCBI): domain Bacteria; kingdom Bacillati; phylum Bacillota; class Bacilli; order Caryophanales; family Paenibacillaceae; genus Paenibacillus; species Paenibacillus sp. UMB7766-LJ446. The sequence goes on from NZ_JASOYM010000005.1 coordinate 384,529, forward strand.
AGGGTGTCCATCAGCCGATTATGGCTTGAGGGACACCCTTTCTTTGGAATGGATTGATGGGTACAACTATTTCTGATTCTGTCGCATCCTGGAGATCATCGATTCGAGCTGCTTTTCTCGGATGATCTTAAGAGGCTGCAGGCAGTTTCAATTGTTGACCTGGATAGATCCAGTGTGGATTTTTGATTTTATTCAGCTTTTGCAGAGCTTGCCAAGTTGTACCGTATTGTTTGGAGATGGAGTACAGGGAATCTCCGGATTTAACAACATGCACTTTGGCTGGAGCTGGTTTGCTTGGTGTCGGTTTCGACGGTGTTTCTGGTTTTGGTGTCTCTGGTTTCGGTGTAGTTGGTGCTGGTGTTTCGGTTACTGGAGCTTCCGGTTCAACCGCAGGAGCTTTTGCTTCCTTGATTCGGCCGTCTGTTTTGATATCAACAGCGCCCAGTTTTTGCATGTATCCGATCAACGCTTCATCCATAGCACCGTACATGCCTGACGTTGCGTATTTTGCGAACATGGTGTACTCGTCACCGCCAACAGCAGTGAAATCATTTGTAGCCAGCGTATACGTTGCTTTCGGGTCAAGGGCTTTATCGCCGATCATGACGGAATGTACACGGCTGCCTTTTGCAGCGGAAGAATCAATGCTGAATGTCATGCCGGATACTTGCGGGAATCCACCGCTTGGTTCCGGATAAGATCCTACACCGTTTTCAAGGGCTGCAAGTACATCAGAGCCTTTTACTTCAAGCGTTACAACCTGATTACCAAAAGGAAGTACAGTGATAACATCACCTTTGGTTACGATACCTTTTTCAATGGAAGAACGAATACCGCCACCGTTTGTGAGTGCGATATCAGCTTTGCTGACGTCACGGATGGCATCTGCCAGCAGGTCACCCAGGTTAGTTTCACCTGCACGCACTTGTTCACGTTTGCCGTCCAGCAGAATCGCTGTTTTGGCTACTTCTTCTTTCAGAATAGGCTCTTGTTCTTTCTGAATGGAATTCACCAATGCGGCTACTTTCTCATTCGGTTTGATGTCTTTTGCTTCGGTTTCATCAATCAATGTTGCTTGTTTTTTGGTTACTTTACCGCCGTCAACCCACAGGTCGATAACACCTACAAAGTTAGTATACTCACCGGCGCTGGCGATCAGTGTTCCGTTATCGGATACAAGTCCATCTTGCAGAACCGTATGGCTATGACCATCGATGAATACATCAATGCCAGGCACTTCTTTCACAACTTTGAGGCTAGTATCGGTGCTGGACGCGTCTTGTCCAAGGTGTCCCAATACCACAACAACATCGACTTTGCTGCGAATTTCGTTTACGAGCACTTTAGCTTCCGCAGATGGGTCTGTAATGTCCAGACCTTCCATATTTTTCGGGTTCGTTTTGTACATCGTTTCCGGTGTGGAGAGGGCAATAATACCAATCTTCACGCCATCTACTTCTTTAATGAGATAAGGCTCAAACAGACGAGTACCGTCTTTTTTCTTCACATTGGCACTGATCATTGGAAAATTCATCATATCCGCCAGTTCAAGCAAACGCTTGGAACCGTAGTTGAATTCATGGTTGCCTGGAACGATGGCCTGATAGCCCATTTCGTTCATGACTTTGACAATGCTCTCACCGTTAACGAGCGTAGCAAAGGTTGTACCATGCACTGCATCTCCGGCATCCAGCAGAAGGTTGTTTGGGTTTTCGCTACGGTATTTGTCCGCAATTCCAGCAACCTTGGCGAAACCCATCGCAGGTGAGGACTCAACTGCGCGTGCGTGCATGTCATTCGTATGTAGAATAGTAATGTGCTTACCTGTGCCCGAAGTCGTATCTGTTGCAGCAGAGGCGAAGCCTACACTGCCAAATAACAGACAGAGCGTTAGCACAAGTGAAACGTAAGTCTTCCAGATTTTCATATGAATCAGTAACCCCCCAAAAAATAATAATCTCGTGAGCGTTTGCACAACTCATGTTGTATTTTACCAGACTATTATTAGGAAATCTCGTGATTTGTGTAAAAATAGGTAACCTGAAAGTGACATCTGATTTTAATAGTGGAAGATTAAGAGATGAATTGACTTATAAGGAACGTATGTTCTTAGAAAGACTAAAAAAAATGCTGCACTTCACGTGGCAGTCCTGTACGTAAACAAAATTTCTCCAGTGATTCATCCGGTTCAGGCCTTAATCCGGAAGTGAGTAGCTGTATGGCAAAACGATTGGCCTGTCTTTCCAGCTTGCCTGGCGCAAAATAGGAGTGTTCCTCCAGAAAGAACCGGTTTATGCCTTTGTGCAATCGGTCATGTCCAAGCTCATGGGCACACACGAAACGCTGCCATTCCGGCGGTAAATCATTGTGAATGACGATAAATCTGCGACGGAGCTTGCGGAAATACAGTCCTTTGGTAGACTTGCCCAGATTGGTGAACCGGATCTGTATTCCAATGGCTCTGGCAATGCTGAAAGGGCAGTTGGTCCGGTGTTTTCGAATCAGCTTTGTTACAATGTCATCCATATCATCTCACCTGCTGCTTTAGTTTATTCAGCTTGAAATGCTTCATGGGCGCTCGTCCGGATCATTCGTTTTTTTGCGTTTGTTCATCTGCTTGGCTTCCCAGAACAGACCTGTCAGGACATCCTTGATTCGTTTCTTGTCCTCAACATCCAGCGGGATGCCGTCAAACATCAGATCATCCTCGTCCTCCAGCATCTTTTTGAAGTCCCGACGGTCCTTGTACGTTGCCCATTCCGGAGCTTCCTGCAGCTCGATTGCTGTATTTGAGACTTCCAGATACCCGGCCTGCTTCATCATATCCGCGTAAGGAACCGAGAGTGCGTCCGAGATTTTGCGGATGGTGGCGGGCTTAGGAACACCGCGAACCCCATTCTCAATGCGTGAAATTTGCGAGTTGCTGATTCCTGCTGCTTCGGCGAGTTGATTGATGCTGTATCCCTGTTGCTCGCGCAGTTGTTTCAGATAAGGACCAAAAGCGTGCTCCACCATTCATGCCACTCCTTTGATTCGTACAAGTGTGTTAACAATTATTAAGAAGACAGTTGGACGGGGGAGGTAGATGCGCACTCTAAGCCCGTTCCGGATTCGGATCGTTCTTTCGATCGCTGTTATCCCCAGATTTCTTTGTTTCCCTTTCCTAAAAGGGAGAAATCCGGTGATAAAGGCGAACGCTTCGCTTCTTCAGAATCGATTCCGTCTCCTTCACTACGTTCGCTCGTGATACGTACCTAAACACGACGCAGGACAATTCTCGGTAGCTTCTTAATAAAAATCAAATGACTTATACGAGGATCTTTAATTATCTGTACTATATCGTATATATACCATTAGGTAAAGGGATATGAATCAATTATGCCAAAAGGTAAAGGAAATGAGAGCGCGGGTTTTATTTTATAGTTAAAACGACCCAAAATGAAGGTTTACGCCGATCCCCAGAAAGTGGTATCCTCAAATAGAAATACGAACAAAATACGAACAAAATGTAAAGATGAGACAAGTTGGGTGATCGGGAAAATGAATTATTCCTGCTTCATCGCTGGCTTGAATTGATTCCAAAAGGCAACAGGGAAAATTGAAAAATGCCGTTACTATTTCAGAGAACTGGATAACCCTAATAAGAGAAGTATTTTGTATTAATCCAAAGAGCGATTCAAATCAGCAATAGATAGATCGAAAAGCTTCTATTCGTCTATCTAATGTACCCGTAAGTGACTGGAACCGAATAATACAAAATACCAAAGATGAGATGAATGCGAGTTTAACTGACCCTTTAAGGAGGAGAATGAATATGGAACTGATGCTGCCCGAATTGGACCGACGCAAAACACAGACTGCTGTTGAAGCCGCGCTGGAAAAATACCGGATTTATAAAACGATTGCTTTTGAAGAACGAGAGGTGATGGTGACGGCGAGTTACGCTGAGCGTTTCCATGGTGCAACGAATGTGACCGGGGATTCCACCGCCAGAACGGCAATCTATAATGTGGATGTGCAGCGCGCACGACAGGCTTACTGCGATACGATTGATTTTGTAGTCTCTCGACTGAGCGAGAAGGAACGTGTACTCGTCAGCGAACGTTATCTGAAGGATGACGATGTATTTGACTATAAAGTGTATAACCATGTGTTTGATCCGCCTGTCAGCAAGGATACGTATACGAAGATTCGGACGCGTGCTTTCTATAAAATGGCGCTGGCTCTGTCGGACCGCGGTCTGATCAATATGGAGCCTTTATCTGCTTCTCGTAAAGAACGACAGAAGCTGGGTTAGATATGAGGCCAGAAGTTCATCCTTTTATATCCTTCGATGATTGTATACAATAATTGAAAAACAACACTAAGGATCAGTCAAAGGAGAGGAATCCGCATGACGGAACAAGCCGGAATGCAGGAGATGTACACACTGAAGACGATCGCGGAAACGCTCAACACATCCAACGACCTGAATTTAATGCTGGATACGGTGCTCGGCAAACTGTTGGAACTGACAGGATTGACTGCGGGCTGGGTGTTTCTGATCGATACTCAGGGAGCATACGTCTGTATTGCTGATCACCGTCTTCCTCCTGCACTGATGCATCATGACAAGGAACCGATGCGCTGCGGGTCTTGCTGGTGCGTGAATCGCTTCCGCGACGGGAGATTGGATAATGCTGTAAATATTATTAATTGCAAACGTCTGGAGGATGCGGTTGAACATCAATGGGGAGATACCCATGACATCACCCATCATGCGACGGTCCCGCTCCGCTCAGGGGAGAAGATGCTGGGACTGATGAATGTGGCTGCTCCGGGCAAACAGCATTTTAGTGATAGTGAGCTGGCACTTTTGCAGGCTGTAGCTTATCAGATCGGCAGTGCGATGGAGCGGATGCGATTATACAGCGCGGAGCAAAGGCGAGCGGATCTGTATGCCAGGCTGGGAGAGTACAGCAGATCGCTGGGCCTGGCGGTGAACGAGTGCAGCAATTCAGACGATATGGCGAAGAAGGTTGTACAGCTGCTCGGGCAGCATTATGACTGGCCTTTTGTTGCACTGTTATCGCAGAAGAACGGAAGTTTTATGGTACAGGCCGCCCATATTCTTGGAAAGTTCGAAATGCTGACACGTTCTCAACTTTCTCCACAGGGGGAGAGTCGCATGCATCGGGTGATTGATTCTCATCGTGCGACGGTATTGGCGGCAATGGAGATTCAGGAAGTTTCAGCACTTTGCAATACTCGGCTCCCCATGTCCGTTTTGGCCTCGGGACTGGCTGCTCCCATCCCTCTGAGTTCTCCTGGCGAAACGGCGATACTGGTGGTTGGCTTGGGTTCTTCCAATGGTTTCCTTCAGGCAGATCGTGAGGTTCTCGATGCACTTGCTGAACATATAACAGCCTCGTGGGAAAGTCTGAGACTGGTTTACAAACGCCGGGAATTAACCCGACTGGAGGAACGAAATCGGCTCGCAAGGGATTTGCATGATTCAGTGAATCAAATTTTGTTCTCCCTGTCCCTGACAGCCAAAGGTGCAGAGAGCATGTTATCCGGATCATTGCAGCTGCATCCAGCCGCGGAAGCAATGAAGGATATACGTGCCTTGTCACAGGAAGCCTTGAAGGAGATGCGTGCCTTGATTATGCAGCTTCGCCCGGCAGGTTTGGAGTCTGGTCTGCTCAGTGCTTTGCAGGAGTATGGTACAGGACAGGGGTTGCAAGTCGTTGTACACCGGGCGGGTATGCGGTCCTTGCCTCAAAGTATTGAGGAAGGACTATGGCGTATTGGACAGGAAGCGCTCAATAATGTACGTAAACATGCGGAAGTTACTTCCGCTGAGATATCCCTACAGCTAAGCGATCAGAAAGCGATATTCATCGTTACAGATCGGGGCAAAGGTGGAGCCAAAAGGCGTGAGGCCTTGCCTGCCAGTTCACTTGGTCTGTCCATCATGAGGGAACGGGCGCAATCGCTGGGTGGCAGACTAGAACTTGTAAGTTCATCCCGTAAGGGAACATCGGTAACGGTAGTCATTCCACTCCCGTCCGAATCTGTATAAAGTCAGGGGGATGAAGAGATGCCGATTACGATTTTACTCGCTGACGATCATGCGATGGTGAGGCGAGGATTGCACGTTTTTTTGTCCACACAGCCAGATATGGAAGTCGTCGGAGAAGCCTCGAACGGACAGGAAGCACTGGAACAGGCAGAACAGCTGCATCCGGATGTGGTGTTAATGGATCTGCATATGCCAGTGCTTGACGGGATCGAGACGGCGAGAAGGCTTCGTGCGATTTTACCTGGAATCCGTATCATCGTACTTACCTCCTTCTCGGATCAGGACCATGTGGTACCAGCCGTACGCGCAGGAGTGAAGGGCTATCTGCTCAAAGACATTGAGCCAGAGGATCTTGCCGTTGCCATCCGCAATGTGCACGCGGGTCAGGTAGAATTGCATCCTGCGGCAGCGGGGCAATTAATGCATGTGATGGCTTCGTCTGAGCTACCGATGAATGAAGCACATGGGCGTGCCAATCCCCTTACGTCCACTCGGCCTCCAGAACAAGAGCGGGATGGGATAGGGAGAGAAACTTCTGACGGACCGGACATGCTCACCCGGCGGGAACGAGAGGTGCTGGGACTGATCGCACAAGGTTTGAGTAATAAAGAGATTGCCATAAAGCTGATCATTACCGAGAAAACGGTGAAAACCCATGTCAGTCATCTTTTGGACAAGTTAGGACTGGCAGACCGGACCCAAGCTGCGCTTCATGCTGTAAGAAATGGCTGGGTTGTCTGATCCATCTTCCAATATTCTCAGACTAAAGTCGTAGAAACTCAACCCCAAGGTTGAGTTTTTTTGTGCTATAAGTTAAGTCTATCTGCTGACGATTCGGAGACGGAAGCACGGTAAGATGAGAGTAACGAAATTTATAACGCAGCGTAGGAACGACTATTAAAACTTAAGGAGAGTGACATAGATGAATATCTTGATTTTGGCAGGCAGTAATCGGAAAAATGCAACCAGTACACGTTTAGGGGAATATGCCGTGGAGGTAATCAGTGGTCAGGGACATGAAGCCAGCCTGTTTGATTTGTATCAAAGACCGCTTCCATTCTATGCACCGGATGAAAAACAGAACGATGATCAGAATCTCGCCGATCTGAACACGCGTATGCTCGCGGCAGATGCCATTATTTTGTCTACCCCAGAGTATCATGGCAGCATCAGCGGTGTGCTCAAGAATGCATTGGATCACCTGAGCCAGGCTCATTTCAGTGGTAAACCGGTATTGTCCATCAGCTCAGCAGGAGGCGCGGTGGGAGTGAGTTCGCTTTTGCAGCTGCAGGCGATCATTCGCAATTTGCACGGGATTAACGCGCAGGAGTGGATTTCCATTGGTGGTGCGCAGCGGAGAAGGTTTGAGGCAACGTTTGACGGATACGAAGAGTTTGAAGGCAGTCAGGACATTGAAGACCGGATCAAACGCGTGCTTGGTTCATTTTTGCACCTTGCCGAGACGTTAACTTCAGTACGGAATTCCTTCGGGAGTTAACAGAGGGAAGTAGAGTAATGGGATGCTAACCATAGATAAAGAGAGAAAAGAGGTTTTCATCATGATTAAAGGCATATTTGAGACGCATCTAAACGTAACGGATTTGGAGAGATCTCATCATTTCTATGAACAAATTGTTGGATTACGGCATGCCTATGGGCAGAAGGAACGTGGAAACTCCTTTTACTGGATTGGCGGTGAAGGCAACGCGATGCTCGGACTGTGGCAAAAGGACCCTTCTGAAGTGCAGCGGCAGCATTTTGCCTTTCAGGTATCGTTGGAGGACATGAAACAAGCTGTCACTTACCTGGAGGATAAAGGGATCAAGACGCGTAACTTTCTGGACGATGATATTGGCGAGTTGTATGTATTTGGGTGGATGCCTGCGGTGTCCGTGTATTTTACCGATCCGGATGGTCATTCTCTGGAATTCATATCGATGCTCCCGGATGAAGCGCAGCCTGAACTCGGCATGGTGCCATGGAGTGAGTGGGAGAAGATGCACGGTCGGGTGAAGGAGGACACGGCATGATTTTTGAAGAAGTCAAATTATATACAGCACGACTGGAAGACATCAAACCATTTTATGTGGATACTCTGGGATTGGAGTTGCTGGAGGAGTCCGAGCATTCATTTACGATTCGAGTCGGTTTGACGAAGATGATATTCGCGGAGAGTGACACGGAGCAGGAACCCTTTTATCACGTTGCTTGGATGATTCCGAAGAATCGTTTTGAAGAGGCCAAAGCATGGGCAGCGGCACGTGTCCGTCTAAGTAGGTATGAAGGTAAGGATGAGACCTATTCAACCAATTGGAACTCGAATTCGCTCTATTTCGAAGATCCTGTCGGTAACATTCTGGAGCTGATTGCTCATCATACCGTTCATAACGAGAGTGACCATCCCTTTTCGAAGCAGGATCTGCTGCAGGTGTGTGAGGTGGGGATAGTTACGGAAGATGTTCTTTCCACGGTGGATGAACTTGAGCAGATGGGGTTGAAGCGATGGGGTGAGGCTAGTGATACCTTTGCCCCTGTAGGGGATGTGAACGGACTGTTTATTGTGGTGAAGAAGGAACGTGTCTGGTTCTTTTCGGAGCAAAAAGCTGACATATATCCGCTGGATGTGTCCATTCGTGAAGTGGGAAAACTTCGAATTGGTTAATATGGGAAGCAGCAGGTAAAACGGTCATATGTGCACCCTTTGAATCATCTTATAGAAGTAAACGCTTTAAAAGGAGTGTTTTGCTAAAAAACGGTCTATGGTCGTTTATGTTTTAGAATTGGCATCGATAGAAGGGTGGTGGCATGTTGGATCGACGTTTGTTGGAAGAAGGGCTGGATATTATGGTGTCCAGTCGGGAGCGTACAGGAGATTTGTGGCACGCCCATTATGGGGCGGGAGCTATTGCGGCTTATTTTTGGGTGCGGGAAAATCGTCTCACTGCCCTTGCAGCGGGCAGTGTTACGGCTGAAGCGAAAGCGATGCTTCGCCAGCATGGATTGAACGATGGCTTGACCTCCCGGAGGGGAGATGTTTTGCCAAGGGAAGAGGCCGAAGCACGTATTACGGCAGCGCTGGATCGAACGATCGGAGAGCTGCACTGGGTTGGCCATCAGGCCATCTACGGTGCCCTTAGCCTGAAAGCCATTCGGGAACTGGATGGTTGGGGCTCGGAGCACGACTTGAATCAGCTGGTTGCACTTATTGATTCTTTTGAACGAACCATCCCAGGCAGATCCTGGATGAACACGACTGTGAAAGAAATTCGCGGCTTAAAAGTAGATGAGGCAGACGGATTTCCTGAAGTTGAAAGCCCTGAACAATTGTCCCGTCTAATTCTGGATGAGCTTGGAGCGTTCCGCGCGATCTATCACGCGGAAGCACATCATGATCTGATCGGCCATATGCTGACCTATGGGCACGCGCTTAACATATTATATGAACTGGATTATCCGACCTTGTTCCACAAGGGTGTTCCACCATTCTTGAAGATGGTCAAGGCTTTGCGACTGAGCCGGGATGTGGACGTTGAGCAGGAGATGCCAACGCTGCAATCTCCAGTCGATCGACTGCCATTGATCCGTGCAGAACGTTCTGTTGCATTGCCCCATGAACTGGAATACTGGCTGACCGACAGACGTTCCAACGATTGGCATGGAGGTCATCTGTTCAAATTTCCATTCAGCTTCTACCATCATGCCAAAAACGGAAATTCGGTTCCGGAAAGCTGGGAGAACTTTCGCTATATTATTGCGTGAGAAACATACATTCAAGAGAGCACAGCCTGAGAAGGTTGTGCTCCTTTTATCTTTTTAAAGGAGCCAAATTTCAAGGATAAACAGGATCAGCATGACTCTGGACGCTAACATGTAAGGTGATTTAATGGACCGCTAATATGGGAGCAGAGTTTATAGCACAAGAAACCGACGTTTAACCGCCATGATGGCGACAACAAATAGGCGTAATCCATACGGATAACCGTCAGCGCGACCGATTTAAACATGTAAGATTGTACTATCGGATCAATAGCAAGTGACACATCCCGATAAGCACATACGCTAATGTACAGACCGGCCTGGTGGGCCGTTTTTTTATGCGGTGAGTGCACACTTGCTCTGATCGGGTACTAAATAAAGATTGAATATATCATTATAAGTTGAACTTAACTTTTACACCAAAACGGAGAGTGCAGAACCAATCTGAAGAAGCGTAGTGTTCGCCTTTAGCACCGGATTTTACCCCAGAACTAGGGAATCAAAAAAATCTGGGGATAAGAGCGATCGGAAGATGGTACTGCAATCGCAGTGACAAGGTGTAACATCTCTAGTTTAACTTATCTAACAGGAGGTTTTAGGATATGAAAACAGTATTGTATGTTCCACTGGATGATCGTCCAGCGAATCTGGATGACGTCGTTGTACAAGGAAAAGCAGCCGGTATCCATATCATTACACCGCACCTGGGTGACATTCAAAATCGTCTGGATTCCGAGAAAACGGTCGAAGGCACAACCTTGCTTGGAACGTCTACGCCTACGTATGGTAAAACGTCCAACATTCATGATTTTATTTTGAAAAATGCCGCCAAAGTGGATGGCTTCATCATCTCTTCGGATATGCTGTCATATGGTGGTCTGATTGGCAGTCGTCAACTTCGCGAGGATGGAGGAGGCACATATCCTGATTACGATCAGGACACAACCCGTTTGCTCGATGTGATTAAAGCCATTAAAAAGAAATACCCGCGCAAACCGGTGTATGTGATGGATACCATTATGCGCCTTGCGACGACCTCATTTGCAGATGGTCTCGCATTGGATGCCTACAACGAATCTCGTGCACTGATGCAGCAGCCACGGCAGTCCTTTACAGCATTCGAGGACATAGTGAACGGGTACAACCTTTCTCCAGAGTCTAAGGAGTATGGGGAAACGACGTACTTTAATAAAGAACATTACTACAACACCAGACAACATAAATTCAAAACGAATCTGTACATGCTGGATCAGCTTGCTCGCAAAGGATATATTGACTTCCTCGCCGTAGGAGTCGACGATGCGAATACACAAGGCGTTCAGATTAATGAGATCAATTATGTGGAAGCACGAATTAATGAATGGCTTGGTGGGACAGATGGACAAAATCCGGATCGGGCTATTATTCTCCCGGATGCTGACGGTCTAGGTCACGCTCTGGTGGCACGCATGGCGAATCAATTGCTTCGCGGCGGGGCGAAGACACGTTATGCGGTAAAATATTTCGGCCCTCATGGTTCAACGATTATCAATGCCTACGAATATATGGATCTGCACAAAAATGTGGTGCGCCATGTGGATATTGTAGGTGGTGTGGTTGTAGCGGATTCCGCTTATCCAGAGCCTGATGTGGCAACTGATACAACTTCCGATGTGGAAAATGGAAATGAATTGACGAATGCTACATCTGCCGATGAAGCGGCTTCGTTTGACATGGCGTCTGAGCTGGATCGCATGACGAACCGTCATCCAGGTAAACCGGGTAAAAAACCGGTGGACATTGAGATTATTGCCATTACAGCGCTGGATCAGGTGCAGGCGGCTGTGGCGCAATTAACGAGTAATAGTGAGAAGGGCCTTCCATCGGTGTTGATTGATTTTGTAGGAAAAGGTCCGGCCAACGTCGATGTAGCCGAAGCACTCCTGAACAGTCCGCATACGGGTCGGGTTCTGGGTTACAGTGCATGGAATACACCGGGGAACAAAATCGGTATGGCTGTGGGTATGGGACAATCCCGTTATGCTTTGATTACAACTGAAACGCATGCCCACACGTTGCGAGACGCCATGAATGCACAGGGGTCATTATTGTTCAAACGCTTCCTGAAAGATTACTACTATAAAGCTGTAGCGATTGCAGACATCCGCACGTATTCCAGAGCGCATGCGCTGTATACCAATGTGGCAACCCTAGCGGATCAGAATATGTCACTGTTTAACTCTGAAGAGGATTACGCTCATCTGCAAACGTTGCTGCGGGATCTGATGCAGACCCATACCGCGACGCTGGCGGGAAAACCTGCTTTTGCCCAAGGGAGTGTGGCGATCAAACAAATCTGTAATGGCGAAGCAGTCTACGCGGAGTATTGCAGCGCGCTGCTGGAATATGCGAACCCCGATTTCATCTGGGGACGTGCGTTTGAGATCACGTTGAATCCAAAGGTTACGCTGAATTAAGGTGTTGACGGTATGAGACGCACTGAGTCGACTTTTTTCCACCCCAGATACACCCTTAATCGCACCGAAGTCGTACGAACTACCGTCTGCGCTAGGGAGGAAAGGGTGTAAGATTGTATTATCGGATCAATAGCAAAGGACACACACCGAAAGCACATACGCTAATGTACAGACCGGCCACAAGGGGCCGGTCTTTTTGATGCGGTGAATGGTGTCCAGCTTCCAATTCGATGGAGAACCGCAAGTACAGAGACGTACTGGCGATGAGTTCCTTTTTCCTATAACAGATCGGTTAAAGGGGGAGTTCATCACTGCAACATGGTCGCTGCACTATGTGAAGCAGAACGCAAACTCGCAGCCGAAGGGGGCGAAATGAATGTGTCTACGAGTAGTGGGTTAAACAACACGGCTAGCACAGGGCAAATGAGCAACGTAATCAGGCGAACGCTGAAGCAGAAGCTTGCGGCTCTTATTCCGGCATGGAACGGTCGCGTACAGGATATTCCTGCATCGGGAGAGGTGTTAACCGGACCCTGTGCCGTGATTGCTTTTTCGGAAGAAGTACCGAAGTCTGCTTGGGCGGGGTATCGGAGGATCATCAAAATCTCTCCATATGCACGCCCCGAAGATGGAGGCGCAGAACAAGTGGAGGCGTGGTCCTCATTGCTGATGGAAGGACTGCACCAGGTCAGGCTGGAGGATGAAGAAGGCGGGGCAGTTACCTGTATTTATCTGGGTTCTTCGGATTGTGATCGTGTGGACGCCAGTTCTGGACTGGTTACGCGCAGCCTGCGATTTGGGGTGTATGTTCCGGAAACGCTGGAACACGCTCAGACTGAAATAGCAGATCCGTGGATGGCTGCACTTCAGGGCTGGACACGAACTCAGCTCGGACAGGAATGGTCCATATATAGGGATGTCTGGCCTGGAGGATATGCGACCAAGTCCATACTGTGGCGATTGACGGGATGCAGTACAACTACCGCAGGGACTTCGGCGCTGGAGATTCGGAAGCAATGGATTGGACATGTGCTGGCTGCGAATGTGGGAGATGTCCGTCAAACGGTTGCGCATTTGGTTGAACAACTGGCTGTGCAGACCCGGATTGCTTTGACGGATACAGGCGATACGCGATATGTGACGGTAGATGAAGTTTCTGCCGACTTGCAGGCAGACGCCTACTTGAACGGGCAGATTCGTCTGACACTGCAGAAGCGTATTCGCCGTCCAGAGACGGATGCACCATTGATCCGCGAGATTCACCATAGCAAGGGGATCGAGTGAACGTTAGTCGAGAGGAACTGTAGATGGGTTCCAGATGAGAGAGATAATATCATAGCTTTAGCTTCAAATTCATAGGTTCATAGGGACAAAAATTCATAGGTCAAAATGATAGTGCAAGATCAGGCTCCACGAATTCAGTAGTCAAACAATGAGGTGAGATGGCCATGGCAAGCTCCGTTAAAAAAAGCAAACAGGCTGCCCCGCAGTATTCGCGGGCGGAACTGATGAATCATGCTGAAGCCCTCTTTGCCATTAAGGCAGAGGTGCTGTACGGTGCACTGTACGAAGCAGCGCAAGAGACGTTTTCCATTGAAGAAGCACAGGAACGTATCAACCAATTTATGAAAGTGAAGGTGAAGGGATAATGGCAGGCGGAACTTGGGAGCAAACGAATCGTCCGGTACTTCCGGGCTTATATATGAATTTTCAGGCGGCGGCATCTTCGGCCATTCAGGCTGGTAATCGCGGAACGGTTGTTGTGCCGATTAAGGCAAACTGGGGTCCGGTGGGAACTTTTGTAGAAGTCGGCAGTGAAGCTGCAATTGAACGTATTTTCTCGGCACATGCCCTGGATAGCGGGACAGCTTATACTTCCTTGAAGCTCGCCCTGCTGGGTGGGCCGAAAAAGCTGCTCGCTTACCGGGTGGCCGGAGCAACAGCAAAAGCAGCCACGCTTACGCTGAAAGACAGCAGTGATGCAGCCGTGCTGCAACTGGACGCCAAGTATCCAGGTGACCGGGGTAACGGATTCTACGTCACCATTCAGCCGGGTGTAATTGATAATACGAAGCATGAGGTTCGCCTGTTTGAAGGCAACCGGATGCTGTATGCACTGCTGACTTCGGATATTTCCGCGGCGTCGCTGGCGAAAGAGATCAATGCGGATGAAAGCAACATTTGGATTAACGCTCAGGCGATTGGTGAGGGTACAGGTGCCGTGGCAACCGTTGCTGGAGCTGCTTTCAAAGGTGGCGCAAGTGGCAACGATGGTCTGACCAATGCAGAGTATATCGCTGTACAGGGCGCGCTGGAAGGTGAGCAATTTGACGTGTTGGCACTGGATCATGCGGCGGATGCACCGTTGCTGGCGAGCTTTGCGGCTTGGGTCAAACGTGTACGCAGTGAGGGTAAGCCCGTAATGGCTGTATTTGGCGGTTCTACGGCGGATGACACCTCTGCTACCGCAGCACAGAAGGCGGCGGCACGTTCACTTACGTTGAATCACGAGGGCGTAATTAATGTCGGTACGGGTGTGCGATTGGGTGATGCTTTCTATAGCTCTTCGGAAACGTCTGCTTATGTCGCGGGTCTGATTGCCGGACAACGTCTGAATGAATCCACAACATATGCACCTTCTCCTTTCGATGACGTAACACGCCGCTGGACGCGTGCAGAGCAGGAGCAGGCGGTACAGAACGGCGTATTTATTTTCTTCCATGATGGACGTCAGGTGAAGGCGCTTCGTGGAGTTAATACACTTGTAACCCCTGCTGCAGGACAGAATAATGCCTGGAAAAAAATCCGTTCGATTCGTGTTATGGATGCGATTAATACGGATTTGCAGCGCTCTGCTGAAGATACGTATATTGGCAAAGTGAACAATACCGAAGAGGGTCGCCAAGCGCTGATCGGTGCGATGAAAGCCTATCTGGCGCTGCTCGCACAGAGCAATGTCATTGAAGCTGAGGGATACGATGTCGTTCTCGACCCGGCATATTATGGTGCTGCACCAATTCTTAAGCCTGAGGCAGATCAGGTATTCCTGCAATGGAATGTGAAGCTCACGGATGTAATGGAGCAGTTGTTTGGTACGTTTTACGTGCAATAAGTAGTGTAGAAGGATACGGTGTTTTAAAAGAAACGCCGATTCGTTGAACGGTTGGTATATACGATATTTTCTAATTTCAAGGAGGAATTGTCATGTTGGATGCGTCAAGAGTAATTCTCGGTACCCATGGTCAGCTGCATATCGATGGTGTGTGGCAGACAAATATTAATAAGCTGGAGGCCAGCGTAGAAATTGAGAAGCGTGAGCTGAATCTGGTCGGCAACGACTGGAAAGTACACAAAAATGGTGCGAAAAAAGGAACAGGTACGATGACGGGTTACAAAGTCACTTCGGATATGATCCAGCGCGGCTTCACCAAGTTCCAGATTATCTCCAAGCTGAACGATCCTGAATCATACGGACATGAGAGTGTCCTGCTGAAAGGTTGCATGGTGGACAAAATCCAACTTGCAAACTGGACAGCGGGTGAGGAAGTTCCGGAGGAAACTGGTTTTACGTTTGAAGGGTTTGAACTGCTGAATCCGATTGTGGCGAACTAAGGATTGGAATGACTTCGAACTTCGGAAAGACCTCGTAACGAAGCTTGTCTGATCAAGCGTACAAGCTACGAAACTTAACAGAAGCGGGATACATATGCAGGCCGAGAAATTCTCGGTCTCTTTGTTGTCCCTGAAATATTGAGATGTATTAACCTAATGTGAAATGAGAAGGAGAACACACCCCATGAGTATGAATGAGAATATGTCTGAAGAACAAATTTTGGATCAACTGTTTGAAGCAGCAGAGCGTTTGCCAGAAGAGAATGTTCGCATTCAACGTTTGGATCTGCTGCTTACCCTGCGTGGATTAACGTCCTCCAAAGTGGATCAGATTCGCGAGCGCTGTACGATTCGGAAAACGGTCAAAGGCCGCACCGAGGAAAAGGTGGATACCGAAACGTTTAATGCGTTGCTGATCTCCGAAGCAACGGTGAAAATGAATGTGCGCGGCCTCGAACTGTCCGGTTGGGGAGACAATCGCATCACAGGCCGCATGAAGCTGTCCGGTGGGGAACAAGCGGTTCGCCGCATGCTGCTCGCGGGTGAGCTGGACGCCGTTGGTGACAAGGTACTTGAGCTATCCGGCTTCGGTGTGGAGATTGAAGACCTAAAAAACTGATTCACTCCGGCGGGATGACCACGTTCCTGTATCACATGTGGGTGCGTCATCATCTACGGCCCGGAGAGTTCTGGTCTTTGCCACGCGGGGAACGTTCGCTGTTGATTGCTTTCTCGGAAGAGGAAATGGCAGCGATCACCTCGCAAATGAATCGATAATTAGAAAGGGCAGGAGGTGAAAGAAATGGCAGAAATGATTGTGGGTTTGTCCAAATCCAATGCGGAAATGCGGACGACTATCCGGTATCTGGATCAGATCCAGCGTTCGACCGAACGTCTGGGCAGAGTTCGCTATCAGAGTTTGATCAAGGTGAACAATGAGCTGAGAACAACCGGGCGCAGGTTGGAAAGCATCTATAGTACGGCTGTTCGGTTGAGCAGATTGCGGATTACGCCGACGGTTGGGTTGACTGACAGTGCTACTCCAGCATTAAATGGCTTGTTGAAAAAAATGAAGCAAATCCGATCTAAGATGCTGAATGCTACAGCTAATGTACAGCTCAAAGTCAAGCACCAAATTTCAGGTGTGTCCGTTAATGTGAATTCACAGCCATTGAATGTGAATTCACAACCATTAATTGATGCTTTGAGTGTAAACACGCAATCTATTCTTATGTTGAGTAACAAGCTGGATTCCATCAATATTGGGGCGGCATCAGGAGGCGAAGAAAAGCCTAAAACCTTTTTACAAAAGATGAAAGGCATGTTTGATCGAGGCAAATCGATTTCTTCTGGAGTAAAAAAGGGATTTGACGCGAGAAGTAGTGGGAAAAAGCTGTGGAGAGAAATAACTAGTCCATCTACCCCAGGTAATAAATGGAAGAAAGCGGTTAGGGTTACGAAACGCGGAGCTACTTTTATGAACGATTTCTCGACCGCAGGTTCCGATTTAATCGGTGGTATAGATGGAATGTGGGGAGATGTCAAAGGACTGTTTGGTGGTGGAGGAGCAGGAGGTGGTGGAGCCTCTGGAATAATGAGTAAACTGGGTGGCGGGTTAGCTAAGGGAGCAGGCAAGCTATTTGCACCGATTCGTATGCTTAGCAATATTAATGATCTTGCAAGCGCCCCTCCAGAGGAACGCGCGCGTGCGGTCGGTTCTGTTGCTGGTAGTGCAGTAGGAACTACTCTTGGCAGCATCCTTGGCAGTGTAATTCCGGTGGGTGGAACCCTGGTAGGCGGTGCAATAGGTGGCTGGCTTGGCGAGAAAGCTGGTGGCTGGGTTGGCGATAAGGTAGGTGGATTGATTAATGGCAGTGCGGAGGGTGTTACGAAAATGACTGCCTATGCTTTAAAGGGAGTTAATAATATTACGGAGAAAACGAAAGATTTTTTCAGTGGTATCTCCAGTTTCTTTGGTGGTTCCAAAGAAGAAACGCCTGCTGCATCACCGTCCACAGCCTCAATAGCTCAGGCAACAACGGTTGCTGAACCAACTCCAGTACCCGCCGGCCCGCCGATGCCGCCACCTGCCTATATTCCATCTGCACTCACTACAACCGGGCCAATGGCTTATATGAACAGCAAGTTCGGTCAGCCTACGGCAGCAGGATTCATGGGAACAAGCGTGATGCAGACTCAGGCGATGGCTCTCGGTAACGGAGCGCAGACAACTGCGAATGCCAATAGCAAATCGTCCACGATGACGGTGCAAATTTCCGAAGAGCAGATGAGCAGTCTGTCCGGTTACCTCAAGGATTTCAAAACCGAGACAACTAACCAAATTTCCGTGAATGTACCTCAAGGCGCTGTACAAGTGACGGTCCGTGAAAATGCCATCGACTATGATGCCATCTCACACCAGGTTGGAATGAGATTTGCAGGTGAAGTGCGTCGTGCGATGGAAAACCGAAAAACCATTATGGCCTAAGTAGAAAGGAGGCCTGTCATGACTGTATTTGAAGATAATGTGGAAGGTATCAAAATGGAATTTACCCTGATCGATGGGAAAACGAAGTTCCAATTTCCGGTGAAACCGGAAGAGCTAACGATCTCTCGATCCAAAGGGTACGAAACGATTAATATGCTGGAGTATGGCGAGTTTGATTTTGCGCAAGGGGAGAAGGTGAAGGAGATCACCTTCTCTTCTTTTTTTCCTAAAGAATATGATGCGTCCTATTGCATGTATGAGCCTTTGCCTGATCCGCGGATAGCAATGAATATGTTGAATACGTTTCTGGTATCGAAAAAGCCGCTGCGCTTCATCATTACCAACACGGGAGTAAACGTGCCGGTGTATCTTATCTCGCACAATACGACTTTCCGGGGCGGTGAGAGTGGGGATATTTACTTTGACATTACGCTGCGCACGTGGCGGGATTCCAAAGTGGAGAAGGTTGGCGGTGCAACATCTGCGAGCAAGTCGGGTTCTCGTACTGATCTGAAAACGAGCAGCAAGACCTACACCGTCAAATCTGGCGATTCCTTGTCCAAAATAGCAAAGCTTGAGCTGGGCAGCAGTTCCAAATGGAACGAGATTTACAAGCTCAATGTGAAGACCATTGGCAGTGATCCGAACCGGATCAAGCCAGGGCAAAAGCTGGTGATGCCATGACCTACAAGGTCATTGTGGACGACAAATATGACATCACCAAGCTGGTGGAGACGATTACGCTGAAGGACTCGCTTGACCAGATTGCCTATCAGGCGAACATCCGGCTGGCGGTGTCTGCATCTTCCGGTTTGCCTGCGATATCACCGGGTATGCCGGTACGTATCAGCGGGATTCCTTTTGGCGAAAAATCAATGGTTCACTTGCTGCACCCTGCGGTCATCTGGGAAGTGGAAAGCTCGAACAGCGGCACCAAGCGACTGTCCCTGACCGTCTACGACCGGATGATTTATCTGGAAAAATCAGAGGACGAGTTCCTGCTGCCCAAAGACCAGACTGCCACACAACGTCTCAAAACGTACGCCAAGGAATGGAAAATCCCATACGCCGCGCTGCCGGATACCAAAACAAAGCTGAGCAAAGCAGTGTATCGGTCGCAGACGATTTTTTCGATGATGTTTGCCGATCTGAAGGAAACGGTGAAGTCTGGCGGGGATATGTATCATCCGCGGATGACGCCCGGCGGGTTGCAGCTATTTAAGGTGGGCAGCAATGCGAAGGTGCACGAGCTGGATCGGCTGATCGATCTGACTCAAATGCGTACGCTCGAAGGCGCGGTTACCAAAGTTAAAGTGATTGCGGCCTCGGAGTCCAGCAGTGGCAAAGAGGTTCCTTCCAAAGTCCTAGCGATTGAGCAGGATGGTGTAGCCGATCTGGGCACGCTGCAAAAGCTGATCGAGGACGATCAGGTCAAAACAGCGACGGCCGCCAAGAAGCTGGCGAAAAGCCGTCTGACGGGTATTCAGGAGACCTTTACCATATCTGCACCAGATGTAAATACGATTCGTGCCGGAGATGCGGTGCTGCTCAAAGGGTTGAAATTGATCGTCATGTCTGTTAGCCGGGACTTGTCTGCTGGACCCGGAACAATGTCGTTGGAGCTGGGCACTGCCGAGTTGGTGAAAAGGAGGTATTACCTTGAATAAAGAAGATCCGTACGGGCATTTTGCCGAGGTCATGCGGGGTGCAATGAGTACGCATACCCATCAGGCCGTGAGCGGCATGGGCGCGGTGCTGGGTACGATGACTTCATCCGGCGTAAAGCTGGATGATTTCAAGCACGAAGTGCAGGACTATCTCGTGGCCGAGCTGCCGGGCACGCTTGGACTGCCGGAGCGCGAGGCTGCTGGCGCGATTTCCGGTATACCTGACGTGGCAAACGGCGGAACGACGGGCACGGGACGGTTTCTTTTGCAAAAAGGGGAAGTAGAAGAAGCGGTGTGGTCTCTTGGTAAAGGATTGAAAGCGGGAGACCGTGTGCTGGCGATGCGGGTGAATGGCGGTAACGACATTGTGGTGTTGTGTAAGGTGGTGAGTGCGAATGCCTAGTTTGTTCCCGGAAACGGGTGTGGTATGGGGAGATGAGGAAGATCTGTCGGGGGCGGCTTCGGAAGAGGTGCGATTTGGACGGAGCTGGCGATTTGATTACAATACGGGGGATTTTGTGCTGACCCCAAGTGGCAAAGTTGCTGCGGCAGGTGCGCATGAAGCCTGGGTGCAATGGTGCATCAAGGCGGTGAAGACGCCACGGTACAGACATGTGATCTACTCTCGAAACTATGGATCGGAGCTGGATGAGTTGGTTGGTCAGGGTGACAGTCGGGGCGTGATCGAAAGTGAGATAACCCGGATGGTTACGGAGACGCTGCTGGCTGATCCACGCACGGATTCGGTGGACCAGTTTACGTTTGATTGGAATCGGGAGCAGTGCATGTTCTCGTGTCGTGTGGCGAGTGTGCAGGAAGAGATGTTTATTTTGGAAAGTGAGGTGATCTGACGGGATGGCTGAGATTCCGCGTTATTTGGAGGACCAGACGGAGGAACAGATTATGCAGCGTATGCTGGATCGTCTGCCCGCGGATCTGGATAAGTCGGAAGGGTCGTTTCTGTGGGATGCGGAGGCTCCGGTTGCGTTTATGCTGTCTGAGGCGGCGCTCTGGGCACAGGAGTTGCTGCGGCGCGGATTTGCGAGTACGGCGGCGAGCAGTGATCCGAATTTTCGTTCGGAAGAGCTGGATCTGCGGGCGGGAGAGCATGGCATTACGCGGCGGGCTGCGGTGGCGGCTCAAGGTACGGTTAAATTTGCGGGTACGCCGGGCAAGGTGATTCCTGCTGGGACAGTTGTGGCTACGTTGGCCGATGAAATCTCCGGTGAGGCTTCGCTCGAATATGAAACCGTTGGTCGTGTGGAGTTGGGAGAAGATGGTCTGGGTAGTGTTGGCGTGCGGGCGCTCGTTGCCGGAAAAGAAAGCAATGTGCCTGCGGGCACCGTGACCGTCCTGTCCACACCAATGAGTGGCGTTACCTCTGTAACTAATGTTGAGGTGATTAAAGGCGGGGCAGATATCGAGGCAGATACGGCGCTGTTGGAACGCTTTTATGCCAAAGTCCGAAATCAGGGAACAAGCGGCAACAAATCGCAATATGTGCAATGGGCCAGTGAGGTACCAGGTGTTGGTGCAACGCGGGTTATTCCGTTATGGCAAGGGCCGGGCACGGTGGGATTGTATTTGCTGGATACGGACAAACGTGCGGCGGGAACCGATCTGGTGGCGTCTGTGCAGAAATACGTGGACCCAACGCAGGATGGACAGGGGGAAGGCGTTGCGCCTGCTGGCCCGGTGGTGACTGTCATGCCCGCAGAGGAAGTGCCGATGAACATTCAGGTGAAGCTGACGTTGGCAGATGTAAGGGCGTTGATCCAGAGCGGGGTGACCGCGTATCTGAAACAGTTGGCTTTTGCCGATCCGCTTGTACGCTACACTCGAATTGCCGCAATCCTGCTCGACATTCCACCGATTATCGATTATTCGGAGCTGACCGTGAACGGTGTGAGCGACCAGAATATCGAGATGACCGCGAGTCAGGTGGCGGTGTTGGGGACGGTGGATGTGCATGAGTAGTGTTGGGCAGTTGGTGGAAGAGGAAGTAATTGGGGTATCCGGAGACCGAGGCAGATTGGAGCTGGTGAGCGAGACGCTCTCTGTTGGTGTGAAAGGAAGGGAGGGGAAAGGGCATGAGTGCTCCTTCTGTTGTAAATGTTGGACTGACGAGTGAGAAAGGGTTGGAGCTGTACTCGTATTTGCCGAGCTATTATGAGACTTCTCGCGTGATGCAGGCCGATATGCAGTCCAAAGGAACCGAGATGGATCTGCTGTATCAGGCACTGGATGAGACTTTGGATCAGTTCTTTGTCCGCACGGCGACGTGGGGATTGGATTTCTGGGAGCAGGAGCTTGGTATTGAGACAGATCGTCTCAAACCAGTGGAGCAACGGCGTGCCGTGGTTGAGTCCAAGCTACGGGGCGCCGGGAAGTTTTCAGGGAGATTGGTTGCGAATGTAGCTGAGGCGTATGCGGGGGGTAAGGTCGATGTGACGTTTCAACCGGAAGCGTGGAGCTTTACCGTGAGCTTTGTGGATACGATGGGCATTCCGCCCAATATCGACGATCTCAAACGTGCAATTGATGAACTGAAACCGGCCCATATAGCCGTGGAATATGAGTATCAATATCTGATCTGGGACGATCTGGACAACAAACAGATGACCTGGGATGAACTGGACGCCGCGTCCTTGACGTGGAATGAACTGGAGGTGTGGGCGTAATGCCACAGGAAACTGATCGATTGAAACTACCTCTGCCCTTGGGGAACGAGAATGTGACCCGGGAGAGTATTAATGGGATTTTTGAAAAGATTGATGCAGGTGTTGCGACGCAGGCCGATTTGGATACGCTTCGTGAAGCGGTGAGCAAGATGGATATTCCCGATGCGTCTTTGACGCAGAAAGGGAAGGTGCAGTTGTCGAGTAAGACGGACAGCTCGTCCGAGACGGTGGCGGCGACGGAGAAGGCGGTTAGTGATGCGAGGGTAGCTGCTAGTACATTGGGTACGGCAAATGCAAAAATCTATACGGATAGCCAAGTTAATCAAATTTCAAAGTCGCTAAACTTATTCTCTGGAGCAGTGCGTTCCTCAGGTAATATCTTTGTGTGCGCCTTTAATTCAACTCCGACAGTTAGTAATGGATTTTCTTTCAAAGTTCAATTTAATGTGACCAATTCTACTCTAAACACTGCAACATTATTACAAATCAATGGTACAAACTATCATCTTAGAGCAGAGCATTTTAAAAATTACACTTTACCGAACAACTACATCGATCCAACTGTAGTATACGAGGTTATCTACCTCAGTTCAATTAGTGCATTTGTTATGAATGAGGTTTCAAGAGATGCTGATTTACGTGGTGGGGAAGTTATAGTTCGAGTTGGAAAAAATACTTCAACTGCTCAGTTTTCTACCATACAGGATGCAGTGGACTTCTTAAAGAAATTTAATGCTGGAGTAAGAACGATTAAAATTGAGAACAGTACTACTTCCTCAGTAGAAACTTACACAGGAGATGTTAGTATACAAGATTTTCATGGGGCCCCTTTATACTTTTCTTTTGATCCAAGGATAAGGTTGGTAGGGTATTTTAATATTGGTGCTTGTAGTGCAGAAGTACTTATTAATGGTAACTATCAAGTGCCTCTGGAAATAGTAAACTCAAACAACAGCTTCTTTATACAAAATTGCAATAAAATAAGGTTAATGTATGTAAATAAAACAAGCACGGGATATAGTTTTATGAAGGCGATACGAGTTCCTGTTTTAGATGTCAGTGACTGTAATATATCTAATCAAATGGAGGCTTTTGATATTTCAGAAGGGACAGTAGCTTATTTTAATAATATTAAGGGGTCGAATAACACTTACGGTGGTAGGGTAGGAAGTTCTATTCTTATGCGTAGTAGTTATTCCGTATCAAGTTCTAATGCTACTACTTCAAGTGGTTCACTAATATTAGGTAACTAGTGAGTTAGAAACTTTAAAAAAGTATATGCGAATGCAGATATAACATTATTTCTATGGGATTATTTTCTTAATTGTACAATGGCTATTTTCCATAGGGTAACTACTATTATCTATAAGGAGGTGAACCATGACCACAAACCAACTAAACGCTGCAATCGAAAAAACGCTTATACAGCATTTTCCCAACATCCCGGTTCACCCGGCAACTGGAATCACTAGCCCCAACCCAGAGGCCAAAGGCATCACCTACCGCCTGCTGTCCGCCCAGCTCACCCGGGAACGCAGTGATCGCTTCGTGCAGTCCCATACCTTCGAAATCCGCTGGCTTGAAGCAGACAATATCCTGGCAACCCTACCGGACGAGCTGTTTGAAGCACTGGAAACCATCAGTGTAGAGGGAACACTTTATCGCGCAACGGAACTGCGTTGGGAGACGGAGAACGCCACACCGCGGATGCTGGTGTACTACACCATGCGAACCACCAAAGTGTCGGAGTCCGCCGCTACCATGCAACAACTGGAACAGCGACCCACCGCACTAAAAGCCGCTAACGAATAAATAATCAGAATGAGGGATTTACATGAAAGGAATAGGAGGCGCATTGGCAATGTTTACGAAAAAAGAACCGGAACGTAAGATCTCGGCAAGCAACCAGAAATACAGCAAAGCACAGTTCGCCGAATCCCAGCAATTGAACCGGATGGAGAAAGATATTCTGACAGCCGTACTTCTGGAACAACAGACATACACAATAGAAGAAGCACAACAACACATCCAACAATTTATGAATGGGGAGGCACAATAATGGCTGGAGGAACATGGACAACTCAAAACAAGGTACGCCCTGGCCTATATATGAATTTTGCATCAGAGGGCTCATTGCCGGGTACGGTAGGAGAGCGGGGAACGGTAGCTTTGGCCCTTCCATTGTCATGGGGACAAGCAGGAACAATCTTGACTGTACAAGCAGGTGAAGATGTACAAGCTAAATTGGGTTATGACTGGACAGCACCTCAATTGCTGCTCATCCGTGAGGCATTGAAACGGGCGCAGACTTTGCTCCTTTATCGTTTGAATGCGGGGACAAAAGCCAAGGCAACACTGGACAAACTGACGGTAACTGCTCAACACGGCGGTGAGCGTGGTAACGATCTGGCAGTTGTAATCTCCGCAAATATCAATAATCCGGACCAATTCGATGTTTCAACTCTGCTTGCAGGTAAAGAAGTAGATAAACAAACAGCGTCTACCATTGAAGAACTGGAATCCAACGCATACGTTACATTTAATGGCGAAGGCGCGCTCACAACAACAGCTGCACTTCCACTAACAGGTGGAGAGGATAATTCCGCGACCAACCAGGAGCATGCCGATTTCCTGACCAAGCTGGAGGTACTGGATTTTAACACGGTCGGTCTGATCTCAGACGATGCTACGTTGAAATCTGTATACACGGCATACATCAAGCGTTTGCGTGACACTGAGGGCAAGAAGGTACAACTGGTGTTGTCGGATTATCCGGCTGCGGATCATGAAGGGGTCATCAGTGTCAAAAACGGCGTTGTGCTCGCAGATGGTACCAATCTAACACCAAAACAAACCGTAGCATGGACAGCCGGTGCAACAGCGGGAGCTAACCTGAATGAATCCCTGACATTCCGCGCTTATGACGATGCCGTGGATGTTAACGGCCGACTGACGCACAGCGAGACAGAAGCTGCACTGCGCAATGGTGAGTTCGTCTTTACGGCGAGCAGCAACCGCGCGGTGGTAGAGCAGGATGTGAACACGTTCCGTTCCGTTACACCGGAGAAGGCACGTCATTTTGCCAAAAACCGTGTTGTTCGTGTGCTCGATGGCATTGCCAACGACATGAAACGGATTTTCGAGTCCTATTTTATCGGCAAAGTGAACAACAACGAAGATGGGCGCAGCCTGTTCCGTTCCCAATGTGTCACCTATCTGAAGCAGCTTCAGGATATCGGGGCGATTCAAAATTTTGATTCCAAAACGGATATTACGGTTACTACGGGAAATGAAATAGACAGCATTCTTATCGAGATTCAAGTCCAACCAGTAGATTCCGTTGAAAAAGTATATATGAAAGTGAAGGTGGTTTAAGATGGCATTTTTGAAAGCAAGCGATACGATCTCCGGCCAGGAAGGCCGCGCATACGCAACGATTAACGGACAGACGGAAGAAATGTTTTACGTGAAGACGCTGGAAGCAACCGTGGAGAAGCAAAAAGCAGAGGTCAAAACGTTGGGCCGCCGCGGTGTTCAGCACAAAGCAACAGGTTGGTCCGGCTCGGGTTCCATGACGATCTTTTATACCACATCCCGTTTCCGTGAGCTGATGCTCCAGTACATGCAGAATGGCGTCGACACCTACTTCGACATTGAAGTGACCAACGAAGATCCTTCATCCACCATCGGGAAACAGACCGTGACGCTCAAAGGCGTCAACCTCGACAGTGTGATCATGGCATCCCTGGATACTGAATCCGAGGCGTTGGAGGAGGAAGTGAGCTTTACCTTTGAAGATGTCGATATGCCTGTATCGTTTAATTTGCCGAAGTAATATAGAAGTTGCGGACATAAAACCATAGATATATAACGAGTTTGATTTATAAGCGGGTTTGTAAAATAAACCTGTCCAACTTGCCTGTGTTACGGGCTATTTGGCATACCCAAATCTTGGTGCACTCTCTTTTCACTTGAAGATAAGCTGCACATAATTGCCCATCGCTAAACTATTATCACATTAGTTTCACATGCATTATCTAATCATTTAGGCATATTACATTTGCTCTTCGCCGCTTCATGCGGTGGAGAGCTTTACTTTAGAGGAGGAATTATTAATGAGCGGATTGAGTATGTTTTTTGCGCAAAATGCAGCGGCGGATACAACGGAGGAATTCATCGTATCTTCTCGTTTTAAGGATGAGAAAGGCAAACCGGTTGCCTGGAAACTGCGCAGCATGACCGAAGACGAGAATCAGGAATGCCGCAAGGCGGCTACTCGTAAAATCAAGGGCAAGAACGGTGTATACACACCCGACATCGATGCCAATGATTACATGGCTCGCCTGATGAGCGCCAGCGTGGTCTACCCCGATCTGAAAAATGCAGAACTCCAGCGTTCATATGGCGTAATGGGGGCGGAATCGCTTTTGCGGAAAATGCTTTTGCCTGGGGAATTTGCTTCGCTCGGCGAACAGGTTCAGAAGCTGAACGGCTTCAATCAGGACATGAACGAACTGGTGGATGACGTAAAAAACTAATTAAAGAGGGCGATTCCGAAGCCAATTTGGCTTATTACGCTCTCCATGAATTGAACATTTTACCGCATGATTTGATGGCATTCTCCTTACGTGAGCGAGCAGCGATCTACGCGATGATCTCCATTCGGGTAGAGGAAGAGAAGAAAGAGCGGTCCAAGAACCGCGCCCGGAAAAAATAAAAGGGAAAGGAGGGAGAAATGAATGTCCGATACAAGGATCGATGTTATCAATCCTCCATCCATAAATAATCTGATCAACAATTTGAATCTGGTCCAGGTGAGAACAACCGAGATTTTAAATAATTTCAATCAGACGAATATATCCAACCACTTTAATCAAATAAACCAGCAAATGAATGTGACTATTAATCTGATGGAAAAGCTGGAGGATACGGCTGATGATACAAGTGATGCTTTGGGTGATAATCTGAACAAGCTCTCCAAGCGGCTGCAAATGTTAAAGTCGGCTGGAAGCGTCGTGTTAAAAGCGGCAGCTGAGGAAGAAGATTTCAAGTATCGTTACATGGTTGCCGCTGAAGACCCGGTGCTCGGGGAAGGTATCTATAATAAGTTTAGAGATCAAGCCTCCAAGAGCGGCCAAGATGTCAAAGATTCGCTTAAAGCTTCTCTAGGCTTCTTACCTTTGGCACAGAATACAGGCCAGGTAGATCAGCTAAATCAACTAACTCAGCGTTTGAGTATGTTGTCTCCGGATGGAAAAAGTCTGTCCGATGCTTCTGGTGCCATTATTAGTGCCATGAATGGAAAAAATACTGATTTGGCTAGTCAATTTAACATCCCGGAAAGTGCATTGACCGGGGCTGGATTGGGTGAATTTATCCAAACTAAAGACCTGGATGGTTTTATACAGGGTCTGCAGACGGTTCTTGAAATGCAAGGTTACACCCAACAGGCCTTTGATACGATGCTGGATTCCCCATTGCAAAAATGGATGGCTCTTGTGAACCAGTTCAATGGTATATTGTCTGAAATCGGTACGAAAGCGTTGGAAGTTCTGTCCCCGGTACTTGATCGGTTAAACGAAGCTATAAGCTCTGGCCAGTTCAGTGGTTTTATTGAATGGATTGGTGGGGCATTTGCAATCATCGCTCAGGTGGTTGCGTTTATTGTGGATGGGTTCATCAGTTTTGCAACAGTTGTGCAAGAAAACTGGGATATCATTGCACCTATTTTGACTGCTATTGCTATTGTGCTGCTCTACAATATCATTGTTTCACTTGGCATTGTGATCGCTGAGGTGTATTCTCTCGCTGCCGCATGGTTGGTAGCTAACTGGCCTGTGTTGCTTGTTATTGCTGCTATTGCGCTACTCATTTATATCTTGCAATTATGCGGCGTTACAGCTGGGGATATGGTGGGAGCGATTATAGGTTATTTTTATATGGTTTACGAGCATATGAAATCAATTTTTGCATCCATTCTGAATTATTTCATGTCTTGGGCTGAATTTGTCATTAATGTATTCAGAGATCCAGCCTATGCATTCAAGAAGTTGTTTGTTGACATGGGACTCATTGTACTCCAAATTCTGTTCAACATTACAAAGGGAATTGAGGATTTCGCAGGTGGTTTCAAAGACCAAATCAACTGGATGATCGAAGGTATAAACAAATTAATACCCTATCTGAATAAGATTTTCGGTACCAATTGGGGAGGTATTAAACTAGTTGATGATGCTAACATTCATTCGATGAGCGGTAAGATACAGGGTTTAATGAGTGATCTTGAAGCGAGTGTTCCTGAGAGCCAAAAGGATGTTGTTAACTTATGGAGAATGGACGCTTCAGCGGATTATAAAGATGCATACGATGCAGGTTTCGGTAAGGGGCAGGATTTGGTGGATACCACAAAAGGTATATTTTCCAACAGCTCTGATAAATTACCCGGAAACTTCGGCGGCTTTACTCCCAAAACACCTTCTATGCCATCAATGCCAACTGCACCCGCTCCCACTGTCGTTCCCAACAATATGAGTAACATCAACAAAATTAACAATATCGGACAGGTGGACAAAATCGGAGATGTGGATGGCACAGTGGATGTGACGAGCGAGGATCTGAAACTGATGCGTGAGCTTGCAGAGATGCAGGCTATTCAGCGATTTGTCAGTCTGACACCAACCGTTCAGGTCACCACAGGGGATATCAACAGCGGACATGACGTGGACAGCATCATCAGCAAAATTACCGATGGACTGAACAGTCAGATCGTCTCCAGCGCCCAGGGGGTGTATGGTTAAGTGGAATATTATATTCAATTGAGTTTCAATAACCGCTCCGAATACATGTTTTTCCCGGTGACACCAGAGAGTATTGAGTTTTCGGACTCGGGAGACGGCAGTACGTTTAACGTGAGCGCATTGGGTGAGATTAACGTGATCAAATCGCCTAAGCTTCGTGAAGTCAGTTTCAGTGGTATTTTTCCGGCAGACTACAGTCCGTATCATTTGAATTACGATGCAAGTCATCCGGCAGTTCAGAAGCAGTATTACCGTGATCCTTACGAATATGTGAAAAAGATCATTCGCTGGATGCAGACGGGGAGAACTGTCAGGCTGTTCTTTTCCAGTGCAAGGTACACCATTAATATGGCTGTTTCCATTGAGAGCTTCGACTGGAAGGAGACAGCGGGCACGGTGGGGGATATTCAGTATGATATCAAGCTGAAGCAGTTCATTTTCTATGCCGCCAAAAAAGTAGTGCCACTCAAGGACAGTAAGGATACTGCTGCTTCGAAAATGAAAACCAAAGCCTCTCGGCCCAATGAAAAAATTCAGGCAAAGACCGTCACACTTAAAGCTGGAGACTCCTTGTGGTCTGTAGCGAAAGCCAACCTGGGAGATGGATCTCGCTGGAAAGAGTTGCAGAAGCTGAATGGCATCAAGGATGCACAACTGAAGAAGCTGCCGATTGGACTTGTGATCAAGCTTCCGTGAAAGGAGAGGACACATGCAGCAGCAGATAAGCTTGGATAACAAGCAGACAAACCTGAAAGAGCATTTATGGCTGGATGATAAGCAGGGCAACATCTGGGATATTAGTGAAATTGCCGGCGACATTACGTACAAAACTTCCCGCATCGGCAAGCCTTCCTCTCTGGAATTCACGTTGATCAAAGGCAGCTTATATCAGAACACGAAATTTTCGTACGAGAATGGATATGTCGTGAAGTATATCAGCAATGGAGTGGAAGTGTTTTACGGATACGTCTTTTCGGTGGATAGCGGCAAGGATGAAAGTGTCAAAATCAAAGCCTACGACCAGACTCGATATCTGACCGCGAATCAGACGTACAAGTTCGTGAACGCAACCGCTGCGGATGTGATCAAACGAATTGCAAAAGACTTTCTGTTGAAAACAGGTGATCTTATTCAGCCGAAATATGCCATTCCGCGTATGGTATTTGATAATAAAAAGCTGATCGACATGATCTGTGAGGCGTTGGACCGCACGCTGATCTATGGCGGCAAAAACTATATCTTCTACGATGACTTTGGCAAGTTGGTACTTCGAGATGTCGAAGAGATGCCGTACGGCTTTGTCATTGGAGACAACAGTCTGCTCACGAATTACAGCTATACGCGGTCGATTGACGACCAGACGTATAACAAAATCAAGCTGTATCGGGACAACAAGGATACTGGGAAAAGGGAAACATACGTGCATCAGAACTCAAGCAGCATCCGTCAATGGGGGCTGCTTTTTTTGTACCAAAAAGCCGACGATGGCCTGAACAAAGGCCAGATTGATGACATGCTGAAGACCCTGATGACGCTGCGTAACCGCGAGACACAGACACTGAAGGTGGATGCGCTCGGCGATTTCAAGGTGAGGGCTGGCAGTTATGTCAACATACAGATTGAGGAACTGAAGATAAATCAATATTTTCTGGTGGACGAGTGTACGCATAAAGTACAGGGGGGCGTGCACACGATGTCGCTGGATTTGAAGGTGGTGTAACCATAATGATGCTGGATGTGATTAAAAAGGCGGCAGTGGCCGCTGTAGATGCAAAAGCTCCTGTTCAGGTGATGTACGGAAGTGTTACGAATATACAGCCCCTGGAGATTACCGTTGAACAACGGCTGGCTTTGGCTGAACCTTTTCTGGTACTGCCGGAATCCGTAGCGAACAAAGCTTGGGCAGTAGGTGACCATGCGTTGCTGTTACGTGTGCAGGGCGGGGACAGCTTTGTTGTGCTGGATCGGCTGGTGAATCCATGATTCCACAGGGTGCACAAATGAGTGCAGAAGATCAGGAAGAAGCTGCTGTTCTCCCGAGTCTGACGTATGTGTTCCAAGCTTCTGGTCAGCGAATTGGAAGATTGCAACTGGATGGAAAAGATGCGGTAAAACAGGCGGTGTATAAAGCGTTATCCACACGCCGCTACGAGTATCTAATCTATTCTTCGGATTACGGCATGGAATGGTCCTGGGAAGGAATGGCCGGACGATCCATGGTGGAGTCGGAACTGGAACGCTGGATTCGCGAAGCGTTGCTTCCGGATGATCGCATTTCGGATGTAACGGAGTTTGATTTTGTCCACGAGGCAGACGGGGTGCGGGTATCTTTTACCGTTGAAACGGATTTTGGCAGCTTCAGGCAAGAGACGGAGGTGAACATGAATGTATGAGGAGCAGACGTTTGAAGTCATTTTGAATCGAATGCTGGACAAGGTGCCAAATGGTGTGGATAAGCGTGAAGGCAGCATTATCTATGATGCGCTTGCGCCAGCTGCTGTGGAAATGGCTCAGATGTATATTGAGCTGGATGTGAACGCCAATCTTAAATTTGCGGACACGGCTTCCGGGGAGTACCTTGATCGGGCAGTGGCCTGGTCAGGCATTACTCGTAAAACGGCAACCCAGGCACGTTGGGTCGGTAGCTTCAAAGATAATGGAGGCAAACCCGTTGAAGTTCCTTTGGAGAGTCGTTTTTCCACGGGGGATCGGGTGTATGTTGTTGTGGAACGCATCGCGGCTGGACAATATGTGTTGGAATGTGAAGTCGCGGGAGCGGAAGGCAATGAATACACAGGGGCGTTGCTGCCCATCGATTATATAGCCGGACTGACGACAGCCGAACTGACACAGTTGCTGGTTCCGGGTGAAGACGAAGAGACGGATCAGGCCTTATATGATCGCTATCAGGACAAAGTATCCCGCCCAGTCACGAGTGCCAACAAATATCAGTATGAGTTATGGGCACGGGAAAACTCCGGTGTGGGCAAAGCGAAGGCTTTTCCACTGTGGGATGGTCCAGGTACAGTCAAAGTGGCATTGCTGAATAACGAAATGCAAACACCTGCTGAGGCGGTCATTAAGGCGGTGCAGGAATATATCGATCCAACCCAGGATGGAATGGGCGAAGGTGCTGCTCCAATTGGACCTGTGGTCACAGTAGTGGGAGCGGAAGAGGTTCCTATTGATGTTGAGGTACAGGTCACGCTTGCTTCTGGTTCAACGTACGAGGGCGTGAAGACACTTATTGAAACGGGAGTTACGGCGTATTTGAAAGAACTAGCTTTCGCCGATCCATTGGTTCGTTGGACACGTATTGCCAATGTCATTCTGGATATCCCGCCTGTGATCGATTATAGCGATCTGCTGGTGAATGGTGGTATGTCCAATCTGGAGATCGCCCCCGGCGCAGTAGCCGTTCTTGGGACGGTGAAGGTGACATGAGTAAAGCAGAAGTATTAATGACTCTTTTGCCTCCGTTGTATGAAAATGTGCTGGAGATGCAGCTTCTTACAGAGACCGAAGGTGCTGAACTGGGCAAGCTTACGGTGGGTTTGGAAAGTGTGCTGGACCAATTCTACCCGGAGTCTGCGACCTGGGCATTGGAACGTTATGAGCGGGATTTGCAGATTCCGACAAATCAAGCCAAGCCAGACGACCAGCGGAGATCCGTAATTATTTCCAAAATGCGCGGCAGCGGCAAAGTCTCTGGCTCCATGCTCAAAAATGTGGCGCAGGCCTACGAAAGTGGCGGGATTGATGTATCCGTTTCGCCAGAGGAGTACTTGATCCGAATTCGCTTTATCGACACTTGGGGCTTGCCACCCAATCTGGTTGATCTGAAGGCAGCGATTGAGGATATTAAACCAGCACATATGACCGTGGACTACCGTCTACGGTATTTGACGATTGCGGAGGTTGAAAGCATGACGTTGGAGGAGATTGAACAGACTCGACAGGATAAGTTTGCAGGAGGTGGAG
The DNA here is from genome assembly GCF_030226665.1 of Paenibacillus sp. UMB7766-LJ446. Lineage (NCBI taxonomy): Bacteria > Bacillati > Bacillota > Bacilli > Caryophanales > Paenibacillaceae > Paenibacillus > Paenibacillus sp. UMB7766-LJ446. The sequence continues at coordinate 418,031 of NZ_JASOYM010000005.1, forward strand.
CTTAAATGAATGAACCGAAAACACCGAATTTGGGATTGAATAAGATTGATCGTTCCTCCCCATCGACGACCTATTTTGATCTGGATAAGTATCTGGATCAGAACTGGGAGAAGGTTGATGAAGGTGTGGGGCAAGTCGAAGAAAAGGCTGAGGAAACCGCGGCACAGGTGAGTAGTATTCAAGAGCGTCTGGATACGGAGAAGCGGAGATCTGTCACGTTGGAACCAGGATTGCAGATCATCAATGCGGAGCGTGCCTCGGCGTTTAAGTTGGAAGGGTTGAAGGGCCGTACACTGGTAAATTTATTGGGGCGTGATGGTGGTTTCGAGGGATACAGTAGCTGGGCAATTGGCGCAACATCGGCTATTTTAGACACTTCTACGTATGCCCAGGGAAGTCTGAGTTCATTAAAAGTGACCCTAGCCTCTAGTAACAGCAACATAAGTAAAGCAGTATCTACAACAATCGGAAAAACGTATTTACTGTTGGCGGATGTTAAGAACGTATCCACTACCGAAGTGTTTGTATCGATCTCCACTATCGTTAACGGAAGTAAGGTAACTGGATCACAATTCACAACTTCTTTCGCGAAGTTTACTGCAACTGCTACAACCCACGCAATTGCGGTTGTAGGTAGCGGGTCAGCAGGGCAAGTATTCAATGTGGATAATGTGCGCCTTTATGAGATTAGTGCATCTGATGATGCTGTACTGGACAACATCACACAGAAACAGATAGCTGTTAAGTATCCTTACGTTGACAGCGTGCAACCAGTAAAAAATCCGTATCTGATTCGATATGGAGAGAACTTGTTGCCGCCGTTTTACGAATGGAGCATCCAAGGCATTCCGCACAGTATAACATCACCTTACGAAATCGTTAGAAGCGCAACAGACGAATTATATAACGGAGCGAGTTTAACTGTTAAAGTCCCCGTTGTTCCGGGGAATATGTATACGTTGAATTACGAGATTATTGGAGACGTAACCAAAGCGTATATTAACTGGTCTTGGAATGACAAAGACGATAACCGTATTTCGTGGACGGACGGCAATAAAGATACTGTTACAGCAGTTGCCCCTAATGATGCTGTTACCGCGGATGTTCGGGTGACTGGAACAGCTCCAGGAACATTTACGTTCAAAAATCCTATGCTCACGCTAGGTACGACAGTCAAACCGTTCAAACCACGTAAGGACGACATTCTCGCGTTACAAACGCAATTATACGCTGATCCATTAACCGGAACGAATGCTGATGAAGTGTTTGAAAAGGACGGGCAGCATTTTAAGCTGTCGAAGTGGAAAAAAATTACGCTGAACTCAAATTATTCATACACTTTCTTTAATTCGTATACCGGAGGAAAGTGTGTCCGATTAACGTACGACATAGCAGATAGAAATAAAAATGTTTTGCCTACTGTAACTAAATTCAATGGATCCTATTTATCTGCTGGATCGCCTTCTTTATATGTGGATCAATATAGCAGAGGAGATTGGGACACAGGGGCAGGTGGTGCGTTTTTAGGAATAGGTGTTTCCACTGCAGACAGCGGATGGGGAGATTCATACACACCTACAGGCGACGAAATTAAGGCGTACTTCATGGGATGGAAGATGTTCTTAAACAATCAACCAGATGTAAGTAAGCCGTACAATGGTGAAGCCGCTGGTAAAGCATGGTGTCCATTAGATTCAATATATATGTCGGGAGGGGCTGCATCATTTTATACAAACACGTTGCCACTTTCACCTATAACGGTTGCAACTTACACAAGACACATGCAATGGACACCATACCAACTCGTATATCAACTTGCAACGCCAACTGTCGAACCGATCACGTCAGAAGGACAATTGACGTTAATCGAAGGCAATAACCAAGTTGAAGTCGGAACGGGGGTGGTGTTGCGTGAAATAGTGAAACCTGTATTGGCGAATAGTTACTATCGTTTCAACGATACAACTTTAGCAGGAACGATTTTGAAGAATAAACTGGCTAAGCCGTTGGTTATCTATCGAAACGGTCAACGCGATAATGGATGGGAGTTTATATCCGATCAATACGCGTACGGGGTATACAAGGCGCGGAAGGTTCCGGAGCAGTACGATCCGACAGCCATGTATACGGTAACGTACATTATACAGGACACGTCTCCGGCTGCTCCATTCGTCGGATCGGTAGCCGAGAACGAAAAGGCGTTACTTACGGATATGAACGACGTCGTACGTCAGAACGCGGCATCGGTATCAGTGGTCGAGACGGCGGTTAACGAGGCTGTCCGTACTTTGCTGCAACAACAAAATAAACGAAACGTTTGGGGGCCGATTGAATAATGGCAGATACGATTAAATCGTTATATAGCGCATTAATGCCTACTGTAAGTTCATCCATTTATGCTCCGCCTACAGGAAAGTATGCAGTTGTTAAGTCTATAGTTATATGTAATCGAAGTTCTTCAGACGTCACCATTAGTTTAGGGGCCGCAGGAATTGTTATAATTCATAGTCACACATTGAAGGAAAACGGAACGTTGATAATTAATGACTTGGACGTACCTATTATTCCGGGTACGATCATATCAGCGTCTGCATCCTCGGCAGTTGTCGCCTTATCCATAGGCGGCTTCGAACGTGATTACGTTCCGAGTGAATATCCCTATGTCGTAGCAGCTCGGAGTACTCCCGGAAGTGTGACGCTTAATTCGGGCAATGATTGGATTGTTAAATCATTCGTGATTACCAATACCACTTCTACGGAGTCGGCAGTTTCAATTACTTTCGATGGAATGACGTTAATAAATTTGTATAAGGTGAAGCCTTACGATAGTGTAATTCTCCCGTTGCCTAAAATATTCATAAAAGGCGGAAAGGTAATTTCATCAGCACATTCCGGATCAATTGTTCATTTTGGAGTGATTTTGGAAAAGGTGGTGCAGTAAATGCCGTTAATTGATAATTACTTGCTGGACAACTACGCGATTGACGGGCCTAAATCAATTGACGCAGAATTGATACCGACTTTATCTATCCAACGAATTAATGGTGCTGGCTTAGTTGATTTTACTAAGATATGCGACCTGTCCCCTACAAGAAGGACGATTATAAGCGCGTATCGCGGCTTTAGGTACACCGCAAAGATAAGCGCCTACGTGTCGGCGAGTATTGAATTTGTTCTCGGGTGCAGGAATTCAGGAGGAGACTTGGCAGTGTTTAAAGTTTTAGGACAAGCGTCTCTTTATGTAAATGGTACGCAGAATAATTATTTCGAATGGCCCAGAAACATAAACGGAATAACCGTAGACATGCAACTTAGAAAATGTTGGTTCAGTTATCAAAATAGCTTGGAAGCAGGTTCTTATTCAGTGTCTGAAGAATCTTGGACTGGTGATCTTCCTACAGGGTATACCGAGTTTTTCTTAGGACTTAGAGTTATTTATCAAGCTCCTATTACAGCTTCCGATGAAGTGAATTTCACTGCATCAAATGTCGTAGCGGGAAGATTTCCAACGTGAGGAAATTGAGAAGGGGACGTTTAGAATCCGGAATTTTTTTTGTCATATCAAATTAATCAACGAAAGGTAGTGGGAAAATGAACGAACAAAAGCCGAAAAATAAAATCGGTATGAAGGTTTACAAATACTTGCAATCCGGGAACGTAATCGTTATTACGCCAGAGAGCGCCGGGTTCGTCGTCGAAACCACGAGAGAACAGGATTTCAAGTTGTACAAAGCGTTGGACGATAAAGTTCCCCATAGCGTCGGTATGATTCAGCTTGAATACGACGAATACATGTTTGACCGTGCCGAGGGCGGTATGATTACACGCGTTGAATTGGAAACATTGGAACCACTCTTTGACTACCCGCCAAAACCCGATGAAGACCACAACCGCCTGCCATTTCATTTACGTCTCTAATTGCCGAATTGGCGGCAGAAAATCAGCGATTACGGGAAGAAAACAACACGAATCAATTGGCGCTCATGGAATTACACATGATGCTGCTTAGTTTGATACCTAATACGGGATAAACTTGCTTGGCTGCTGGATTTGATGGGCTGTAGCACTCATGATGGGAGGTGAGACTATGTTAGCTATATACGTAATGATGGTTCATAAAAGAATGATCAAGTTGGAGTCTGTACCAGTTCAAAGCCGTGATATAGTGGCGGAAGCTCTGCGAGTTGGAGATATGGACCAAAACAGGAATATTGTGTAACAAGAGTTCCAAATAAGGAGCGCTATTTTTATGCCTTCTGGAGCATCTGATATTACAAAATCAAAGGAGGTGAAACCATGGAACAGGAAACCCTATGGAAATGGCTCCTTGCCCTAATAACCAGCTCAGTAACCTACTTCTTCGGAGGATGGTCAGGCGTGCTAGGCGTCCTACTAGTTTTCGTCATCCTCGATTACCTAACCGGCATCGCGGCCGCAGGGATGACTGGCAAGCTGGAGAGTAATGTCGGGATGTTCGGCATCGCACGAAAGGTGTTTATATTTGCAATGGTATCGGTGGCTCATCTGGTGGACGGTGTTCTGGGAGACGGACATTTGTTCAGGGATGCGGTCGCCTTTTTTTATATCGCGAATGAGCTGCTATCCATAATTGAAAATGGGGGCAAACTGGGCGCACCAATTCCACCTGTGATTCGGCAGGCTATTGAAGTGCTCAAGGGCAAGGGAGGAACCGGGGAACTCCCCGGAAACTTCTCCCCGAGTGCCAAAGACACTTTTTCACAGGCAGAACCAGATGACACAGATCCTCAAACAAGAGATGGCACGAAGTAGCTCCTAGCCATACGTCTTACCTTTTACCAACATCAGGGACACACACACAAGCATCCCCTGATCCCCACGCATTAACTATATACAAACGGCAATTTGCCGCATAAAGGGTGTGAGAAACATGCAAACGAGAAGCTCGGGTAACACACAGGGCATTGATGTCTCCCGTTATCAGGGCAGTATCGACTGGGCCAAAGTGAAGGCAAGCGGCATGACATTAGTGTTCATCAAGGCGACCGAAGGGCAGACGTATACCGACCCGAATTTCCAAAAAAACGTAACTGGCGCACTGGCAGCGGGCATGCTGGTGGGGACGTATCATTTTTTCCGCGCCACGTCTACCGATGGTGCCAAGGCTGAAGCTGCGCATTATGCTACGACATTACAAAAAGTAGGAGGCGCGAAGGCGCTGCAATTACCTCCTGTCATGGACTACGAGAATAATCCGGGTAACCTGAGCAAAGCTCAGATTAACACGGTCGCCAAGGCTTTTTTAACGGAATTACAACGTCTCACGGGTGTGAAACCGATCATATACACGGGCAATTCATTTGCCGGAAATTTTGATACATCACTCAGCTCATACGATCTATGGATTGCGCGTTACAGCAACACGCGTGTACCGGATGACCAGTCGGCCTGGAAACGTTGGACGTTCTGGCAGTATACGGACTCGGGCAAGGTGAACGGGATCAGCGGCAACGTGGATATGAACGAGTTCCAAGGATCGGCAGCGGAATTGAGAGCGAGATATGCAACAGCAACACCAAAGCCGCCAGAGCCATCCGAACCGACCAATCCCACGAAACCAACCGAACCACCGAAAGGGGGCGAACCGATGACAGCCGAAGAGAAAGCAGCGTTTGATGCGCTCAAATCCCAGGTCGATAAACTGCAGGCGCGCCAACAGATGGAAGTTCCAGTCTGGGCAAAAGCTGCCGTTGACGCAGCACTGGCATATGACACCAAAAATCCATTGTTTAGCATAGATAGTGGGGCGAGTTATGATTTTTACCGTTTTATCACGGTCATGTACCGCAGAGGTTTATTCAAAAAATAAGCTGACATAGCTTAAAATATAAGTTGGACCCGGTTTGTAAAGAGGGAACACAACAAGGGACACACGACGTTTTTTGTCGAAAGGTGTTCCTTTTTTGTGTTTTATGTAAATGATATTAACATATATAATAAAGTTGAAGACTTATGTCCGTAAATCTCTTGTCTAATTGATGAATGTGATGTAAAGTAAGTTACACGAAATCGATTTTCACCACTGTTTATTTACGCAATCCTCCTCATCATGACAAGACTTTAACATGAAAAGTTATTGTAATGTCTCCCTGTTGTAAAATCCAACATCTCAAGATTAATTTCACAACGTATTGAAACTATCCAATCCAACCTGTTTGAGAAACCACTAAAATGTCCTGTTTACCAAATTTCTGTTCCAACTGATCGCGACCATTAGATTTTGCCAATGATAATTCAGCCATGATGATATAACTCCAAGTCACATTCCAAGCCAACTCCACACCAGTCAACACAACCGGTCTCTCAAAATCAGCCTTGTTAAGCCTCTACTCAGTCGGTACCATTCTACTGTTGCTTATTGACCTAAGTTCAATTATTACGCAACAACCACAGGCATTTAGAACTCGTCAAATCATCCGAAAATCTAACAAAATGTGTACGGTTACATCCCGTTTAACATTTCACATATATGCCTCAGCTTATCCAGATTTACATCACAGGTATCAAAGGCATCTAAAGCCTTTCATATGATACAAAGCACCAAGCCGAACCATTGTAATCATTGGAGTTTTTTACGCCAGTATCACACACATTATGAGACAGGGAAGGGTGTTGTACGTATGCAAATGAGAAAAAAGTGGTTATCCGGTGTCATGGCCTTGGCCATGAGTACAGTGATGATTCTATCGGGCTGCTCCAGCGCAAGTAACGAGGGTACGGGTAATTCCCCTGCTCCGGCGGAAGGTAGCGAGCCTCCGGCAGAAGTGGCAGCACAGGATACGATGATTATGGGACGTGGCGGAGATTCTGTGGCACTGGACCCGGCAATTGTTACGGATGGGGAGTCGCTGAAGATTGGACATCAGGTATTCGACTCATTGCTGGATTACAAAGAAGGTGGAACCGAGGTTGTTCCTGGACTGGCTGAGAGCTGGGAGATTTCGGCGGATGGACTCAAGTATGACTTCAAGCTGAAGTCCGGCGTGAAATTCCACGATGGTACCGACTTCAACGCAGAGGCTGTGGTGTTCAACTTCAACCGATGGAGTGATCCGGCCAGTGAATATAAATTCGAGGGGGATTCCTTCGATTATTACGATTCCATGTTTGGTCCGGAAGACGGACGCGTGATCAAGGAAGTAAAAGCGATTGACGAGACAACGGTCGAGTTCATCCTGAACCAGCCACAAGCGCCTTTCCTGCAAAACATTGCGATGACGCCATTTGGCATTGCAAGCCCAACCGCGATTCAGGAGAAAAAGGAAAATTTCAAGAGCGAGCCGGTAGGCACAGGCCCGTTTGTTTTCAAAGAGTGGAAGCGGAACGACTCCATCACTCTGGAGAAGAATCCGAATTATTGGAAAGAGGGACTGCCGAAGCTGAACAAGGTGATCGTGCGTTCCATTCCGGATAACACGGCACGCTTCAATGCGCTGCAGAACGGCGAGATTGACATCATGGAGGACCTGAACCCGGACGACCTGTCCATCCTTGAGGGGAATAGCGAGCTGCAAAAGATCGAACGTCCACCATTTAACGTGTCATACATTGGCTTCAACTTTAAGAAAAAACCGTTTGATAACGTAAAAGTAAGACAAGCCCTCAACCATGCAGTAAACAAACAGGGCATTATTGATGCTTTCTTTGCGGGACAAGCCCAACCAGCGGTGAACCCGATGCCGCCAACACTTTGGGGGTATAACGACAGTATTGAGGACTACGCTTATGATCTGGAAAAAGCAAAAGCTTTGCTTGCCGAAGCCGGCTACCCTGACGGATTGCCTGACCCGGTAACATTCTATGCCATGCCGGTATCCCGGCCGTATATGCCTGACGGCAAGAAGGTGGCCGAAGCGATCCAGGCCGATTTTGAGAAAATCGGAGTGACCGTCAACATTGAATCACCGGAGTGGGCAACGTATCTGGATGATGCCAAAGCCGGGGAGAAAGACGACATTTACATGCTCGGTTGGACCGGTGATAACGGTGACCCGGATAACTTCCTGTACACGCTGCTCGATAAGGATGCAATCCCGGGCAACAACCGCAGCTTCTACGTCAACGAAGAATTGCATACGCTGCTGACGAGTGCGCAGAAAGAAACGGATCAGGACAAGCGTGCGGATCTGTACAAGCAGGCGCAATTGATTATTAAGGAAGATGCGCCATGGATTCCACTTGTGCACACCACACCTATTTTGGCAGGCAAAGCGAACCTGAAAGATTTTGTACCGTCCCCATTGGGAACGGAATCCTATGCCAATGCCTACTTTGAATAACTTATATACGAGCCGCAATTAGTATTAAATAAGAACCATTAGTCTAAAGCGCTGGCGAACACGTAATGCTTGGCAGAACCCACATCCGGATGTAACTATCTAAAGCATGCATGTCTGCCAGCGCTTTTTATACGTTAAAGGCAGGTGAATGAGGAGTGAACAGTTACATCGTCAAACGTGTACTCGTGTTACTGCCCGTGCTGCTGGGCATGACCTTGATCGTCTTTTCCATTATCCACGCCATTCCGGGTGATCCGGCAGAGACCATACTCGGGCAAAAGGCAACCGAACAATCCAAGCAAGCCCTGCGTGACCAGCTCGGACTGGACAAACCATGGTTTCAACAATATTTCGCTTATCTGGGCGATCTGTTTAAGGGAGATCTGGGCACCTCCATCCGCACCAAGGTTCCCATTGCCCAGGAAATTGTGCCATATCTGACGGCAACCCTTGAATTAACGATGGCAAGTATGCTGTTTGCGATCATCATAGGCGTGAATGCCGGGATCGTCAGTGCGTGGAAACATAACTCGTGGTTCGATTACTGCTGCATGGTCATTGCATTGGTTGGTGTATCGATGCCAATCTTCTGGCTTGGGTTGATGGAACAGTGGCTGTTTGCAAACAAACTGCACTGGCTGCCGTCTATCGGCAGGATGAATGCGCGTGATCCGATTGAAGCCATTACGGGCTTGTACGTTCTGGATACGATGATTGCCGGACGGTGGGATCAGCTGTGGACGGTCACGAAACATTTGCTGCTGCCAAGTATCGCGCTGGGCACTATTCCGATGGCCGTTATTGCCCGAATGACGCGTTCCAGTATGCTCGAAGTGATGAGTTCGGATTATATCCGTACCGCGAAAGCGAAGGGACTCGGCCCATTTTTTGTCGTATATGGACATGCGTTGAAAAATGCGTTTATTCCCGTGCTCACCGTCATCGGCATACAGACCGGATCTTTGCTGGGTGGAGCCGTGCTAACTGAAACCATCTTTGCTTGGCCTGGTGTCGGTCGCTATATATATGAAGCAATTAGTTCGCGGGACTATCCGGTGATCCAGAGCGGTATTCTGATCGTGGCATTCTTCTTCGTGGTGATTAACCTAATTGTGGACTTGCTGTACGCCGTATTTGATCCTCGAATTAGTTATAAATAGGAAATTCATCATTTGGGTTGACGAATGGAACTTCATATAAGTTAACTTTAAAAAATTACACGACACGAAAAGTGCAGAACCCATCTGTAGAAGCGAAGCTAAAAACTTTCTGGAAGATAGCTGCTTCGAAAGCATAAGCTTCGCATTTATCACCGATCGGAAGATGGTACTGCAATCGTAGTACTTGAGTGTAATTGTAATAGAAACCGTTAATCTTGTATTTCATTCATATCCTAGAAGGGAGACGCCGCATGGCCAAATTATCGACCAATACCGGAGCATCCATGGACGCCGCGTCGGCACCCGTATCTGGTCCATGGCGGGAAGCCTGGAGAACGTTTCGGAGAAATCGGCTTGCGCTGGCAGGCTTGATCATTATCGTTTTTTTCATCCTGTTGGCTTTTGTGGCCCCGTATATTGCCCCGTATGACTACAAAGAGCAGGTACTCACAGATCGGCTGCAAGCTCCTTCGGCAGAGCATTGGTTCGGTACCGATGATCTCGGGCGTGACGTATTTTCCAGAGTGCTGCACGGAGCGCGCATTTCATTGTGGGTTGGCTTCTTTTCGGTTATTGGCTCTATTATTGCGGGTGCATTGCTCGGCCTGATTGCCGGGTATTATGGGAAATGGGCAGACATGCTCATCTCACGTTTGTTCGATATCTTGCTCGCTTTTCCAGCTATTCTGCTGGCAATCGCCATTGTCGCGATTCTGGGTCCCTCCTTGCAGAATGCACTGCTCGCGATAGCGATCGTAAACATCCCGACCTACGGACGACTGGTACGTTCAAGGGTACTTAGCTTGAGACAGGAGGAATTTATTACATCGGCACGTACGCTGGGGGCTGGCAATATGCGAATTCTGTTCCGGCACATTTTGCCCAATAGCCTCACCCCGCTCATCGTACAAGGCACGTTGGGGATTGGGACAGCGATTATTGAAGCGGCTGCACTTGGATTCCTCGGCATGGGCGCGCAACCACCTGATCCGGAATGGGGCAAAATGCTGTCGGATTCCCGCCAGTTTCTGCAAAAAGCACCGTGGACGCTTATTTTCCCTGGGCTTTCCATCATGTTCACTGTACTCGGTTTCAATTTGCTGGGGGACGGTTTGCGCGATACCCTAGATCCAAAGATGGCCAAAAAGTAGCAGTTTGCATCTCTGGTTGCTTTTCTATATCAATTGAACTAAAGAATATTTACACTTAACACTCCGATGACAGAACAACCTTCCGATCGCTGTTATCCCCAGATTTTTTTAAAATCCCTAATATAAAGGGGGGAATCCGGGGATAAAGGCGAGGTGTATGCTTCCGATGCAACTTTCTTTCAGAAAGCTTTTAGCTCCGCTTCTTCAGGTTATTTCTGTCCTCTCCGTTATCGTGTAAATGTTTAGTTCAATTTATATAGTTTCAACTCTAGTTGCATCTCTAATTAAGTCTCCGACTCTGTTCCAAATCCAACGAACCTAGGAAGCCTTGTTCTACGATTTACTGCCAATTCCCTAGTCTAACGAGAATTTCACACACGCTATTTTGCGAAAAACCTACGGAAGCCTTGATAGATCGGCGAAAGGTGAGAAATAGCGTGTCTACGATTCTTTAGATTATGAAATTATCCTATAAAGGCTAATTAACGTCTGTGAGATTCGTTAGCGTGTGGCTTGCCAATACTGCACATACTTATTACCATCTGTCCTCCAAGCCGGTTGGAACTTTGGTTCGAGGCGGCTTTTGTATTGCATGATGTATTGAGCTAAAATGGTTAGAGATGTGCAAAACTTGAAGTGTTATTCGATCATTTTGTTAAAATAACCGGCTTCGTATTGACACCCAATTTTCCCATATGTTATATAAAAGGAAGGGTTTAGCACTCTGACGAACGGAGTGCTAATAAATGATGTTTTTATTACACGACTACATATGGAATGATTGTGTTTTTGAATATGGATAATGTTAAACCTGAATAGGACATGCATGAGCGTGGAGGGGCTAGAAAAGACTTGGCACGCAAGAGAGATTGATCAACAGATTTTTACTTGAAAAAAAATCGCAATGTTTAAAATCAGTTGATGAATGGTGCGGCAGCAGTGGAGGGGACGAAATCGATTCTGTAGAAGCGAAGCGCTCGCCTTTATCCCATAATTTTAACCTTTGTAGAAGGGGGTCAAGAAAATTAGGGGATAACAGCGATCGGAAGAACGATTCGTAACCGGAACGGCTAGATCGCAGAAAATCATGCACTTATTTTAAATGAGCAATAATGAATCAAAAAAATCTGGGGATCAAAGCGATTGAAAGCTTTTCTAGCAATGTTACGGTCTGCATGAACAATTCAAAGGTTTTCTTTCTATATTCAATCTAATCATTCTATATCCAATTTGAAAGGAGAAACCCATTCATGGCTAAAAAAGAATTCCAGGCTGAATCCAAACGCTTGCTGGATATGATGATCAACTCCATTTACACCCAAAGAGAAATCTTTTTGAGAGAACTGATCTCCAACTCCAGTGATGCCATTGACAAAATATATTACAAAGCACTGACAGACGACACACTCGTCTTCAACAAAGAGGACTACTACATCAAGCTCACCATTGACAAAGAAAATCGTACGCTCACGCTGACCGATACAGGAATCGGGATGACCCAGGAAGAGCTGGAAAACAATCTGGGGGTTATCGCGAAGAGTGGCTCGCTGGCGTTCAAGAAAGAGAATGAAGCGAAAGACGGTCATAACATCATCGGACAATTCGGGGTTGGTTTCTACTCCGCATTCATGGTAGCGGACAAGCTGACGGTAACGAGTAAAACGCTGGGCAGCGACGAAGCATGGAAATGGGAATCCGAAGGCGCGGATGGGTACACGATCTCTCCAGCCGAGAAAGATTCCGTGGGTACGGAAATCGTCCTGACGATCAAACAAAATACCGAAGAAGATTCGTATGACGAATTTTTGGAAGAGTACCGCCTGAGATCCATCATCAAGAAATACTCCGACTTCATTCGTTACCCGATCAAGATGGAAGTGACAGGTCAGCGTCCGAAGGAAGGTACAGAGAACGAGTTCGAGGAGTACAAAGAAGAGCAAACCGTGAACAGTATGGTGCCGATTTGGCGTAAAAATAAAAGCGAATTGACTGAAGAAGACTACACCAACTTCTATATGGAAAAACGCTACGGTTTTGACAAACCGCTCAAACACCTGCACATCAGCGCAGATGGCGCAGTGGTATATAATGCGATCCTGTTTATCCCGGAGAACACTCCGTTTGATTATTATACAAAAGAGTATGAAAAAGGTCTTGAACTGTACTCTAACGGTGTATTGATCATGGACAAATGCGGTGATCTGCTGCCAGATTACTTCGGATTTGTCAAAGGTATGGTCGATTCGGAAGATCTGTCCCTGAACATTTCCCGTGAAATGCTGCAACATGACCGTCAGCTCAGCCTGATTGCGAAGAACATCAAGAACAAGATCAAGAGCCAACTGCAAAGCCTGCTTAAGGACGAGCGTGAGAATTACGAGAAGTTCTATCAAGCGTTTGGCCGTCAGCTGAAGTATGGCGTCTACAGTGACTATGGCGTGAACAAGGATACGTTGCAGGACCTGCTCTTGTTCTCTTCTTCCAAAGAGAAGAAACTGGTGAGCCTGGACGAGTATGTTTCCAGAATGCCGGAAGATCAGAAGTATATCTACTACGCATCTGGTGAATCCATTGAACGGATTGAGAAGCTGCCGCAGATCGAGGGTGTGCTCGACAAAGGCTATGAAGTGCTGTACTTCACTGACGACATCGACGAATTTGCAATCAAGATGATCACGAACTACAAGGAGAAAGAATTCAAATCCATCTCCAGCGGTGACCTGGGCATCGAGGACAGTGCAGATAAAGAAGAAACAGACGCACAGGACAACGACAACAAAGAGTTGTTCGAAGCGATGCAAGCGCAGCTCAGCGGCAAAGTAAAAGCTGTTAAAGCTTCCAAACGCCTGAGAAGCCATCCGGTATGTTTGTCCACCGAAGGTGAGCTGACGATTGAAATGGAGAAAATCCTGAAAGCTATGCCAAACAGTGAAAATGTACAGGCGGATAAAGTGCTGGAGATCAACGTAAATCACGATGTCTTCAAATCCCTGAAAGACGCATTCGCACAGGATAAAGAAAAACTGAGCCTTTATACAAGCTTGCTGTATCATCAAGCATTGCTGATCGAAGGACTGCCAATTCAAGATCCGGTAGAGTTCACCAACGATATCTGCAAGGTTATGGTCTAACCAACCATCTCAACCCCGACAGGGCACTTCCGCCCTGCCGGTTTTTTTATGTTTTCCTTTCCTATTGCGGAAGTGATGAATAAACAATTTAATGGTATTCTTTAGCCTCTTAAAGTCTTGATTGAAGTCCCCCTTTATAGGGGATGTAATGTCATTTTAGATTGGGTGTGAATCAAACAGCGAAAGTAGTGAAGGGGACGGAATCGATTCTGAAGAAGCGAAGCGTTCGCCTTTATTCCCGAATTTCACCCTTTCTAAGGGAATCAAAGAAATTTGGGAATAACAGCGATCAAAAGAACGATCCGTAACCGGAACGGCCAAGCAAACTGTATAAGGCACTTTTTTCGTTATAAGTTACTTTCGATATTAATCATTACCTTTTAGGTGCACGGATGATAGTCTGGCGGGGTATAATAAGAGAAGACGACTGTGCATCACAAGTTGATGTGAGAAGAGATGACAATCGCAGACAGGTTTTGCTTTTCGAAACTGTAGAATATGTGTATAATCACTCAAAATAGAGACAGTCGGCTAGGAGTGATCAACATGCAATGGAACGATCTGAGAGAACATAGACAATACCCTGAACTAACGAAACTGGATGGGGTTCGTGCAGCCTATGAGCGCGACTACTCCAGACTGATACATTCACCGACTTTCCGTCGGCTGCAGGGCAAATCACAGGTGTTTGGTGCAGGAACGGGCGATTATTATCGCACACGATTGACACACTCCCTGGAAGTGGCGCAGATTGCACGAGAAGCGGCAAGAAGCTTGCTGCGACGCTACCCGGAGGTGGAGTTGAACCAGGCAGACAGCCCGGGACTGATTATTGATTCGGAAGTGGTGGAGTGTGCCGCGATTGCGCATGACTTCGGTCACCCGCCTTTTGGGCATAAAGGAGAAGAAGTACTGGATGGCATCCTCGATGATCTCATTAACACTGAGGTCAAGAAAATCATGAAGAAAAATCGTGGAGCAAAATCACCCCAACCGGAACAGGAGATTCGTGCTGAGCTGAAGCGGAAATATGAGCATTTTGAAGGCAACGCACATAACTTCCGTCTCATTATGTACTTGGAGAAACGGGAGGATATCGATGGACTGAACCTGTCCGATGCGGTGCTACTTGGTATCAACAAGTATCCGTATCCTGGTACGGAGAGCAAGAAGGGCATGTACCATCATGAATGGCAGTATATCCGCGAGATTCGCAATCGTTGGGATATTCCTGCTGGCAAAAAGACGCTGGAAGCACAGCTGATGGACCTCTGCGACGATATTGCCTATTCCGCACATGATCTGGAAGATGGCATCAAGGCAGGCAAAATCGAAGTGCATGAGCATTTCCTGCAAGATCCGCATATCAATCGCTTGATTGTGGATAAGATTACAACGCTGGAGGATCTGTTCTGGAACGGATGGACAAGGGAAGCGATTGGCAAAAAAGTCGAAGAAGTCCTCGCTTCGTTCCTGCGCATCTGGAATGAAAAGATGCCGTTCTGTGAGCATGACTACTCACGCACCCGCCGGGAGGTCAAAGCTTACTGGGTCAGTCTTTTTGTCGCAAGTCTGGGAGTTATTGATAACGGAGACTGGAAAAAGGTAACGTTTGTCCGTGAAGGTGCCGAGGATCTCGATATGCTGCGTACGGTGAGTGTGCTCAAGAGCTTTGCCTGGGTGACCATGATTCGTGACCTGCGTGTGCAGAGGTTGCAAAAGCGCAGTGAATGGATGATCAAGCGTCTGTGGGATGCTTTCCTTGACCCGGAAACGTCCAAATCCATTATTCCGTCTGATTGGCTGCAACGCTATGAGAAGGATCAGGCAAAGGCGAACCCGATCTGGACCTGGGAGCACATGGTGATTGATTATATTGCCGGGATGACGGATGCATTTGCCGAGAAAATTTATAATGAACTTTACGGTCTCAAGGTCGGCTCCATCTACGATCTGGACTAAGATAAGCAAGACGAAGGGAGATGAGACGCTTGGGTGCGAACATCAGTGGAAAATACAATCTGGGCGTACTTGACCTTGTTCCAAGGCTGAACGGCGCCACAGCAGAACAGGCGCTCCAACAATCCGTTACACTTGCGCAGCGTGCTGAAGAGTGGGGCTATTCAAGATACTGGACGTCTGAGCATCATGACATGGATGAACTCGCATCGGCATCGCCGGAAGTGCTGCTTGCCCATATCGGCGCTCGAACGAACACGATACAGCTTGGTTCCGGTGCTGTGCTGTTACCGCACTATAGCCCGCTTAAGGTAGCAGAGTCGTTCCGACTGCTGGCGGCGCTCTATCCGGGGCGCATCGAACTAGGCTTGGGACGTGCTCCTGGGGGCGGCCCCCATGCGACGATGGCCTTGAGTGGCAATTACTTGCAACATGTGTCCAAGCTGCCTGAATCGCTCGCGGCACTGACCGAACTGCTGGAAGACCGTTACACCTATGAAGAACATCCGGTGACGGCCCGACCGATTCCGGAGCTTCCGTTATCCTTATGGATGCTGGGTACCAACGTAAAAAGTGCCGAGTTTGCCGCCCGTTTTGGCATGGGGTATGTATTCGGACAATTTATGAGTGACACGGATGGTACAGAGGCAGTGCGGCGTTATCGGGAGGGGTTTATCCCCAGCGCGAACAGAAAAGAACCGGAGGTTATGGCTGCAGTCAGTGTTCTGTGTGCGGAGACGCAGGAAGATGCGGTGTCCTGGAGCCACGAGATGGAGGAGAGACGCAGAGCTGGAGGGAAAGAGCATTCGACGCAGTCTGACATTGCCAGCACGAGTACCCGCTCCAACGATAACAGTGCCGATACTGATGGAAAAGAAGTACAACGACATTACGCCGGCACACCTGCACAGGTTTGGAATCAATTGCAGCAGGTGTGCCACAGACTGGACACGGATCGGCTGCTTGTAGTGACCACTGGACCGGATTACGAGCGAAGGTTGGCCTCTTACAAGTTACTGGCGAACGCATAAGGGTGGCTGGTTAGCTGTTATGATATAAAGAATGGCGGGTTCCATACCTGCCCCTTTGTTAGATTCAAATCTTATGAGCTGCAGATCGGATATTTGCCGTATGCTGCAGCTCTTTTTTGTTTCATTTTAGTCTAAATTTTACATGGTTCGATTCCATTCAACAGGTAATGTGGAATAATCACAAGATTTTACAAAATAAAGCATGACTAAAACAAAAGAATGTTATAATACTTTACGTCTCTTTTCCTATAGATATAATATAGAAAAGAGTATTTTGCAAGATGCCAAAAGAAGGGTAAAACAACGACAAAAGCACCTAAAATACGGAAGTGGCCGAAGATGGGCACAAGGGGGAAATCATATGTTTAGCAGATTCAAGATCAAGAGTATCGGTCTGCGTATCAGCATCGCGTTCTATCTATTAATCCTCTGTTTAATTCTTCTTAGTGTCACGATTGTTACACAACTGAACTCAATGGAAAAAGACACGAATATGATCACTAATAACTGGATGCCTTCCATCCAGCAGATTAACCGTTTGAATTATACGACAGAACATATTTTGTCATTGAGCTATCGCCATTATGATGCACAGGCAGGGGCCAAAGCGGACCTCGCTGAAGAGCGCATCAAATACATTCGTGACACAGCTCAGGCCATTAAAATATATGATCAGCAGGAAAAGACAGCTGAAGAGAATGAACATTGGGAAGCTTTAAAGACAAAATGGGAAGCTTACCTGAAGATTAACACACAATCCATCAAACTGAGTGATGAAGGTCAGGAACAACTGGCTAAGGAAGTTTCGGAAAAAGGGGCAGCATCCTTCGATGCCATGCAAGTCCATCTGGACTATCTGGTGAATTACAATCAGGAGCAGTCCGATCTCTCTGCGGCTCAGACGATCAGATCCGTCCAGGATGGCCGAATCATTATCGTCATTGGTGTACTGGTGATGATTCTCATCACGGCAATCAGTATCCCGATCATCCGTTCACAAGTCGTGAAACCGCTGCTTCGAGTAATCAGTGCTGTGAAACTGATTGCGGAAGGTCAATTGAATGTTCAGGACATACATACCAAACATGAAGACGAGGTTGGTGTGCTTGCCAAAGCCGTGAACGACATGAAAGGTAATCTGACCTCCATGGTATTGAATGTTAGACGGATTGCTGAAGCCGTCAACCGCCAAAGCAGCGAATTGGCTATTTCTTCTGAAGAGGTTAAGATTGGCAGTCGCCAAATTGCCATAACGATGGAAGAGTCGGCAAAAGCAGCAGAGAGTCAAGCGGAAACGGCTGTTGAATCTGCTCGTACCGTCGAGGGACTGAACGAACATATTCAGCAACATTCGGAGCAGGGAAACCAGCTTCGCCTGATGTCAGACCTTATTCTGAAACAAGGACTGACCGGCCGCGAGTCCATGGAGCAATCCGTGAACCAGATGCAGCAGATTGCTGGGACAGTTTCGTCTTCCATGCACAAGATGGAACAGCTGGATCGCAAAAACGAAGATATATCCCAGTTGGTTCAAGTCATTCATGACATTGCACGCCAAACCAACCTGCTCGCATTGAATGCTTCCATCGAAGCTGCCCGTGCAGGAGAGAGTGGACGCGGATTTGCAGTTGTTGCAGCAGAAGTGCGTAAATTGTCCGAAGCCGTTCGGACATCTGTAGAAGAGATTACTGTCATTACGGAAGATATTCAGAAGGATTCCCAGGGTGTGGTCGAGGAATTGCGAACAGGTGTACTGGAGACAGAGCGCGGGCAGCAGCAAGTACGTAATTCCGGCAATCTGTTCCGTACCATTAGTGAGTCGGTAGAGGGCATGGTTGAGGTTATTGGTACAATGACGGATGGTCTGGAGGGCATGCAGGAGGCGAGCGGACGCATGAATGATTTCAGTCAACAAATTTCGGCAGTATCGGAGGAATCCGCGGCCAGTGTAGAGGAAGTGTCAGCGTCAGCTGAGGAACAGGTAAGCTCCATGGAAACGATTAGCGGCAATATTCAAACCTTGAAAGAATTGTCCGAAGACCTGCTTGTTTCCATTGAAAAATTAAAAATATAACCTCTTCTTATAATAGAAGAAACATGAAGGACGGCTACCATGTTGAGCTCTACAAACAGCAAAGCTTCAATTGCCGGAAGTTACGTATACACCTTTGCTTGCCATGAGAATGAACGTGCTTTATGTGAACTGGAGTTGGAAACGATGCTCGTTCCTGGCACAGATATTCATTCCGGTGATCATGCTTATGTTCGCTCCAATCTGTGTATCCCACCAGGTAGAAGTCCATTTGTCCGAGGCAGACTGGATGTGATGGCTGAAGCAGATACGGTGGAGGGCTTGAAGCCTGCGGCTTCACAAATCGATCTGTCTTCTGGTGAAACGTTCAAGGTGGTCTGCCTGAAAGAGGGCGATGACATGCCGAATTATGCGCATTCCCGTTTGCTGGAAAAAGAACTGGGCATGTGCATTAGAGGCAAAGCGATGATGAAACAGCCTGATGTGACTTTCGGACTAATCCATGCGAATGGGAAATGGCTCATTGGTCAATGGACAGAAGCCGATCGCTCGTGGCAAACCCATCATCAGAAGCCGCAAAATTATTCCACAGGCCTGGGTGTAACGTTAGCCAGAGCATTGGTCAATATTGCGATTCCGCAAGTGCAGGGGCGTCAGTTACTCGATCCGTGCTGCGGAATGGGAACGGTTGTCATTGAAGCATTGTCGATGGGCATTGAGGCAAAAGGGAATGATTTGAACCCTTTGGCGGTACAAGGTGCGCGCATTAATCTTCCTCATTATGGTTATGATCCAGCCAGAATTACCCTCGGAGATATGAATGATCTGGAAGGAACATACGATGCAGCCATCCTGGACATGCCATATAATCTCTGCTCTGTTCTTCCCGATGAGGAACAAGTTGCCATGTTAACTAGTCTGCGTAAGCTGACAGGACGGGCAGTTATCGTTTCCACCGAATGGGTGGAGGGGCACATTCTGGATGCCGGGTGGAACATCGATCAGTATCGAACGGTGAGCAAAGGCACGTTTATACGTCACATTTGGCTATGTACTTAACACGATTGTATTGAAAATAACAGAAAAAACCTCCACACGGGAAAAATCCATTTTCCGGTGTGGAGGTTTTTGATTTTCATAGGAAAAATACCTCACATGGATTTGTACAATTTCACATAGGAACATCAATCGTTTTTAGTATTTATGACTATAATTTACCAGATTGACAGGCAGGGGTTTTCCATCAATATACGCTTTCAGATTTTGCACAAAAATATCAAGAGCCCGTTCGGTGTACTGTTCTGTACTTCCGGCAATGTGTGGCGTAATGAGGACGTTTTCCTTGCTCCACAGGGGATGGTCGGAAGGCAGTGGTTCCTCCTCGAATACGTCAAGTGCAGCAAAGGCAACCTGTCCACTGTCCAGTGCACCCAGCAGGGCTTCCGTATTCACGCTTGGACCACGTCCCACATTGACGAAGCAGGAACCGGATTTGAAATGTTCAAATGCAGCCTGATTATAAATATGATGGGTTTCATCCGTAAGTGGCAAAATATTAATGACGTAATCGCCTTGACTTAGCGCTTCATGCAGACCAGACATATTGTACATTTGGTCTACATTCGGAACGTCCTTTCCGGAGCGCCGAACCCCAATTACGTTCATGCCCAATGCTTTGAGAATGCGCGCGGTTTCTGATCCGATCTCTCCGACACCGACGATAACGGCTGTTTTACCATGCAATTCCGGAAGCGCTTTGCCTGGTGATTTCCACTCCGCCTGCTGCTGGTGCAACATCGCTTGTCTGAGCCAGCGGCTGTGGGACAACATCATGCCCAGAATAATTTCGGTAATGGGAATGGCATGTACGCCATTAGCACTGGTCAATGAAATTCCTTTTTGTTCCAGATCAGAGAATGGAAGGTTGTCCACACCTGCGGACCAGACTTGAACCCATTTGAGAGGGCTGTTTTCTTTGAGTGCATGCTCGGTTACGAGAGGAGACCAGCCTACGATAATTTCGGCTTCTTTTAACTCCGATGTATTAATCTCTTTGGCTTTGCCAATCGTAAGTGTATAACCTGGCGCTGCATCCAGAATCCGTTGCTGCTGTTTCGTGGACAGGGATGGAAAACATACAATTTTACCCATAGTTAGTGGCCTCCTGAATTCAAATATGTTGTGGTTTTAGTTTAGCAGAAAAGAAGGTGATGTGCGTAAAAGGCAGGAATACAGCCTCATGTGCAAATCCCAAAAATTGTGTCACTCTATAATTAACCAACTTGAAACCATAGAGACGACTATGAAATAATAAAACGAACTTTAGAAGAGGTGTTTACCATGAGTAACTATTCATATACGGATCTTCCATCCCGACGGGAACGATTATTTACTGCACTTCGGGTGCCTGCACCCATTCAAAACTCACTTCGGATGACTGCCGAACAGTTGCAAGGAAAGCTTGATTTTCGCAAGTGGACCGATTATAGAGATTATCATATTACATTGCAATTTCTGGGAGATACCCTTGTTAGTGACATTGGACATCTTCGGAAAACGCTGCGCTCGGCGACGGACGGATTTCAGCCTTTTGAGCTGCAATTATCCGGATGGGGAACGTTTGGGTTAAAAGAGGCACCAAAGGTGCTGTGGAAAGGTGTTGAGGGAGATATGGATCAACTTCATCTTCTGCAAAAACGGATTGTGGACGCAACTTCCTCCCTCGGATTCGAGGCCGAATTAAGACCGTATTCTCCTCATATTACGATTGCGCGTAAATTTATGGGTAAGGACCCAGGAAATGAAGATAAAGGGATATTTGGAGTGCTTCCTGAAGACTTTTTGGGTGTTAATTCTTGGATGGTACAAGATTTTGTGCTTTATGTGACACAGCCAGGTCAGGCGCCGATGTATGAGGTCGTGGATACGTTTTCTTTTTCCTGAAACTCATGGATATGACATAAAATCACATTGACATTACGTTATTCCCTATGTAATATTAGCCAACGTTATTCAAATTCTTTTTTTGTGGTTACTTAGATTAGGGAATTGTTTCGACAGGAGGAATCTTCGAATGGATATTATAAGCAAGAATCGTTGGGTGGCACCGATGTTATCTGTGCTGCTTGTATGTATAGTGGGGGCTAATGTCGTTCAGGCGACTGGAAAGTGGAATGAGGCAAGTGATAGCAAACAGATGACTGAACTTGCGGGTTCGGCAGAAAATAGCGAAAATTCTTTTAGCGAAGACAGGCGAATGATGGAAGACGGGACAAGTCTGTCTGCTGATGCGTCTATTCAGGCCGATTACTGGACCCAATCGCTCCCAGCCAAAAACTGGCTGACGGCTGCTCAGGAAGAGCAGGAACAGAAAGAAGCCGAGGCTAAACATGCGGCTCGAGCGGCAGCTGCGGCCAAAGCGAAAAAAGAGGCAGCTCTGAAATTGGCCAAAGTAGAGCGTGCCAAAGCGGTAGCTGCAATTACGACTCCCCCCCAAAAACTTTACTTTACACGGACCAAACTTCTGAACCAGGAAGACTCGAAACTTGCAGCCTGGTCATACAGTGTGTCCGATAAAGAACTGCTTCTGCTGCAAAAAATCGTCATGGCAGAGGCGGAAGGTGAACCGTACGAAGGCAAAGTGGCAGTTGCCAATGTTGTCTTAAACCGGCTGCGGTCAGCCAATTTTCCCGATACTATTTACAAAGTTATCTATCAAAAATCCCAATTCAGTCCTGTAGCGAACGGGCGCTTGAAACGTGTTACTCCCAATGAGGACAGTATCAAGGCTGTTAATGCAGCGTTGAATGGGAAAAAGGAAGTCGCCGATGATACGTATTATTTCTTGTCATTGACGCTTGCGGATGATCTGACAGTGGCTCGTTCTCAGAAAAAAGTAAAAACGATTGGGCATCATACTTTTTACAAGTAATTGACCTTTAAATTCTGCAAACAGGCAGGGTAGTTAACTATGTATTCACTACATAGACCTCGAAAAGCCCTGTAATACAGTTTTATTTCATCGTTTTTAATTGAATTGTTGATGAGGGCTTGTTATTTAAATTACCCTTTTTTCCAGCAAATCATACGGAGATATGAAGGAAATAAAAGAAGGTTCCCTTCCGGATCAATGGAGGGGAACCTTCTTTATGCATGTCCTCAAGAGATGAAACGTCCTCGTAGAACGATTAGAAGGGGTCATAGAGCTGCTAGAATGGGATTCGGGTACCTGACAGCGAAGTGGCCCCAATTCCGGCTGTGAAGCGCTCCTTAGGTGCGGATGTGACTTCCGCTGTAGCCGGGAACAATAAATCATGAACAGCCTGGGCACAACATGTTGGATCATAGGTACTCCTGCTGCCTGGTTTGTGGACTGATTTCAGCTGGCTTTCAGCTTGACGTGGTGCATAGACCTGCTCACTCAAGTACTTGAAGCGATTAGTAATAACGTCAGCAGAGTGAATGACCTGGCCGTATCCGGCTTGTACAAAATATTCACAGTTTTCTTCTTCCTGCCCCGGTAATGGAGGCACGAATAACATCGGCAAGCCTTTAGCTAATGCTTCCGTACAAGTCATTCCGCCTGGCTTTGTAATGAGCACATCGGATACGTCCATCAATTTGCTGACCTCGCGGGTATAGCCTAGAATGCGTATATTCGGATGCTGGAAGCAGGGCATTTCCTTCAACTTGGCAATCATTTTCTCATTACTTCCCAGACAGAACAGCAGCTGTACCCGATCCGCCCAGGAGGCGAGAGCCTTCATATGCTCTTCATCAAAGGAAAGTCCCCATCCGCCACCCATCAGCAGAGCAGTGGGCATGTTCTTAAGCCCCATTTCCTGTCGGAGGCTCACTTTGTCTCCTGCTTCCCAGAAATCAGGATGTACAGGAATGCCGGTGATTTGGATGCGAGAGGGCTCAACACCCCTGATTTCAAGTAAAGCCTTTACCTGCGGTGTGGATACCAGATATTTGTTGACCTCGGGATTAATCCACGTTGCATGTACGTCATAGTCTGTGACGAGCGTATACAATGGAATATTGAGTCCCTGACGTTTCAGCCGGGAGATGACCGCATTTGGAAAAGGATGGGTACAGATCACGGCATCGGGTTTTAATTGGGATACGACTTGGGCCGTCTGTGTATAGAAAATCCGGTGCAAGGCCAGTTTGGTAAATCCGTTTAGTGATTTGTTGTATTGCGTCCGATACAGCAGACTGACCAGCTTGGGCTGAACCGTTAGCGTCTTACGGTAAGCGGACAGAATAAGCGGAGCCATGGTTGGATTTAAAAATTTGCCAAGCTCAATGACCCGACTATGCACATGTGGACTGACTTTCTTAATGCCGCTTGCGAGCGCATGGGCGGCCTGGGTGTGACCGGTGCCGAAACCTTCGGATAACAAGAGCACTCTTGGTTTTCGCATGAGTTCACCTTTATTCATCAATTTAAATTTAACATCTCATAGTCATACCGCACGTTGCATTACTACATGAATATACAGCGAAGCGGAAAATCATGTTCATTCGTTACATATTTACACTATAGTTGATGTTCTGATACATCGAAACTTCGTCTTTATCCGATTGTTGGAGTCATCTTACACTATAGACGACGACACGAGCAGTTTCCACTGCATTTCGGTTAAAAAAAATTAACACAAATTTTTAATGTTAGGGTTGCAATCTGATGATGAGAGTGGTAATCTAGTTTTTGACCGAGTGACCGAATTGTATTTTTGGTCATTTAAAGAGAACGATCAAGAACATAAGGAGGGATATGATGGCTCCGATTGACAGGAGACAGCAGGTCATTCATGCAGCCTCGCAGTCTTTTGCCATGTTTGGATACAAGGCAACCACGATGGATCAGGTAGCGAAGATTGCGAACGTTGGCAAGGGAACGATCTATACGTTCTTTACGAATAAGGAACAATTGTTTGATCAGATTTTGGTGGAAGTAATCCAGGAAATGAAAAACATTGCTCACCGTGAAGTTCATCAGGAAAGTGCTTTTTTTGATAATCTGTTTCGTGTGCTTGATTCATTGCTGGAGTTTCGCCGTGATCACGATTTGCTGGTTAAATTGTCCCAGGAGCTTAAGGATTTTGGAACTCTTCAGGCCAAGGAAGGTTTGGAGAAAGTGGAGAAAGTCATCTCTGATTTTCTGGCACAGGAGCTAGAGAAGGCAAGGAGCAACGGAGAGATTCGTGACTGTGATCCACAGGTAGTAGCCTTTATGATGATTCGTTTGTACATTGCCCTCACCTCAGATTGGAGCAAGCAGCACGAGCCGCTGAGCAAAGAGGAAATCAAGGATTACTTTCGCCTTTTCTTAATGGAAGGAATTGCTGCCGCAACGTAACCCGAATTTATTCTACTATAATATGGGTTAATTATAAGCATGCAGGTAGTGAGGCTTGTCGAGAGACAGGTTTGTTTTTTTGCTCTAAAGTGACCGTTTGAGGAAAGTAGTCACTTCGTGTTTCGGTAATTTTCCGTAACAGGTCAAATTAATTTCATATTTTGGTTATTCTGCTCCTAGAGCAGAGAGAACAAGGGGAGAAAATAACATGAAATCTTTATCCGTGTTTTTCAAGGATGTGGGATCGGCCGTGAGAAACCCGAAGGTGTTGATCCCCGTTATTGCTATTTTGTTTATTCCAATTCTATATAGCGGTATTTACTTGGCTGCTTACTGGGACCCCTATGGTCATGTCGATGAAATGCCGGTTGCAGTGGTCAACCTTGATAAAGGTGCAGAGCTGGAGGGCAAATCGCTGCATGTTGGTAGCGACCTCGTCGATGAATTGAAGAAAAATGCAGATTTTAAATGGGACTTTGTCAGTGCCAGCCAAGCCAAAGAAGGCATGGAAAACGACAAGTATTATATGCAAATTACGATCCCGGAAAACTTTTCATCCCAGGCAACCACGTTGCTTGACGACAAGCCCGAGCCGGCTGATCTGATCTACGAACCCAATGGCAATTACAGCTTCGTGGGTGCGCAGATTGGCAAGACGGCCATTAAGGATCTGAAAGCTAAGGTTTCGGCCAAAGTAACGGAATCCTATGCGGAGACACTGCTCGACAAGTTTTCCGAAGTATCGGACGGATTGGCTGAAGCGGGCGACGGTGCAGGAGATTTGAATACCGGCGCAGGCAAGCTCGATGATGGGGCTGTGAAGCTCAAGGATAATTTGGAAAAGCTGGCATCCGGAACATTGGAGCTTCAGGATGGCTTGTCTCCATTAAGTGATGGTGTCAATGCACTGCACACAGGTGCGACCAAACTTGAAAGTGGAACATCAAATCTGGTATCCGGTTTGCAGCAGCTCCAAACGGCGGCAACAAGCCAGCTTCAGAGCGGTGCAGACCAGTTGAAGGACGGCAGTGCCAAGCTGGAAACTGGGCTGAAGTCTTCCGTGGAAGGAGCAGGCAAGCTGCAAGCGGGTCTGCAATCGTCTGAGCAAGGCAGTGCGAAGCTGTCCGATGGCCTGCAAAGCGCAGTGCAAGGCAGCGGCACATTGGCAGCTGGCCTGCAATCGGCAGTAGACGGTAGCAGCAAAGTTGCAGACGGTGCACAGGGCGTTGCAGACGGTTTGAAGCAGCTTGCTGCATCCAACCCTGAATTGGCAGCCAGTGAGGATGTACAGAAGCTGCTGGCGGCCAGTGCGGCAGTAGCCGAAGGCAGTAAGCAGCTGCATGAGAGCGAACAGAAGCTTGCGCAGGGTGCAGATCAGCTGCATCAGGGCAATCAGCAACTGGCAGCAGGTGCAGCTGAGCTCCATGGAGGCCAAGAGCAGCTTCTGACGGGCGCGAATCAGCTGGTGGATGGACAGCAGCAATTGCTGGCAGGCGCCGGTCAGCTTAGCCAAGGCGGAGCGAAGCTCTCCGATGGTCTGAAGCAGTTCAGCGGCAAGCTGGGCGAAGCTGCAAGTGGCGGTACGTTGCTGGCAGATGGAGCCAAGCAATTGGGATCAGGTACAACAGCCCTGCAAACAGGTGTAGGTAAGCTGAGCGGTGGCGTGAGTTCACTCACGGACGGCTCTATACAACTCGGTGACGGAGCAGGCAAGCTGGCGGACGGCCTAACAGAGCTGAAAGACGGCTCAAGCGAACTGGCTACCAAGCTGAATGATGCTGCTCAGAAAACGTCAGAAGTCAAAAAGACAGACGATGTGGTGAACATGTTCGCCGAACCTGTAAATACGTCCGAGAACACAACAGAGAACGTAAGTAATTACGGTACAGGCTTGACACCATTCTTCCTGTCCATCGGTTTGTTTGTTGGATCGTTGATTTCAACGATTGTTTTGAAAATGCGGGAAACTTCCGTACCGGGCGCAACGGGCTGGAACCGTTTCGTCAGCCGAACACTCGTATTCGGCTTTGTGAGCATCATCCAATCCGTGATCGTGGCAAGCTTCATGCTGTACGGTCTTGGATTGGAAACACACAGCGTACCGCTGTTCTATCTATTCACGATCTTTACGGGGCTGACCTTTATGTTTATTGTTCAGGCCCTCGTTACTTGGCTTGACCTGCCAGGACGTTATGTTGTCATTCTGTTGTTGGTCTTCCAACTTGCAGCAAGTGCGGGGACCTTCCCGGTAGAGCTGATTCCTTCGTGGCTTCAGGCATTTACCCCTTGGTTGCCAATGACGCACAGCATCATGGGCTTCAAGGCAGTTGTATCAAGTGGCAACTTCGATGTGATGTGGCATCAGGTCGGCATTCTGGCAATCTATGCAGGTGTATCCGTGCTGCTGACCTTGGCTTTCTTCCTTTGGAGCGGCAGACGTCGCAAAAAAGAAGCCGAAGTGGCTGAATCCGGTCAAGTTGTGACGGCATAAGCGGAATTGGACCGGAACAGGACAAAATATTGAAAATAAACTTTGAACTCAAGTATCAAAATTATGCAATATAGTAGTCAAATAGTGCAAATAGTCTGTGACCCGAAAATGGGTTGCAGACTATTTTTTTATACCAATGCAAAGGGATGAAGATAATCGCTGGAGGATGGCGTGAGATATTGGCCCAACTATAGATAAACACAGGCCACATATGGAATGATTTTCTTTTGTCAGTAATTAAAATCAGTTGTACTCTGACATAAAATGTGTATAATTATTCGGAAAAGAGATGAATTTTAGCATCAGTACACTAAAGCTGTACTGCAAAACATTTCTTATCAGAGGTATTAAAAAGTTTAAATTGCGCTGATGTTAGGTCGGTGTTAAAATAATAGAACTATATCAAAAAACGTCGCTCCATATCAGCGGCCGTGCCAGCGGTTGCGTGTTGTTATACCAAGCTGTTTGCCGGATAATCCGGATCAGCTCCTCTCATGGATGGCCTGTCGCAATAGCAGCACTTATAAGATTGACAGCCATATTGCTGTCGCCCTCGTCCATTTAGCAGGCTTTTAATCAATGAATAAATGCCCGCTCCTCCCGATTTATTGTTGCTTGTTGCCTATGTTCTTGATCTTTCCGAAATACTTCATTATAGAAAGGTTGCGTTCCATGAGACACATCGGATTACCTCCTAAACAGGGTCTGTACGACCCACAGTTCGAAAAAGACGCATGCGGAATGGGTTTTGTTGCCAACATCAAAGGAGTACCTTCACACGACATCGTTAGTCAGGCACTGACCATGCTCAGTAACATGGAACACCGCGGAGGACAGGGCAGTGAGCCAAATTCCGGTGACGGAGCCGGTATCTTGATCCAGATTCCTCATCGCTATTTTGCACAGGAAGCGGATCGTCTTGGTTTTGCATTACCTGAACAGGGCTTCTACGGCGTAGGGATGTTGTTCCTTTCACAGGACCCGGTCATTCGCAGTGCACATGAAGAGAGTCTTAAGAAGATTATCGAAGAAGAAGGCCAGACATTCCTGGGTTTCCGGGATGTGCCTACGTTTGATGAGATGCTTGGGCGTTCTGCGCTTGCAGCAAAGCCATATGTACGTCAGGTGTTCATTGGAAGATCGGCAGAAGTTACGGATGAACTGGGATTTGAACGGAAGTTGTACGTCATTCGCAGACGTGCTGAGCTGGCTATTCGTTATTCAGCGGATGAAGCGGAAGGCGGTTCATTCTACCTGCCAAGCTTGTCTTGTCGTAAAATCGTTTATAAAGGCATGCTGACAACTGAACAGGTGGGACAATTCTATCTGGATCTGCAGGAAGATCTTGTGGAATCAGCGATTGCGCTGGTGCACTCCCGTTTCAGTACTAATACATTCCCAAGCTGGGAACGTGCTCACCCGTATCGCTTCATGATCCACAACGGTGAGATCAATACGATGCGTGGTAACGTGAACTGGATGCATGCCCGGCAGTCGCTGTTCGAGAGCGAATTGTTCGGTAATGACATCTCGAAAGTAAAACCGGTTATCAACCCGGATGGTTCGGATACAGCGATGTTTGATAACACGCTGGAGTTCTTGTATCTGAGTGGCCGTTCGTTGCCACATGTTGCGATGATGATGGTTCCTGAGCCTTGGAGTACGGATGAGGGAATGGACCCTGCCAAAAAAGCATTCTATGAATACCACAGCACAATGATGGAGCCTTGGGATGGACCGGCAGCAATGGCCTTTACCGACGGCTTGCAGATTGGTGCAACACTTGACCGTAATGGTCTGCGTCCTGCACGTTACTATGTAACGAAAGACGACCGTATTATTTTGTCCTCCGAGGTTGGGGTACTTGATATCGCTCCTGAAGAAATTCTCTACAAAGACCGCCTGCGTCCAGGACGTATGCTGCTTGTCGATACACAGCAGGGACGTATCATTGCGGATGAGGAAGTGAAAGCTCTCATTGCAGCCGAGAATCCATATCAGGATTGGCTCGATGAGCATCTGATGGACCTGAATGAGCTGCCGGATGCACCGGAACTGCCTGATCCAAAACATGCTAACGTGACCCAGCTTCAGCTGGCCTATGGATATACATTTGAAGAATTGCGCAAAGTGTTGGAGCCTATGGCTTCAACAGGTATGGAAGCCACAGGCTCCATGGGTTATGATGCACCACTGGCGGTTCTGTCGGATCGTCCGCAGCGTCTGTATAACTATTTTAAGCAAATGTTTGCACAAGTTACCAATCCACCGATCGATGCGATCCGTGAAGAGATTGTAACGTCAACGGCAACAACGATCGGACCCGAGCGTAACCTGTTGAATCCTGAACCGGAGAGCTGTCGTCAGATTCGGTTGGATACACCTGTACTTTCCAATGAGGATTTTGCGAAGATTCGCCACGTTCGTCGTCCGGGCTTCCGCTCGATGACGATTCCGATCTTCTTTACAGCAAAAGAGGGCGCAGAAGGACTTCGCAAAGCGATGGAACTGCTCTTTGAAGCAGCGGACCGTGTCATTGACAAAGGCCATAACATTTTGATCCTGTCTGACCGTGGTGTGGACGCCGAGAATGCGGCTATTCCAGCATTGCTGGCTGTAGCAGGTTTGCATCACCATCTGATTCGTAGAGGAACCAGAACCAAAGTCAGCATTTTGCTGGAATCGGCAGAGCCGCGTGATATTCATCACTATGCCTTGTTGCTTGGTTACGGGGTAAGTGCCGTGAACCCGTATCTGGCCTTTGAAACGCTGGATGACATGATTCAGCAAGGACTGCTGCGTGGCATCTCACATGAGAAAGCCGTGAAGAACTATATTAAAGCCGCTACCAAGGGTGTTATTAAAATATTGTCCAAAATGGGAATCTCGACGATACAATCCTATCGCGGAGCTCAAATTTTTGAAGCAGTGGGTCTGAGATCGGACTTCGTTGACCGTTACTTTACCTGGACACCTTCCCGAATTGGCGGGATTGGTCTGGAAGAAGTAGCAGCTGAAGCACTGACCCATCACAACCGTGCCTTCACGGACAAAGATGGCAATGACAAAGTACTGGATTCCGGCGGGGAATACCAATGGCGTAACGACGGAGAAGAGCATCTGTTCAATCCGCAGACGATCCATACGCTGCAACATGCAGTACGTACCGGGGACTACAAGCTGTATAAAAAGTATTCCAAACTGGTGCAAGGTGAAAACGATCAGTTGCTGACGATTCGTTCTATGCTGAAACTGAAACCGGTCGGTCCTGCGATTCCTTTGGAAGAAGTGGAATCCGTGGAAGACATTATGCGCCGTTTCAAAACCGGAGCAATGTCCTTTGGCTCGATCAGTAAAGAAGCACATGAAGATCTTGCCATTGCGATGAACCGTGTTGGAGGTAAATCCAATACAGGTGAGGGCGGGGAAGATCCGGCTCGCTTCATTAAAGATAGCAACGGTGATTCCCGTCGCAGTGCGATCAAACAGGTGGCGTCCGGACGTTTTGGTGTAACATCCAACTATCTGGTCAATGCCGACGAGATTCAGATCAAGATGGCACAGGGAGCAAAACCGGGTGAAGGTGGACAGCTGCCCGGACGTAAGGTATATCCTTGGGTTGCTGAGGTTCGTGGATCCACACCGGGTGTAGGTCTGATCTCACCGCCACCACACCATGATATCTACTCGATTGAGGATCTGGCTGAGTTGATCTATGACTTGAAAAATGCGAATCCACGTGCAGAGATCAACGTTAAATTGGTATCCGAAGTCGGCGTTGGAACGATTGCGGCGGGTGTAGCCAAAGGTCGTGCCGATATCATTCTCGTCAGCGGTTATGACGGTGGTACAGGTGCATCCCCGCAAGGCTCGATTCGTCACGCGGGAATGCCTTGGGAGTTGGGTCTTGCAGAGACACATCAAACGTTGATGCTGAACAATCTGCGTGATCGTGTTGTTCTTGAAACAGACGGTAAAATGCTGAATGGTCGTGACTTGGCTATTGCTGCTTTGCTGGGAGCTGAGGAGTATGGATTCTCTACAGCACCACTCGTTGCACTCGGCTGTATCATGATGCGTGTCTGCCAGATGGATACATGTCCGGTAGGTGTAGCGACACAAAATCCTGAATTGCGTAAAAATTACACGGGAGATCCTGCACATGTCGTTAACTTCATGCGTTTTGTTGCTGAAGATGTTCGCGAAATCATGGCTGATCTTGGATTCCGTACCATTCAGGAAATGGTGGGCCGTACCGATTGCCTCGAAACGGTAGAGGCTGTAGACCATTGGAAGAAAAAAGGTGTAGATCTGTCTGTATTGTTGCATGTGCCTGAAATGCCTGAAGGCTCTGCACGTTACCGTACACAGCATCAGAACCACCAATTGGAAGAGACGCTGGATATGCAGCAGTTGTTGCCACTGGCACAACCTGCGATCGAATCCGGTCAACCGGTTGAAGCGGTGCTTCCGATTACCAACGTAAACCGTGCAGTGGGAACCATTTTGGGTAGCGAAATTACACGCAAATATGGAATTGCAGGATTGCCAGAAGATACGGTTCAATTCAAATTTGTCGGCTCTGCTGGTCAAAGCTTTGGGGCCTTTGTACCTAAAGGTATGACATTGACCGTTGAAGGAGATTCCAATGACTATGTAGGCAAAGGGTTGTCCGGAGGTAAGCTGATCGTCATGCCTTCACCAAAAGCCACATTTGATGCCGAGGATAACATCATCATTGGTAATACCGCTCTATACGGGGCAACCAGTGGTGAAGCCTATATTCGTGGTATCGCCGGGGAGCGGTTTGCTGTACGGAACTCGGGTGCCAAAGTCGTTGTTGAAGGTGTGGGCGACCATGGCTGTGAATACATGACGGGTGGACGTGTTGTCGTTCTGGGTGATACAGGCCGTAACTTTGCAGCCGGGATGTCCGGAGGTATTGCTTATGTTTATGATCCAAAAGGCACATTCCTGCAACGTTGTAATCTGGAAATGGTACTTTTGGAGCGTATCGAAGATGTTTCTGAAAGTGCAGATCTGCGGGGTATGATTCAGCGCCATGTTGCGAATACAGGCAGTGTGGCTGGTCAGCGCATTCTGGATAACTGGCAGCAGTCCGTAGATCAATTTGTTCGGGTTATACCAAAGGACTTTAAACGAATGACAGAGCAAATCGAACGGATTCAGGCAACAGGTCTGACCGGAGAGGCTGCTTTGCTGGCAGCTTTTGAAGCCAACATGCGTGAGCTTGCACGTACAGGAGGTTAATTTGTTCCTTTTCGAGTGCATGAACTGGTTGTATTAAGAATAATAGGAGCTTTATGGCGGCCAATGCGGCGCCATAGAGCTCCTATTTGGTTTTCGACAAAATTAGAACCCATACAAAAAACGCTATCGCCATGAGACGACAACATTGAGGAAGTTTCTCAAGTATAATAAGGCTAGTTTTGGAGTGCAGGGAAAGTATAAAGATAAGAGAGGTTAGCGGAATGAATATGAAGCATCCAAACAGGGGCGATCGTAAGCCGAAAGGTAAACCAGTCGAAGCAACCCAGATGGACATCATGAAAGTTTTACTGCAATGCGGAATCGACCCGGAGCGTTGGAACCATTTCGTATCCTCCGACAACAACAAGCGGGCTTGACAACACATCGACAAGCATAGAATAGATGGAGGGAAAACAAAGACTTAAAAAAGCCCAGAAACCGGAGAAGTGTATTTCTCGGTACTGGGTCTTCTTTGCGGATTAATCCATGCTGCGTTCCATGCGGACGAAAGCAATAAAACGACGTGCCTCTTCTTCTGTTAAGGGTTTACCATCAATCATCAGGCCGAAGCGTTCCAGCACTTCCTTATCCGATAATTCAAGGGCGTCGACGAATTCCCTTACGTCCTCATCCATCACGACATCACTTTGTTTCGTCCGTCCAATGAGATAATCAATGGATACGCCAAAGATGTCAGCAAGTCTCGTTAACACTTCGAAATCCGGTTTGCGTCGGTTCTTCTCGTAGTGGGAGAGAGCAGCTCTTGTAATATGAATGGAGCTCGCAAGTTCTTCTTGAGTAAGTCCCCGCTGTTCCCTTAATTCAGCAATGCGATTTCCGTAGCTCATATGCTATTTCCCCCTGAACGCCATCAAATATATATTGAAACAATCCTGAGCCAAGTGTTTGATCAGGGCAGCTTACCTGCATAATCGTAATGCCTTAGTAGTCCTAGTTGTATATAGGTCTGTCTAAGGACATCTCATATTGTCGTAAATCAAAAGAACCATGTCCAAATACTGCTTGACATGATACAAATTGTATCGTAAATTGGACGTATGGAGTTACAAAATGTATCATTTGGGATATTTTAAGTATGACCACGTTGCCAAGCCAATATACCTGTGAGAAGGAATGTAGGCAACTATTGCAAGCTAAACCATTCTAAAGGAATGAAGCCATGAATTCAATGATTCAGGAATGGGCGGATCTCAAATTAAATGTCCATATGTACATTCAGGAGTTCCATGGCAAATGGGTAGACCGCAAAAGACGCCCCGTTCTGCTGCTTGGTATGGACACACGAGCGATCGCCTTCCTGAGCGATCTGGACTTGCCAATATCATCAGAGATGCTGATCGGTTTGGATGTAGAAGATAGCCATGTATGTGTACGACTCCACGCAAGGTTGCAATGGAAACAGCCCTTCGGTGAGCTCACATTGTATCATTCAAACTTGCATATTCAGCAAGAGCAGACACTATATATAACGGGACAGTTAAATACAATGATTAGAGAAGTACAGTTTCCGACCATTTCCCGGTTCCAGTATGAGAAGGCATCGGAACAACCTAACTTACAGGAAACCTATCATTCCATTGATTTTACCATATGAGTTGAACATTCTAAACATATTCTGAACAAGCATGTACTTAACGCCATTTTACTATATTTCATAGCGTTATGCATTAGTTCTTTAACACCAAAAGCATTTGCGCAATGAATAAAGGGGCGAGGGGGATCATACATTGAGGAAGTTTGGATATGGTTGAAATGCACTGCCACATTTTATCCGGTCTGGATGATGGTCCTGTTCATATGGAACAGTCCATTGCGATGGCTGAGAAAGCGGCAGCCTCAGGAATTACCTCGATCATTGCTACTCCGCATCACCTGAACGGGCAGTACAACAATAAACCCAACGTGGTCAATCAGGCAGTGGACCTGCTACATGCAGAACTTCGCAAACGCAACATTCGCTTGGAGATCCGTCCCGGACAGGAGATCAGGGTGCATGACAACCTGATTGCAGACTTATACGCAGGAAAGTGCTGCACACTCGCCGGGAGCCGTTACATGTTGCTGGAATTGCCCTTTGGTCATATCCCCTCGCAGTTCCCCGGGATACTCCAAGAACTTAAGTTAGCGGGTATCATTCCTATTATTGCTCATCCCGAACGAAATCGTCCAATCCAGAACAATCCCGATTTATTGGTTGAATATCTTAGGCAAGGTGCTCTATGTCAAATCACGGCTCAATCGGTCATGGGACTTTTCGGGCGAAAAGTTCAGAAATGGTGTTTCCATTTTTGCAAAGAAAACGGATTTCATTTCATTTCATCCGATGCTCATAACCTGGAAGATCGGACGTTTATGATGACAGCTGCCTATCACCTGCTTGAGCGTCGATTTGGAAGCCGACTCGTTCAAAGTTTGCAAAATAATGCTTGGTCGGTATGGAACAACCAAATCATAGAACCGGAAGATTCTGGAGAACAGCTAAACAGATATAGAAGACACGTTCTTCATCATAATTGCTGATTTAAATGGGAGGAATACGAGATGGAGCTAAAAGAGTATATGCACATTTTACGAAAACGAATTTGGATCATCATTGCCTTTGTTGCAGTAGCTTGTATAGGTGCAGGTGTTAAAAATTATTTTCTGACTGTACCGATTTACGAGGCAAATGCAAAATTAATTGTGAACCAGGCTTATAACGCTCAAGGTATTCCGAGCCTTGATATTAGTTCGATTCAAACCAATATTAAGGTGATAAATTCGTATATTGAAATAATTAAATCTTCAGCAATCCTCGATAAAGTTGCTGCTACATACCCCGATCTAGGCATGAGCGGGAATCAACTGGCACAGAGCATCCGGGTAACGACCGCGAATGAATCCCAGGTTATGAGTTTGACCGCCACTGGTTTATCTTCTGAAAAAGCGGCCAAAACAGTAAACGCGGTTGCCAAAGTGTTTAAATCCCAAATCCCCGTAATTATGAAAGTGGACAACGTAACCATTCTGAGTGAAGCCAAGCCTACAGATTCCTCCAGACCCATTAATGTCAATCCCGTTATAAACATCCTGATCAGTTTCCTTGTTGGACTTCTGCTAGCAATAGGGTTTGTATTCCTATTGGAATACTTGGATGATACCTTGAAAACGGAAGATGAACTCGAAAAAGAACTTGGTATACCTGCCCTTGCTGTTATTTCCAAAATCAGAAAAGAAGAAGCACGTTTTTCTAAACATTCAACCACATCTCAAAAACAGGTAGGTGATGGCCAGTATGCCACGGTTAACCAATGATAAAGGAAGCCTAGTTACTATGGCCAATCCCAAGTCTACGTCATCTGAAGCGTATCGGAAATTAAGAACTAATATCCAATTCTCATCTATTGATAGTCAGATCCAAACCATCATGATAGCTTCGGCGTTGTCCGGTGAAGGGAAAACGACAACGATTGGCAACCTGGCAGTTACTTACGCCCAGGAAGGAAAAAAAGTGCTGCTTATGGATACGGACCTACGTAAACCTGCGGTACATCGCATGTTTAATGTTCCCAACCACGTGGGGCTGACTAGTGTATTATCCAGCCAATATAAGGTTACGGAAGTCCTTCGGGAAACCGGAGTGGAAGGGCTTCATGTCCTTTCCTCTGGCCCAATACCTCCTAATCCTTCAGAGATGATAGGATCACGTAAAATGACAGCTCTGCTTGAAGATTTGAAGGAAGTATACGATGTGATTTTATTTGATACACCCCCTGTTCTTGCAGTTACGGACGCTTTAATTATTAGTTCATTGTGTGATGGTGTCATTCTTGTTGTGAGCGCGGGCAAGGTGAAGAAGGATCTCGTTAAAAAGGCAAAAGCACATCTTGAACATGTGAACGCACGTATCCTCGGAGCTGTCTTGAACAATGTACAGGTGCCCAAAAGACGGAATGCCTATTATGGGGAAAATGCTTAACGAATTTGCATAATGGTCCCACAAATAATATCTTCAAGGTTATGTCTACTATACCTTTATCAAGGTAGGCACTCGGTCACACTGTGGGTAGTGTACCTTAGACGTATATCGTCAAGGGTGTGATGTGAGGATGGGTTTAATGCCCTTTTATGAAATTAAAAGTAAGAATTGCATCAATTTATTTCATGGTTTCATGGATTTAAATGATCCAACTCATGCTTTTAAACATACAAAATAATAATGGATAGGGTGGTATTTATGACTAGAGTGAGGAAAGCAATCATTCCCGCAGCCGGATTGGGAACCCGATTTTTACCCGCTACAAAGGCAATGCCTAAAGAGATGCTCCCTATTGTGGATAAACCGACCATTCAATACATCGTGGAAGAAGCTGTAGCTTCTGGAATAGAGGACATTATTATTGTAACGGGCAAGGGAAAACGTGCAATTGAAGATCATTTTGACAGCGCGTTTGAACTGGAGCAAAACCTTCTTGAAAAAGGAAAGTTCAGCTTACTGGAAGAAGTCCGGAAGTCCTCCAACGTTGATATTCATTACATAAGGCAGAAGGAAGCGCTGGGACTCGGGCATGCGGTATGGTGTGCTCGAAACTTTATTGGTAATGAACCGTTTGCTGTATTGCTGGGTGACGATATTGTGGTGTCTGATGTGCCGTGCACAAAGCAGCTCATCCAACAATATGAGAAGGTCAACCAGTCTGTACTCGGTGTGAAAACGGTGAGTCCGAGTGAAACCTACCGCTACGGAATTATTGATCCCCTGCATACAGAGGGGCGCTTGTCTTCTGTAAACAGCATGATTGAGAAGCCGCCGTTGGGTACAGCGCCTTCTAACTTGGCTATTATGGGTCGTTATATTTTGACACCTAAGGTATTCGAATACCTAGAAGAACAAAATGTGGGTGCAGGTGGTGAGATCCAACTCACTGATGCGTTGCAAATGCTGAATCGGGATGAAGGTATTAGTGCTTATGATTTTGAAGGTTCACGGTTTGATGTGGGTGAGAAGCTGGGCTATATTTTGACTACACTTGACTTTGCTCTTAAAAATAAAGAATTGCGTGCACCTGTCCTCATGGCGATTGAAGAGATTTTGATGAAGGAACAATTGAATCAATTGCTTGTAGCTGGAGGGGATAGTCTGTGAAACTTTCAAGACCGGAATACTTTGGCAGTGGAGAAGCCCTGGCCAAGGATGGCACTTCGGCAGTATTGGAACAGCCTTACTCGCAGCGTGTTGGCGGATATGCTGACGTAATAAAACCGTTTATCGATTTTATTATTGCAGCGGTGCTGTTGCTGATTACATCACCGGTCATGCTTGTTGCAGCGATTATGATTAAGATTGACTCCAAAGGACCCGTGATATTCAGACAAGAACGTTACGGGAAAAACGGAGTTAAATTTAGTATCTATAAATTCAGAACCATGCGTACGGACGCTCCGAAGTACAGCGCCTCCCCCACAACAAGCGATGATCCAAGAATTACACGGCTGGGTAGATTACTTCGTAAAACTAGCCTGGATGAGCTGCCACAATTGCTTAATATTATCAAAGGTGATATGAGCTTCATAGGTCCCAGACCTGAAATGAAGCGAATCGTAGAAGAAAGCTACACGGACCTGGAGCGTAGACGTTTTCTAGTGAAACCTGGAATTACTGGTTTATGGCAGGTAAGTAATGCTCGCAAGGAGCCGATTCATCATAATTTGCAATATGATTTTCACTATATCTCAAACGTCTCTCTGAAGATGGATATCATTATCATTTTTAAAACCGTTGGTGTTATGATCAAAAGTAATACATTTTAGCCTACTCATTTAGATAATATGGAGCGTGATCGCATTGAAGCATGTTGTAGTGACAGGCGCGGCCGGTTTCCTAGGCTCACATCTAGTCAAATCATTAATTCATCAGGGACATCAGGTTACCGGAATAGATAATCTTTCAACAGGCGTTGCTAGTAATCTGCAAGAGGTGGCTCATAGCCCCCTCTTTTTTTTCCGTGAAGCTGATGTTTCGCTGTCCGACTCACTGGATTTTCTGATAGATCAGCCAGTGGATGAAGTCTACCATCTGGCTTCACCTGCTTCACCCAAATTCTATCAAGCAGATTCGATCGGTACGATCTGGGTGAACACTCGAGGAACCTATCATTTGCTCGAACTGGCCCGTGTTAAAGGAGCAAAGTTCCTGTATTCGAGTACGAGTGAAGCTTATGGAGATCCCGAAGTTCATCCACAGCCTGAGAGTTATCGAGGTAACGTGAACACTTGGGGACCAAGAGCCTGTTATGACGAGGCCAAGCGTTTAGGCGAAGTCTTTTGTTATGAGTACTACACGAAACACAGCGTTTCCGTGAAGGTGGCGCGTATTTTTAATACGTATTCATCAGGACTTCGGAACGATGATGGGCGTGTCATTTCCAACTTTGTAACACAGGCACTAACAGGACAGGATATTACGGTGTACGGGGACGGATCACAGACACGCTCGTTCTGTTATGTGGATGATAACATCCGGGGATTACAACAATTGATGGCTGAAGATCAAGCGAACGGGGAAATTATCAACATTGGTAATCCCACGGAATATAGCATACTTGAAGTTGCTTCTTTGGTTAAAGAGCTTACCCAATCAGACAGCAATCTCGTATTTTTACCTTTGCCAGAAGATGACCCCAAGGTTAGACGTCCGGTGATTGACAAGGCTCGGGAGATTTTGAATTGGGAACCAGAGATTGGCTTGGAAGAAGGATTAAAACTTACGATTGACCATTACCGGGCGATGCTGCAGGAAACCCCATGAAGCTGATTAAAGTGAGTTGAGAAGAATGGAAAAAGTATTAATTGCTCACAGCTTGTATCCCCCAAATATCATTGGGGGTGCAGAGATATCAACACAAATCCTGGCGCAGACGTTGAGTCAAAACTATGATATCAAAGTGATTACTGTGGGTGGACATGAAGAACGGGAAGTGCGTAGTGACACAATTAACGGAATCGAAATCTCACGGCTTCCCTACAATAATCGGTACTGGATCGGGGATTCTGCAAAGGAAGTGTCAACCGCGAATAAGATCATGTGGAGAGTTCAGGATATTTTTAATATCAGGCAATACCGATACATCAAGGCGTATCTCTCCAGTCTACAACCTGCTATTATTCATACCCAGAATATCCCTGGTCTAAGTCTGGCGATCTGGAAGGCCGCACATGAGTTGAATATTCCAGTCGTGCATACACTACGTGACTTTTCATTAATTGACCCGATCAAAATATCTGCCTACTCCAGGTTATATAGACAAATATCAAGAAGATACAGCCGAATGATATCTTCGGTAATTGGTATATCCAATCATATCCTTGGGAGTCATACAATGCTTGGTTTCTTCGAACGATCCTCCAAACATGTCATTCATAACATTGTAGAGGAGAATAACAATGTTCAGCAGTTGTATGCACAGAAAGAGATTCACCATCATCAGCCATTAAATGTCGGTTATTTTGGGCAATTAACGGAAGTAAAGGGTGTTCAATATCTAATTGATGCGGTAAAAAGTCTTGGACAGGATATTGTGTGCAACCTGCATATTTTTGGCGATGGTCCACTGCTGCATCATTTGAAACAGTTAGCAGGGTCAGAACCACGCATTATTTTCAGAGGGAAACTGGATAAATCTCAGATTGCCTCACAGATGAAAGAGATGGATATTACCGTTGTTCCCTCCACGTGGGCTGAACCATTTGGAAGAGTAGTGATCGAGTCCTATCAGGTAGGCACACCTGTGTATGCTTCTCGTGTGGGAGGCATGCCAGAGATTCTGGTTGAACCAGGGGATTTTTCATTTCCTGCCTACAATTCAGAGGCTATTGCTCAAGGAATTCTTAAATATTATCATTTATCCGAACAGGATAAGATTCAATTGAAACAACAATGTTATGCGCATAGCCAGACTTTTAATGAAGCCTATCTTCTTAAAGAACATATCAATATATACGATAAGTTAATCAGGCGTGGAGGGTAAAATGCAAATTACTTCCTTGAATGCCAGGCCCCATTCTTATGTTTATGTGAAACCGGAATCAGAGTATTCACTATTCATTCCAACCGTCCATATATTGCTGATCTATTTGTCTATCTATGGTTTGATCTCTATCTATGTCGATAACATCATCATTCGTTCACTAAAGGACTTAGGCATGGTGTTGGTCGCGATCTTTGCTTTAAGGAAAGTATACCGAAGCCAGACATTATTCATTAGACCTTTTCTATTCATATTGGGGTCGGTTATTGCACTAGGTGCGTTAAATCTGTTGCTGGGTGCAAGCGTTGTAACACTTATATATGGGATTAAAATCACATTTTTACCGTTAATTATGATGTTTACTGGGATGCTTATCTCCCAATGTCAAGGCTTCTATGCGTTTGCCAGAACAAACCTGATTATATTTATTTTATTAATCTTTGGTTGGCTGGTTCAGTACTCACTTGGGATTGAAAAATTGATTTCGCTTGGTTTTATCTATGGAGTGAACATTAAAAACTATTTAGAAGGTGTACCTCGCCTGTCATCTATAACCTATTCACCTGACGGCTATGCGTATGCTTTGCTTATAACAGGATTGATTGCAGAACGAACTAAAATGGCATTGAATAATCGTTTTTTTCGATTAATCATTCAATTGCTGACAATCAGCTTCTTGCTATTGTCGACCATTCGATCAGCACTGTTACTGTGGCTCGTATATCAAATAATTATATTTTTTCTTCAGATTCGAAAATATAGCAAAAAAAACACACTGATACTTGCCGTTACTTTCATGTTGCTCCCAGCAGCTGTGTTCTTCGGGAGCAGAATGCTGGAATCTAAAAATTTGCTTTCCAGTTCTTCCTTATTGGATCGATTACAGACATGGGGGAACAGTCTTACTTCTCCGTTTACGATGAATGGAGCGATTGGCAATGGGATTGGTTCGGTAGGGGCTGCAAGTCGGAGAACGTATATGATCGGTGTGAACTCTAGTAATTTTGCGGTAGACAATCAGTATTTTTCCTTATACGAACAGACAGGTTGGATCGGAATCATTTATTTTATCGTTTTATTTATGTGGATTGTTGTCTCGCTTGTAAAGAAAATGAATGAGTCAACTGACTCGAGCCCTTTGCGTCTGGCTCAGTTGGCACTTGCACTTGGTGCGGGAGTGGCGGCTGCAAGTCTTACAACGAATGTACTTGAGTTGTTTCCGGCCAACGTTTTCTTCTGGATGGTCATTGGCATGTCAATTGTCCAGACTCGTAATCCAGGGGAAATAACACAGAAAGTGGGGTGAGGGAATTGAGGATTTTACACATCGGCGAATACGTCGTTGGTGGAATGTCGACCTATCTTAACGAAATTGTTGGACACCAAAGTCAATTTTTCGATGTTTATGTGCTGATGAGTGAATATCAAAGTGCTACCAATTTTGAATTAGAGCCGGATCGTATCATTTATTATAAATATAAACGTCATCCTAAGTATTTTGTTTCAGCCATGCGGCAGATCCGCAAAGTCATCCAAGAACTTAAACCAGATATTATTCACGTTCACAGCTCATTTGCGGGTCTTCTCGTAAGGGGCTTATTTTTTTTTCAACCCAAGAAGGCTACTGTTTTTTATTGTTCTCATGGTTGGGCTTTTCTAATGGATACCAAAACGTTGTACAAAAAGGGTTATTTTTTTATAGAAAAGCTTATGGAATACAAAACGGATGTCATTGTTAATATTTCCAAATATGAACTGGAGCAATCTTTACGTTTGGGATTATCCGTTTCTAAGTCTAGGCTTGTCTATAACGGTATACGTGAAAGCGAAGCTAGTAAGATTATTCCCTTAAGCAAATCTTCTGAAGAGAATGATATTATTCAGTTGTTATTCGTGGGTAGGTATGACCGTCAAAAAGGGCTTGATATTGTACTGAATATGTTTAAAAAAAATCCGGAATTGCAGCTACACATTCGCTTGTATGTTATTGGAGACACCATACTTGAGGACAAAGTATGGGAATTTCCTGGAAATGTTATTCGTCTTGGATGGGTGAATAATGCGGAGATAGATCAATATTACCAGCAATGTGATGCAGTCATTATGCCATCCAGATGGGAAGGGTTCGGACTTGTTGCGATCGAGGCGATGAAGAACCATAAACCGGTCATTGGAAGCAATCGCGGAGCTTTACCGGAACTCATCCAACAGGGTGAGAGTGGATACATTTTTGACATTGAACATTCTCATGAGCTGTTGAACATCCTGAAGAACCTTAACAAGACTGAGTTGGTGACAATGGGTGAAGCAGGTTATGCCATTTATAAGGATAAGTTTAGTGCAGCTCGGATGAATGAAGAGCTTGTGGAACTCTATTATGAGGCATATAAAGGAGCTTCCGTTCAGAAAAAAAACGTTAAGGGTCCCTTAGAATTTTCGAAGAGAGCTGGAGATGCACATGATTAAGATATATATTAATGCTCGTTTTTTAACCCAGACCATCACAGGCGTACAGCGATATGCACTAGAACTCGTGAAAGAAATCGATCAATTGATAGATCGAGGGGAAATTGATGGGAGGGAGTATGAATTTTGTCTGTTATCTCCCTCAAATATAATTACCCAACCGGAATTCAAACATGTACGCCACAAAACAGTCGGTAAACTGAAGGGACATCTCTGGGAGCAACTTGAACTTCCTTTTAACGTTAAGGGAGGATTGTTAATCAATCTATGTAATACTGGCCCGGCGTTTAACAAAAACCAAATTGTAACGATCCATGATGCCGCTGTCTTCAATTACCCAAAGGCTTTTTCTTTTGCCTTCCGTGTCTGGTACAAATTTCTGATGGTTCAACTGGGTAAAACCTCAAAAAAAATTATTACGGTTTCTAACTTCTCCAAAGGAGAGCTGATACAGCACTGTCGAATAGCGGAGCACAAGCTCGAGGTCACCCATCTGGGAATCGATCATATTCATAGGAAAAAGGCTGCTACAGGTACGATTGAAAAATATGGTATACAATCTCCTTACATTCTGGCTGTAAGTACGATGAATCCCTACAAAAATTTCAATCTAATTTTTGAAGTATTACCCGAGATCGAAGCTCATAATTTGAACGTTGTTATCGTTGGTTCCAAGAACAGCAAAGTATTTGGTGATCAAACATGGGACGAATCCGATGCAGTCAATTGGGTGGGCTATGTAACAGATGGGGAGTTA
This sequence comes from Paenibacillus sp. UMB7766-LJ446, assembly GCF_030226665.1. NCBI lineage: Bacteria > Bacillati > Bacillota > Bacilli > Caryophanales > Paenibacillaceae > Paenibacillus > Paenibacillus sp. UMB7766-LJ446. The sequence goes on from NZ_JASOYM010000005.1 coordinate 462,192, forward strand.
AAGGCGCTTTACGAAAATGCAGCAGGATTTATTTTCCCTTCATTATATGAGGGTTTTGGATTGCCGCCGTTGGAAGCAATGGCATCCGGTTGTCCGGTTATTGTATCTTCCCGTGCATCCATTCCTGAAGTTTGCGGAGATGCCGTATTGTATTTTAATCCTGACAGTCCAAAAGAAGCAGCATTAAGGTTGATTGAAATTACATCAGATCCAGAATTGAGCAAGCAGATGTCTTATAAAGGAAAAGACCACTCGGGTCTGTTTTCCTGGAACAAATGTGCTAAAGACACGGTGAACATCATTATGAACACGATGTAGATACTTGTTTCCATAAGGCCTCTCAAGGGAGATAGAACCTATGAATAAAGTATTTGTTGCTATTGATTTTCCGCCCGAAAAAGGGGGGATTCATGATTATGCCTATGGACTTATATCTCAGATTCCGGCAGAAGAGACCACTGTTCTAACGAATAAAATAAAGAATGTTGCAGAGTCCGAACAATTTGACCAGAAGACCGATTTTAAGATTATCCGGAAGCGAATTTTTTGGAATTCCAATAAGCTCCTGCTCATCTTATCGCAGTTTATTCTGATCATTCAGCTGATTATTCTGAAATGGGGTAAAAAGACGGACGAGATACACTTTGTCAACATATTTCCGGTAGGCATCGCAGGCCCGTTTATGAAAACTTTTTTTGGAGTGAAATATTTCCCATATGTTCATGGACTGGATGTTATGGGGATGGTGAATAGCAAGTTGTTTCCACTCCTGTTGTTCATTTTGAGGCGGTCTGACAAGGTGATTGCGAATAGTCAGTATACCAAGTCAAAGTTGATGGAGCTAGGCATTCCGGAGATGCAGATTGTCATTATTCCACCAGGCTTAAACGTAAGCAAACTAATTGGTGGTTCTGAATTCAATGAAGATATCCGGGATAAATATGATCTGCATGGCAAAAAAGTGATGATAACCGTCTCTCGTCTGGTTGAGCGCAAGGGACATGATGTCACTCTTAAAGCTATTAGTCATGTGATCGAGCAGATTCCTAATCTGAAATATCTGATATGTGGAGATGGTCCACACAGAGGGGAATTGGAACGTCTGGTAACGCAGTACGGTTTAGATTCTGTAGTTGTGTTCACAGGCGGCATCACTGACCATGAGCTGCATCGTTTATATGAATGTTCTGATCTGTTTATTATGCCTAGCCGTGATATTAAGGAAAAAGGGGATGTCGAAGGTTTCGGAATTGTATTCCTTGAAGCCAACTACTACAGATTACCTGTGATTGCGGGCAATAGCGGTGGAATTCCTGACGCGGTGAAGGACAAGATAACCGGTTATCTCGTAGATCCTATGGATGAGAAGGAAATAGCCTGTCGTATCGAAGAATTGATTACGGATGAGGGACTTGCCAGAACCATGGGGGATAACGGGTATGAGTGGGTTATCAATCATTGTTTATGGTCGCATCGCGGACAGCTGTTGAAGCAATTAGCCTAAAAATAAAATTGTATATTTGGGGTGAGATAATGAGGGCTTCAGTATCCATTTGCACACACAACAGGGCAATAGACACGATGCAGGCTGTTGAAAGTGTTTTAAATGGGGACATGGGTAGTGCTGATTACGAAATTTTGGTTATTGATAATAATTCAACAGATAACACAAAAGAATTATTCGACTCTCTTAACATGCCCGCGCATGTTCGCTATATTTTCGAGCCTCAATTGGGATTATCCTATGCAAGAAATAGAGCGATAAAGGAAGCCAAAGGAGAATTCGTTTTATTCCTGGATGATGACGCACTAGCGTGTTCGACCTGGATTAAAGAAGTCGTTAGAATATTTGATATGGATTCCCGGATTGGATGTGTCGGTGGAAAAATAGTTCCGATCTGGGAGGGAGGGAAGCCTGATTGGATACCGCATGATATCGTCAGTCTTTACACACTCATGGATTTTTCTAGCGAAATTGTGGAAATGCATGCCCCCTCTATTCCTTTTGGAGCTAACGTAGCGTTCAGGAGGAGTATTTTTCAACAGATTAAACCGTTCAGAGAAGATTTGGGACGTGTAGGTAGTAATTTAATGTCGAGCGAAGAAAGCGAACTAATCGGTCGGGTTCGTTTAGAATATAAAGTTTTTTACAGTCCATACGCTATTGTAGAACATAAAATAGCCAAAAGTAGGCTAACTAAAAGATGGTTACTACGAAGAGTTTATTGGCAGGGTATTAGTGATGCAACGCGTTATAAGAAGAGTGGGTGGGGGATATTCAAACATACTGTAAGAATTGTTCAAGCGGCGTTATTAATATTAATCTCATTTAATAATGTCCAAAAGGTAATGAGTGAAATGGCTAAGATATCTTATCGTAACGGAACGATTGTAGGATCCTTCCGGAACAGCAGAGGACTGAACACCTGATGAACATGGCAATTGCCAAAAAGCCAAGACAGCTCAGCATGGTGCAGACCATTTTCATGACCAGTGTTGCGAATATTCTTATTATGGCTGTAACGACTCTCACTTCTATTATTACAGCCCGAATGTTCGGGGCAACCGGTAAAGGTGAACTTGCTGCTGTACTGTTCTGGCCCGCCTTTATATCTGGTCTCGCTGCACTTGGACTGCCAACCTCGTTAATCTACAATGTGAAAAAGAACAGCAATCAATTGCCAACTTACATTAGCATGAGTTTTGCGGTTCAAATTCCTATCAGCTTAATAGCTGGAATTGTAAGCTGGTTTGGTATCTCTTCCTGGCTCTCCGGGTATTCGGAATCGGTCGTTTCCATTGCGCGTTGGTACACCGTATCCATGGTTCCTGTGATGCTGTTTATGGGAGTGCTTGCAGCAGCAGCCCAAGGAACGGATAAATTCCATATTTATAATCTATCGAGGCTGTTTGCACCTTTATTTAATCTTGTAGGTCTGGTATTACTTTGGATAACAGGCATATTGACGGTGGAAAGAGCAATTATTGTTAGTTTTGCAGCTAATATACTTGTATTAATCTGTTACATGTACGCCATGCGTCAGCAAATATTCAGTTCAGTAAGCAAGCTGGCGGGTCAGTTTAGAACCTGTATTCACCTATTCAGTTATGGCATTCGAGTATACGGTGTAGAACTGCTGGGTACTTTGTATAACCAGTTCGATAAAATTATTATTTTGGCGTTGCTTACGCCCAAAGATTTTGGGTTGTATTCGGTTGTTTTTGCCCTCTCCCGAATGTTTAACGTAGTTCAGACGGCCATAACAAATGTGATCTTTCCAAAGGTCGCAGGCATGGAGCAGCAGAAGGTACTATCTCTTGTAGGCAGAGCCTTTCGAATTAGTATGGTTCTTATGACGATCATCATCATACCTAGTATGTTGATTGGTCGTTTTTTTATAGGATTATTATTCGGACAGGAATTTCTTGAAGCCAGCGGTGTATTTTACTTGTTATCTATCGAATGCATTGTTGGTGGAGGATCATGGATTTTGGCATCTGCTTTTAATGCGCTAGGGCGACCTGGTGTAATCGTACTTCGGCAGATCGTAGCATTGGCCGTTACCATTACTTTATTTTTTGTGCTTACTCCACTGCTGGGCTTGTATGGAATAGGGTTGGCATTATTGCTCGGTTCGTTTGTTCGTATATTGATGTCATTGGCATCAGTATCCATTATTTTCAAAATGCCTATGCATAAGATGCTGTACAACAAGGAAGATATTTCTTTCCTGAAGGAAAGATTGAGAGAGAAAAATATACTCAAAGGAGCCGGAAAAGATGTCAAACGTGCAAAGGATTCATCCCATGGATGAGTTGAAAAAACGGCTTGAATCCATACTGGAGGTCATACCTTCTAATTCTAAAATTTATTATATTGACTACCCTGTCCATAGCAATTGTGGTGATCTTCTTATTATGAAAGGAACAGAGACATTTTTTGAAGATCACCGTATTCACGTCACCCATAGATATAGTGTTTATGATTTTGATTATCAGGTTGAAATACCACGAGATCAAATTATTGTGCTCCACGGTGGCGGAAATTTTGGCGATTTATACGAAGCCCATCAAAAATTGAGAGAGAATATTGTTCAGCATTATCCAAATCATAAAATTGTGATTCTTCCTCAGACGATATTTTATAAGGATCAGTCTGCTCTGCTTAGAACCGCTGCTATTTTTAATCAACATCCAGATCTCCATATATATGTTCGGGATGAGATATCGTTTCAAATTGCATCCGAGAATTTCCCGAACAGTGAGGTGGCTTTAATTCCTGATATGGCACATCAATTATGGCCAATTGAATTGAAACGTTCCCCGCGTAAAGAAAAGTTGAATTTCTTTAGAACAGATATTGAACAAATCTCTCAACAATCCTTGATTTCAACAGAGCAGCAAGGGGACTACTTAGATTGGCCAACATTATATAACAGATATGAAAAGAAACTTATTTATTACATCAGCAAAGGACTGAAAAAACGGGCGTCACGAGCCATTTCACAATTTTTATGGATGAAATATAGTGATTACCTTGTAAACAAGGCTATTCGTTGTTTCGCCGATTATCGCATGATTCATTCTTCTAGGTTACATGGGCACATCCTGTCTTGCCTTATGGCAAAACCCAATGTGCTGATTGATAACTCCTACGGGAAAAACTCGGGATATTATCGGATATGGACTCATGAAGTTAACACGGCAAACATGGATTCCTCTTCAAAAGCTAGCTCTCCACCTGCACCTAAGTATCTGGAAACAACCGCAACAGTATAAAAAACCGGGCTAAAAGTGTGAAAATATAGAGAGTGGAGTGATAAACATGCAAATCGTACTTCTCTCCGGTGGATCAGGCAAGAGGTTATGGCCCTTATCCAACGATACGAGATCGAAACAGTTCCTAAAAGTACTGGAGGGCCCGGAAGGGCAAACTGAATCCATGGTTCAACGGGTATGGAGGCAACTGCAGCATACGGGACTAAGCGAACAGGCCACGATAGCAACGAGCAAGCCACAGGTGGAGATTTTACGGAGTCAGCTGGGCGATGAGGTTAATCTTGTCGTTGAGCCGGAGCGCAGAGATACCTTTCCCGCGATTGCCTTGGCAGCTGTATATCTGTACTCCGTACAGGGTGTCAGTCTGAACGAAACGATAGCTGTACTTCCTGTTGACCCATATGTGGAGGAATCCTTTTTCTATAAAGTAACGGAGCTTGAAGGAGTATTGACTGAGTCTGGTGCGGAGCTCGCATTAATCGGGGTGAAACCCACTTATCCGTCAGAGAAATACGGTTATATTATTCCAGATCAAGATGAAGCTGAAAAACACAAGCATTACGCCAAAGTATCACGTTTTCAAGAGAAACCCTGTGAGACTGAAGCGGCAGAGATGATCGAGCAATCTGCCCTTTGGAATTGCGGGGTTTTTGCATTTCAATTGAATTATTTAATCAATCTTCTCATTTTGCTTGAACTGCCAATACAGTATGAAGAGATGCTGAAACAATACGGAAGATTGGAGAAAATCAGCTTTGATTACCAGGTGGTTGAGAAGGCTAAACATATTGTAGTAACACCGTATGATGGATACTGGAAAGATTTGGGTACATGGAACACATTAACAGATGAGATGAGTACCAACATCGTAGGCAAAGGTGTCATGACGAACAGCTCTGTAAATACCCATTTAATCAATGAATTGAATATCCCAGTTTGTGTGCTTGGTGTCTCCAATCTCATTGTTGCTACAAGTCCTGACGGTATTCTTGTGAGCGAAAAGGAAGCAAGTCCGCAGATTAAGGAAGTGCTCAAAGATAGCACTGAACGCCCGATGTATGAGGAGCGCCGCTGGGGCTGCTATAAGGTCCTGGACTACACACGCAATGATAAAGCGGAAGAGGTTTTAACCAAACGGATGATTATAGGAGCGGCGAAGAATCTTTCTTATCAGTATCATCTCAAACGAAACGAAGTATGGACGGTCGTTTCAGGGCATGGCGAATTAATTCTCGATGGTGAACTGAGTCGGATTCATCAGGGAGATGTCCTTTCAATTCCGGCTGGCAGCAAACATAGCGTGAAGGCTGTAACCGAACTTGAGATCATTGAAGTGCAGATGGGCAGTGAACTGGTGGAAGAGGATATCGTGCGAGTAGAGATGGAATGGACAGATATTATCCAAAATTGCGTGAATTGGGGGAAAACAAGATGAATATTGCAGTGATTGGAACAGGGTACGTAGGTCTGGTATCGGGAGTATGCTTTTCAGAAATCGGCAATCAGGTCATCTGTGTAGACAACAATGAGGCCAAAGTAGAGATGCTCAACGAGGGTAACGTTCCCATCTATGAGCCTGGCCTCAAAGAGTTGATGGCTTCCAACATGCAAGCAGGCAATCTATCGTTCACCTCCAATATTGCTGAAGCGATTAGCCAGTCGGATATTATCTTTATCGCTGTAGGCACTCCTTCTCTTCCGAGCGGCGAAGCCAACCTAAGCTATGTAGAGCAAGTAGCTATAGAGATTGGAAGCCATATTGAGAGCTACAAAATTATCGTGACCAAAAGCACTGTTCCTGTAGGCACCAATGATCGTGTTCGTGAGCTGATTAGCAGTATCTCATCGCAGCCTTTCGATGTGGCATCTGTACCCGAGTTCCTTAGAGAAGGTTCGGCTGTAAAGGATACGTTGAATCCGGATCGCATTGTTATCGGAACAGACAGTGATCGGGCGATTAAAACGCTGAAGAAGCTTCACCGTCCATTAACGGAGAATCTTATAATTACAGACATTCGTTCAGCCGAAATGATTAAATACGCATCCAATGCGTTCCTGGCAACTAAAATATCATTCATCAATGAAATCTCGAATATATGTGAAAAAGTAGGAGCCGACGTTACTCGCGTAGCCGAAGGTATGGGGTATGATAAGCGTATCGGATCGTCTTTTTTGAGAGCAGGCATTGGATACGGTGGCTCATGTTTTCCGAAAGACACGCAGGCGTTAATTCAGATTGCGGGAATGGTGGACTATGATTTCAAAATATTGAAATCTGTAGTGAAAGTCAATCAGGAGCAGCGTTTTCATGTCATTCACAAATTGGAAGAAGCGTTAGGGTCGTTGAAAGGAAAGACAATTGCAGTCTGGGGACTTGCTTTCAAGCCTGATACTGACGATGTAAGAGATGCTCCAGCTATTGACATTATCCAGCAGTTAAGCGAAGCCGGTGCAATGATTAAGGCTTATGACCCGATTGCAACAGACAATTTTTGCAAGGAAGTTAATGCCGTTTCCATTACGTGGGAAGAAAATCCACTTGAAGCCGCCAAAGGGGCTGACGCGTTATGTGTTTTGACCGAATGGAAGGAATTCGTCCATATTGATTTAGCGGAACTTGCTGATCTGATGAATGATCCTGTCATGATTGATGGACGCAATCTGTACAGTCCTGAGCAGATTCGTGCATCCCGTCTTCAATATTATTCCGTAGGTCGTCCGGGGTTGACATCCGCGAAGGGGAAGACGGCAGCCATTATTTAATCAGCAGCTATTTAGGTCGAGCTCAAACATTTAGCTTTCATCTTGATTGTGAGTGAGGAAAAACGAATGAAAAAGTGGATGAAAATCTCGATTTGGATTGTTTCCTTTTTTGTAGTTGTTGTATTTGGTTATGCCATATATCTCTACCAATCCGTGAAAACAACTGCTGACCAAATTTATGAGCCTCGAAATCCTGTAAAGCCCGTCTCGGTCACAGATAGCAGAGGTGGGCTACCGGTGGATATTAACAGCAAAGAGCCTTTTAATGCGCTTATTCTGGGCGTGGATGAGCGTCCGAATGATCGAGGACGCTCGGATACGATTATCGTACTAAGTGTAAACCCGGGAAAAAAACAAGTGCTCATGTTTAATATTCCAAGGGACACACGGACAGATATTGTGGGACACAATACGGTGGATAAGATCAATCATGCTTATGCCTTTGGGGGCGTGGACATGTCGGTAAATACCGTCGAGCAATTTCTGGGAGTCCCCATTCATTATTATATGAAAGTGGATATGGAGGGGTTTTCCAAAATTATTGACCTGGTCGGCGGTGTAGATGTAAATAATCCTTTTGCATTTGATTATGAGGGCCAGCGTTATGATCAAGGGAATATTCATCTGGATGGTGTTGCTGCGCTTGGTTTTTCAAGAATGCGTTATGATGACCCGAAAGGGGATTTGGGACGTAATGATCGACAGCGAGAGGTACTGAAGCAGATGCTTAAGAACACGATGCAATTCTCCAGTGTATTTAATATCCAAAATATGCTTGATGAACTAGGTAATCATGTCAGAACGGATGTAACTTTTGATGAGATGAAGGAACTCCTCCTCGATTATCGTAATGATTTGGAGAATGTAGATACGGTGGAGATCCAGGGCAAAGGTGAGAAAATCAATGGGATTTATTATTACATCGTGGACCAGCAGGAAAGAGATCGCATTCACGGAATAATTGAAGAACATTTGGAGAAATAAACAGAATCAATGAATGGCTTATGAAAGTGGTGAGGACCTTGCTTATGGAGGAGGAGTACGGGAAACGAAGGTATAAGCATAGACGTAAACAGCGACCTTATGTTTATATCTTGTCTTTGCTGCTGATTGCGGCCTGGGTTCTGGTGATCTGGCACTTCTCGACACAATCGTATCAGGAGCAGACCATCCAGCCTTGGCTGCATGAGTGGTCTGAAAAAGTGAAAGTCGGATTTGCATTACCCGATGTGCAATTCACATACGGCGAGCTTGATTATTCCTTAAGACAACGACCTTATGATTTTGTTGAGTTTATATTTCGGAAGAGTGCCCATTTATTTGTATATGCTGTGTTGGCGATACTTATTTATGGTGGGCTGAGATACAGGAAAATGCGAATATTGACTTGTTTCGCTGCTGCTCTGACCGTAGTAGCAATGATCGCCTCCATTGATGAATATATTCAGCAGTTCAGCCCTAACCGGACGAGTTCGATTCGTGATGTTGGCGTGGATCTGCTTGGCGGATGTGGCGGAATTGCCATATATATGGGGGCTAATGCCATTTTCAGAAGATTCCGGTCTCCAAGAGGATCTTCAATCAAAAGAAAGTGATTTCCCAGGAAATGCTGCTCGTTAGTTCTAGCTTCTACTTGCTTGCTATCCATCATAAGTATGGAAGTAGGACAAGGGGGGGACGGGGCATGCTGCGAAGAAGGAACCGGAATGCATTACTTAAAAAGATCGGATTCATAGCACTTGTATTGCTGCTGTTGTGGCTCATCGGCAGAACCATCCCATATCTGTTTCGTGCGGATGCACCAGACGAAGCTGCTGCTCTTGCCGAAGAGTTTTACAAATATGAGCAAACGGGTGATTTCGGCAGTTCATGGGAATTGTTTCATCCGCTGATGAAAGAGCGTTTTCCAAAAAGCGCTTATTTACAGTCCAGAGCGCATATTTTCATGCAGCATTTTGGGGTGGAAACCTTTGATTTGGAGATGGAGAAACCGGAACGGGAGTTTGACGTTACGGTAATAGATGGCGTTAAGCCATTTGCAGAGGCGTATCGCATTGGGGTTACCCAGAAGTTTACGGGAACCTTTGGTCAATTTAAAATCGTGCAGAATTGTTATATCGTAAAGGATGGGGACGATTGGACGCTGCTTTGGTATTATCCGAAGAATGGGGAAAACGAGACCGAGCATGACAAAATTGATTGATAGTATTAACCCATACTATGAACCGGATTGTATCATTTGAACTTAAAAAGGCTCTATGAATGCGAGACTTTAGTCGCATTTATAGAGCTTTTTTTGCATTTCATTTCTTTTTAAACCTGCAAGGGGTTGACATTAGTCCCGGTGTCAAGTAAATTACGAGTTAGATACAAAATGTATCAAAATTCAGCGTCTAACGACAAATAACAGGGACTTCAATGCTCCTTGTGAGGGGAAGGAATATCATTGATCGAAACGGACCGCTTTTACTGTGTCAGTTGTGGGATGATTGTGTCGGTCGCTAGGGGCTCTGTCGAACTAAAGGAAGAGGACTGTGGAGGCAATCACGTATTTCGCACCGGATTTTATCGGAGTGAGATGCCGCTTGGATGCTGTGAAGCGTGTGTAGTTCATACGAAACGTCAGGGGAAATCCCAGTTTGCGGGACAATATACTAAAGATTATGATACACTGTGTTCATATGAGAAACGGGCATGATGTGAATGTCCGTCGATGAAGGAGGAAATGGAATGCAGCAGGAGCCGGTCGTCCGTCTTCAGGGCGTCAGTAAAATCATCTCCTCCCGATCATTGGTCAGTGACCTGACTCTGGATATTTCTCCGGGGCAGGTTTTTGGTTTTTTAGGACCCAATGGGGCGGGGAAAACAACAACGATTCGAATGATGGTGGGACTGATGTCCATTAGTAAAGGAGATATCATCATCTCGGGACACAGTGTAAAGAATGAATTTGAGCAGGCCATAGCTCAGGTTGGGGCAATTGTTGAAAATCCTGAAATGTACAAGTTTCTGACTGGATACCAGAATCTCGTGCACTTTGCCAGAATGTCGCCTGGCATTACGAAAGAACGCATTGCCGAGACGATTGAACGTGTTGGGCTCACAGCCCGCATTCATGATAAGGTAAAGACCTATTCTCTGGGTATGCGACAGCGTCTGGGTGTTGCCCAAGCCATACTACATAAACCAAAGCTATTGGTATTGGATGAGCCTACCAACGGACTTGATCCACAGGGAATACGGGAACTTAGGGATTATTTGCGTCAGCTCTGTCAGGAGGAAGGCATCACCGTCTTTGTATCCAGCCACTTGCTGTCGGAGATGGAATTGATGTGTGATACCGTTGCAATTATCCAGAACGGCAAGCTGATTGATGTGAGAAATCTAAGAGCTGAGGCGGGGGCAGATGTCCTTACTGAAGTTGCTTTTGAGGTGAATGATGCACCGCGTGCAGCTGAACTGATTAGTGAGGCTACAGTTCAGGGCAATGCTATTGTGATTCGGTTATCCCGTGAGCAGATTCCGGACTTGAATGCGAGGCTGGTCAGTGAAGGGTTCCAGGTATATGGTATCCGTAACGTTACCCATACGCTGGAAGATCAATTTTTGCAAGTGACTGGGGGCGGCAGCATTGGGTAATTTCGGCAATCTCATACTGAATGAAAATATGAAAATTTTCCGTCGTCCGCGTACCTGGATTATGTTATCCATTCTGGCATTAATCTCGCTGTTGATGCCGGTTCTACTCAATGAAGGCATGGGGTCCAGTGAGGTTCCATACTGGCAAGCAGCTATTACAACCGTTCAGATCGTCTTTTTCCTGAATACTATCTTCTGTGTCGTCATTGCAGCTGAAGCGGTAGCTGGTGAGTTCACCTGGGGAACGATTAAACTACTGCTGATTCGTCCGTGGTCGCGCAGCAAAATACTGGCATCCAAATATTTGTCCGTGATTGGATTTAGTATTCTGAGTACGTTACTTGTTGTTATTCTGGCAACCGTAATGTCGTATATGTTATTCTCCCATTCTGCAGTTCAGGATGGAAGTGGTGCTTCTGCTTCGCACGCATTTGCACTATGGGGATATCTGTACGTGGACTTGTTTATTACACTCGCTATAGCCTTTATGGTCTCCTCCGTATTTCGTTCGGGAGCTCTGGCAATCGGGCTGTCTCTGTTTATTATGTTTACACAGAATTTGTTCTCACTAATTTTCAACCCCGAACGGTACGAGTGGGCCAAATATGTTCTGTTTAATAACATGGACCTCAGTCGATACATGGGTTCAGCAACAGACTTGGGACTAATGGGTGGAGGCAATGCAGGCATGACACTTGGTTTTTCTATTGCCGTACTGGCTGTATATTATGTCATTTTCATGGTGATCTCATGGGTTGTATTCAACAAAAGAGATGTGGCAGGCTAATCGCCTGCTTCTTTTTTTTGCCCAATTTCTACTTCAGGGTGGAAAAGAGAGTATATTCAGCATTCGCTGTGGCATGACTAGCATTTAAGGGTACATATAATCATACATGAGAATACGGCTTGGAAAGGAACAGGCTGCCCAAGCTGTAGTAAGTTGCATTAATTAATTACATACATATTATCGCCGCAGTCGTATTTGGCAGAGCAGCGTATGGAGGGATCACGTTTCTTGATAAACAACAAGTTTTACCGTATATGCACAGCGATTATTTTGCTGCTGCTCATCGTGTATTTGGGGGATAAAGTCAACTTTATTTTCACTCCCTTGACCTCGCTGATTCACATCATCATCATTCCGCTGCTGATTGCTGGTTTTTTCTATTATCTGCTGCGTCCGCTTGTCGACTATATGGAACGGCACAAAATGAAGCGTGCACTGTCAGTCCTTATCATTTACGTGGTGATTGCCTTAATTTTGGCAGGATTCAGTGTGCTTGTATGGCCTTCACTGCGTGAGCAGCTGTTGAACTTTGTGGAGAATGCCCCGGTACTGGTTACTTCGCTCAGCGATCAGTTGGCTGAATTCGAAAGGAGCGGTTTCCTTTCAAAATATTTACCTGAGGATTCCGATCTCTTCTCGCGCTTTTCTGATTTTCTGAGTCAAGGGATTGCTCAGGTAACGGATTATGTATCCGGGTTATTCTCGGTCGTATCCAATCTGGTTATCATTCTGGCGACGTTCCCGATCATGCTGTATTACATGCTTAAGGAAGGCAGCAAATTCGGAACCAATCTCACACTTCTGCTCCCGAGACGTTACCGTAAAGATGGAGAAGAGACGGTCCATGAAATCGATGAAGCTTTAAGCAGCTATATTGTAGGCCGTGTCATTGTCAATGTGGCCTTGGGGATTTTGATGTACATTGGTTTTCTATTTCTGGGGTTACCGTATGCACTTCTTCTGACAGTTGTATCCATCATTTTGAACTTCATTCCTTATGTGGGGGCCTTGCTGGCAGCTATTCCTGTCGTCATTGTGGGGTTCATTGAATCACCTTCGATGGCGATCTGGTCGCTTGTCATTATTGTCATTGCCCAGCAAATCCAGGACAATCTGATCTCTCCATATGTCTATGGCAAACAGTTGGATATTCATCCATTGACTACCGTAATCTTGCTGCTTGTAGGGGCGGACCTGGGGAACATTCTTGGGATGATTATCGTTATTCCACTATATATGATTATCAAAATTATTTTCCGGAAGATTCAGAATCGAATCGTCGAAGAAAAGGCCGATCCAGCCAATTAATTCAACCGAGGTGCTAACGAAACAAATAGAGCTTGCTCGATTCGTTAGATATTCGACACAAGCTGCGAACTACACTTAACAGCAAGGATCGCCAAGAGTTACACATACCCAATACGCCTGCTCTATGAAAAGGGGTTGGCCATCATCTTCACGACGATGGCCAACCCCTTTTAAAGTATCTATATTGCGAAGCTTAAATGATCAACTAATATAGCTTATGAATTCGACTCGTCTTCATCCGTGTAGTCGGACATGGTCAGTGGTTCCTTGGGAACAACAGCGACTTTGTAGAAACGATTCTTGTCTTTTTCCAGCAAAACAAAAATCAGATTCTCGAACTCATATTCTTCCTGTTCATTCATCTCTGGACGATGGCTATATAGCCATCCGCCAATGGTGTCCCATTCGTCAGCATCGAGGTTTGAGGTGAACATGTCGTTTACCTTGGACAAGGATACCTTGCCATCCATAATCACATAGTTCTCATTGATGACTTGAATATCTTCCACTTCATCTGCGTCGAACTCATCCCGGATTTCCCCAACGATTTGTTCAAGCACATCTTCAATCGTTACGATCCCGGATGTACCTCCATATTCATCGACTAGCACGGCAATATGCACGCCATCTTTCTGCATCTTTTTCAGCAGGTCCTTAACGGGAGTCGTTTCGTGAACAGCCGATACAGGCTGAATCAGGGAAGATAGATCGACGGGCTCTTCGTTTCCATATAACTCCAAGAAAAATTGTTTGGTATTAATAATACCGATAATATCGTCTTTGCTCTCATTTACCACTGGAAAACGGGTGTATTGCTCTTGCCGGATAATATCCAGATTTTCCTCGTTTGATCTATTGACATAAAGGCAGACCATATCAGTCCGGGGTACCATGATTTCTTTGGCAAGCATCTCATCAAAAGCAAAGATCCGGCTTACATATCCGAACTCGGCTTGATTGATTTTGCCGCTCTCAAAACTTTCATTGATGATAATCTGTAATTCTTCTTCTGAGTGCGCATCCTCATGCTCCGATGCGGGTTTGATTCCGAACAACTTGACCAGTTGATTCGCTGAGCTGTTTAACAGCCAGATAAAAGGATACATAATTCGGTTAAACCAGATGATAGGTGTAGACGTCCACAGTGCAACGGCTTCGGCTTTACGGATTGCAATCGTTTTAGGTGCAAGTTCACCAACAACCACATGCAAATACGTGATGGCAACAAACGCAATAACAAACGATAAGAATGAAGAAACCGTCTCAGGCATGTGCATGCTTTCGAACACAGGGTGGAGAATTTTCTCAACCGTTGGTTCACCCAGCCAGCCCAGTCCCAGAGATGTAATCGTGATACCCAACTGACAGGCGGACAAATATCCGTCCAGGTTGGCAACGGCTTGTTTGACAGCCAAGGCACGCTTGTTTCCCTCTGCAATCATTTGGTCGATCCGGCTCGGACGAATCCTCACCAATGCGAATTCCACCGCAACAAAAAACGCCGAAAATCCTATCAAAATCGCAACCAATACTAAATTTAACGCATACCTCTCACTGTCCATTAACTAGTCTTCTCCTTTAAGTAATAAGTTTTTAACGAATATTATATCTAATTTTACGTAAGAAGACCACCTTCCGGTCAAGAAAAGAGGAAGAGTCTGGAAGGCAAAGTGTGCGAAAAGGCGATGGAGTACTGATCTGCTGACTGGGAAAAAGCATATGTAGAAGGAAACACAGTCAGAATATACAACAGCGAAGTATGGAATGAAATGGCTTAGTGCTTTTTGCGTATCAGCTTTGTATGTAAAATTTTATCTAAGCAAACGTTACGAACAGGGTATACATTGGGTATCTAATGATTAGCTAAAGGCTTTATCGTCAAAGCTTATACAATGAGAGAGAACGGCAGGGTTACACCTTGCCATGAGGAGGAAGCCGAATGTTTTGGCTGGTCATTATATTGCTCGTATTTACTTTTCAGGCAGCCACCATTCTGTTGCTGGAATTCCGCAATCCGGCGAAAGCTGTGGCATGGCTTTTTATTTTATTCTGTGTACCTTTGATCGGCTTTGTTGTGTATTATTTTGTGGCCCAAGACTATAACAAACGCAAGAAGGTTCGTAAAGGCGGTTCGCGTATCTTTCGTGAAATACGGGAAACGATCTGGGAGCAGGCTCATATTATTGATCATGCCGATCAGATGTCTGGCAGCCGATACACCCATCAGCACCGTTTGTTCAACATGCTGTCACACCTGTCTGAGAGCCCAATTACAGGCTGCAATCGGAGTCAAGTACTTACGAATGGTGAAGAGACATTTGGAGCCATGTTGAGGGCAATGGAGCAGGCAGAGCACCATCTGCATGTTGAATTTTATATTTTTCGGGATGATGTCATCAGTACCAAGTTTCAGGACGTGATGATTCGCAAGGCGAAAGAAGGCGTCAAGGTGCGGTTGATCTGCGATGGACTCGGCAGTCACAAGATGAGCTGGAGCTTTATTCGCAAGTTTCAGGATGCAGGCGTGGAATTTCATTATTTTCTGCCGCCGCTCATTGCAACGATTGACCGAAGGGTGAACTACCGGAATCACCGTAAAATTGTGGTGGTGGATGGAAGGATTGGATTTGTGGGTGGAATTAACATAGGAGACGATTATCTCGGACAATATCCGGAGGTTGGATTCTGGCGTGATACCCATGTACAGATCGAGGGAGATGCCGTATATTTCCTGCAAAATACGTTCCTGAACGACTGGAAGCTTGCTTCCGGCGAGCAGATTACAGAGCCTCAACTTACAGAACTGTTCCCACCACATATTTGCAGCGGAGAAGAGCGGATTCAGATTCTGTCCAGTGGACCGGATCAGGACTGGGATGCCATTCAGGAAATGTGCTTTGGTGCGATTTCCGTGGCTTGCGAGCGCATATACATCACAACACCCTATTTTATTCCCGATCCCGCATTGTATGAAGCAATCAAAACGGCCGCTGTCAGTGGCGTGGATGTGAAAATCATCATTCCGTATCAATCGGATTCCCGACTTGTGCATTGGGCCTCAATGTCCTATGTAGAAGAATTGTTGCGTGCCGGAGTGAAGTTCTATCAATATCGTAAAGGTTTTGTGCATGCCAAGGTCCTGATTGTGGATGAATTGCTTGCAACGGTAGGCACAGCCAATATGGATATGCGCAGCTTTTTCTGCAATTTCGAGTTGACCGCCGTGTTGTTTGATACTTCATCCATGGATCGGCTGACTGAGGACTTTGAACGTGATCTGGATCAATGCAGCCAGATTGAAGTGAAGGTGTTTCAGCAGCGTTCACGGTGGCAAAAAGGGGCAGAAATCCTTTCTCGCATGCTTTCTCCGCTGCTTTAGCCGTTATAGGGCGAATTTCTCAAGATAAGTTCACTTTTTGTGAATTTATCTTCTTTTTGCTAACTATTTTGCTCAAATTTGATCTTTTATGATATAATGTTTATATAAATTATGTCTTGGCGAAGGAGGGGAGTCTGCGGGATAACAGGCTCCCTTTTGCTCTCTTTTGGAAGTGTTAACCAGAATTAAGACATACTTGAATACATTTCATATAGCCTTTAGGTGCTTTGATAACGGGGTGCATATCGCATTAGGACGGTGTTGTTCTTCTGTATGCAGGGTTCCTCTCGGGTACTTAAATGATTTATGAAATGGATTCACATATTGATCATACGGGGGGATACGATGTCCAATGTATCGGTTAAAGAACTAACATCCAAGCCGGACCGCAATGTTAAAAGCTCGGTGTTTTCACTGAAGCTTCTGCAGCGCATTGTGATGATTCTGGTCGGTGCTGCACTGATGGCTGTGTCACTCGAAGTATTTCTCGTGCCGAATGGCGTTATTGATGGCGGAATAACAGGGATCTCGATTATGGTTTCAGAGCTTACGAATCTGCCACTCGGAATGTTCCTAACCTTGCTTAACTTGCCTTTCCTCATTCTGGGGTATAAACAAATTGGTAAAACGTTTGCGTTATCTACATTGCTCGGGATCGTCGTGATGTCCATTGGAACGTCGTTGCTGCACCATGTTCCTGCACTTACGCCAGGTGAACCATTGCTTGGAGCTGTATTTGGCGGATTGATCTTGGGTGTCGGTGTTGGTCTTGTCATTCGTTCCGGCGGTTCACTGGATGGTACGGAGATTGTCGCCATTCTGCTGAGTGAGAAATCACCATTGTCTGTAGGTCAGATCGTACTGTTCATTAACGTATTTATTTTCGCTGGTGCAGGTTTTGTATTTGGCTGGCCAAACGCCCTGTATTCCATGATTGCCTATTATATTGCAATGAAGATGATTGATATTGTGAATGAAGGATTGGATCAATCCAAATCGGTATGGATTATTAGCGAGAAGTATCGTGATATTGGTTCAGCGTTGACCGATCGTCTGGGTCGTGGCGTCACTTATCTTGATGGAGAGGGCGGCTTCAGCGGAGACGAGAAGAAAATTATCTTTGTGGTTATTACCCGTTTGGAAGAAGCGAAGCTGAAATCCATTGTTGAGGATTGGGACCCGCATGCCTTTGTGGCGATTGGTAACATTCACGATGTGAAGGGCGGACGTTTCAAGAAAAAAGGTATACATTAGCGAATCTCATCGCACATAAACAGAAAGATAGCCGGTACCCTTGGTTTGAGGGTGTGACCGGCTATTTTTGTTTTAAATGCTGGATGATCAGTTCAACAGGCTGGGGCTCGAGAGCTGCGATCAGGTCCCCGGTCTGCGTCAGGCGTTCCACGATGTTCATTAAGTGGTAATCCTTGACCGAAACGTTGCTCCGAACCTCATCCCATGTGAGTGGAGTGGACACCGTACCGCCTGGTTTGGCGCGGGGAGTGTAGGGAGCTGCGAGCGTTTTGCCACCGTAATGCTGGAGGTAATCGAAATAAATGCGGTCCCCCCGGTCTTTTTTAAGACGCTCCAGTGTAAATAGATCCGGATGTTTTTGAGTGACATATTTGCCTACAAAATAACCGATGTCCCTTAGCTCATCGAAAGTTACACCTTGGTGAATCGGAACAATAATCTGTACACCTGTGGCCCCAGAGGTCTTTGGTACCGATCGTAAACCCAGCGAAGTCAGCGTTTCGCCCACAATTAGGGCAGCCTGCATGATGCGAGGTTCTTCTTCCTGGGAAGGATCGAGATCAATCATCCACTCACAAGGAAGATGGCTGCCTACGGCATGCAAGGAAGGGTGAAACTCCAGAGCAGCCAAATTCCCAAGCCATAGCAGGTCTGGAAGGTCGTTCATCACCACATATCGTATCCCCTCATGCACCTCGGTTCGTACAAACTCGGGAACGGGCTCTGGAGCATTTTTCTGATAGAAAAACTCGCCGCCTGCACCATGGGGATAACGTATTGTAGTAAGCAACCGATTTCGCGTGTAAGTCAGCAGATAGGGAGCCAAAGCCGCCAACTTTTGCAAATAGATGGCCTTGGTTACACCTGCTTCGGGCCATAACATCTTGTCTGGATTGGTCACGGTAAGTTCCATTCCATTAATGGTTATGGTGCCCTTGATCGAACGGGGCATGAGGAACACCTCCTGTAGTGAATAAGTATGATTTTAAAGGGGAAGAGAAAGCCCTCTTACTATCTCAAGCGGATGGAAAAAGGGTTTATCGTTCAAGTAAAAGGTGACTGATCTGACTGGCCTGGCACTCCTCCCGGGTCACGGAAGCAAAAGCCTGGATACTGGGATGGCGTAGTGTTCGATGATGGGTGAGTTCCATGAATTGCACTTTGACACCGATTTGTGGTTCGATCCATGTCGTCTCCGCGCTTCTCTCGGGTAGGTTGTGAAATGGTCTATCCTTCCGAATAAGAGGTTGTACTTCTTCGGTTAGTTTACGCCAGGAGTCCGAGTTCAGTTTACCCGTGCCGACATGACCAATATAGACAAAGTTAGGCCCATCATATACACCGACGGCGATTGCATTGACGATACCACTGCGGTACGTGACCCCGCCAATCATCGCATATAGATCGTGGAAAATCTTGACCTTCTGCCAGCGTTGATCCTTGCCGTTGATTCCATAGGTGCTGGAAAGGTCTTTACATACAATTCCCTCCATCTGGTGCTGTCTCATAACCGTGAGCAGGGCGTCGGGATCTGACGTGTTGGTCACCTCCTGAACATGGGGAGCAGGATTCAGAACTTGATGCAGCAGGCGCTGACGTTCTGCAAGAGGTTGATCTGTGACCCATTCCCCATCGCAAAAAAGAATATCAAACACCATATAAGTGACCGGAATCTGGTGTACAGCTTGGGCAATGCCATCCGGTCTGCTCATGCGATCTCGCCGCAGCACGTGATAAAAGGACGGTTTTCTCGTATCCGGATCAAGGGCAATAATCTCTCCATCCAAAATATAAGAAGGGACGGAGCACAGATTGCGTGGCTCGACCAACTCAGGATATTGTGCAGTTCGGTTGTGCAATCTGCGATTAATCAACTGAATTCCCTGTCCGTCCTCGTAAGCAAGCATACGAACCCCATCCCATTTGATTTGGGCAATCCAGTTTGGCCCGGTAGGGATTACATCTCGGGATACAGGTTCAAAAGGAACCAGGGGATTGAACATGTGCTTAAAACTCCTTTCCTCTTTCAAATCTGCCTGAGCTTGACCTTCCAAGGTTGATTGGCGCAAGTTTAACCCTTACGCAGCCGTGTCTTTAGTTTATGTACCATAATGAGCAGCAAAGGAATTCCGATGCCACAGGTCAAGTCCCAATCAATCCAATACGGAATAACAACCTTGAGATAGAAATTCTCGTTGGGAGCTAGAACGATGGAAATGGCCAGAATGAGCAGTGCACCCGGCAAAATGAGTGGACGATAGCTGGACAATTTGAAGAGGTGAGTGATTCCCAGTACAAAGCTATAGAAGAACAGAATGCTCTTGAAAAAGACAGCAATAATCCAGACGGAGGCCATAAAGGCCTCAATGCGCTGCAAAAAGTTGCCTATATTGATTTTCAGCGACAGATTAAATGCTGCAAACCAATGGTGCTGCGTCATAAATGGCCCCATGACCAGCAGACAGATGGTTAGCGTTAGGGTGAGCATTAATCCGCCTATCATGGCTGACAGAAGGATATCCTTTTCCCAATGAGTTTCCTTTTTGGCATAAGGAAAGAGCATAAGAAAGATGCACAATTCACAATAAGGATAGGTAAGCACAGCGACAAAGCCTTTAAAGGGATTTAGAAAGCCTTCAGCAAGAATGGGCTTGATGTTGTCCAGATGTGAATGTGGGAACAGACATACAGTCAGAATGAGCAGGAAAACCACAATCAGGGGAAGAAAAACTTCGGCACTCCTGCCTATGGGTTCCAGACCGGAAAAGAGTCCCCAGACAAGAGTACAAACAAAGAGAAAATTAACAATAAAGAGTGGAGAGTCAGGCAGGATCTGGGTCGTCATGAAATCCCCGATTTCTCTTATGAAAGTGGAAGTACCCATTAGAAAATAGAATAAATAAAAACAGCTGATGAAGGCCCCAATCCAGGGTCCCAAAGTATGTAGTACATGTTGAATCAAATTCATCTGAGGCTGCAGTTTGTATACAACGAGCATAATGGCCAATACTCCCATACCTCCAGCAACACCCAATAATGCGGATAACCATGCATCCTGATGCGCATATGAGGTGATCATAGAGGGAAAGACGATAATCTGTTCACCAATTGTGCACAAGAACATCAGGGAGCCCAGTTGTCTTACGGTTATACGCCCCTTCTCAATCATGTGGGATCTCCTTCGCATGTCGATCTAGATATTTGGTTAGGATGCACCAATTACACCAATTTTATTAGGAAATGGATAAAGACATATCAATATAAAAAAGAAAGCAAAAAAAGCCCGGACTAATTTCCCATATGGAGCGAGAAAATTTGTGTCCAGGCTAATCAGTATACTCAACTTACCGCATAACATTCTCGTCACGAATTTCCCGTTTTAGCTTGTTGTAGTCAAGCGAATACGAATATTCTGTGGGTCTACAGTAAACCAGTCCGTACCTTGCTGTTCAATTGACGCGTTCGATTGACGCAGTTGTTCTACGGCTTGTTCCAATGGTTCTTTTCCGTCATAAATGATGGTGAAGTAGTCAATTCCCGTCGCATTGTCCGGATTCACTGGCGCATCTGCACCAGCCCAAATGTTCAAACCGATGTGATGGTGATAACCACCTGCGGACACAAACAGGGCGGACATGTTGGCGAAATTGCCAACGATATCAAAACCAAGCACTCCCGTATAGAAACGACGTGACTCTTCAAGACTGCGTACATGGAAATGAACATGACCAATGACCGTTCCGGCAGGCAGGCCTTGCCACGGCTCGTTTGCGGCCAGAGCGAACAGACTGTCTACATCAACAGGATCACTTGACATAATGTAGTTATTATCTGCATCCCGTTTCCAGGTTTCGCGGGCACGGTCTGCATAGATTTCGATTCCGTTCTGATCCGGATCGGAAATATAGAATGCTTCACTGACCAGATGATCACCCTGACCAATTTCGATGCCGGATTCAGCCAGATTACGGAGGGCAAGGCCCAGCGATTTACGGTCAGGCAGCAGAATAGCGAAATGATACAGGCCTGAAGTGGAGCGAACAGGCATCGTCACTGCATCGGTTAACAACTCAAGGCGCAGAAGGGACTGCTTTCCATCGGCTGTCAACGTAGCGACTTTTTCACTACGTTCAAGCAGTTTAAGCCCGACCACCTCGGTGTAAAATTGAATGGATCGCTCCAAATTGCTGATTCGCAGACTTACTTCACCCAGATGGGTTGTAGCAGGAATCTGATAAGTAGTAGTCATATTGATTTCCTCCTGAAAACAAGTTTAGTTGGTTTGTTAAGGTGCTGTCCTCTGCAATGTATTCGAGCTATTGTAAGGTCTGGCTCATGTAGATATGAGGCTCATCTGTACATTTATAAATAAGTTACTTTTCATAAGTTAATATAAAATATAAACCAACTTTCGTCAATTGTATTTTCGGTTTATAAATACAAAACAAAAATCCGGCTTCAGGGCCGGATCTCCAATGTTGATGTTGAGGACAAATCAATCTATATAATTCTTGCCGCTTACGCCTTGGGCTTGGGAGCAGCTTTCTTTCTTTTGGCAGGAGCAGGAGTGTCCGTTTCTCCTCCAGCCGTCGCTTGTGTCGAGGTTTTCTTGGGAGTGCGTTTTTTGGGTTTCGCTGTGGTGGTTCCAGGGTCGGAAGGTATGGGCTTCACAGCTTCTATACTTGCTTGCAGCGCTGCCATCAAATCCATGACATTGGCTTCCGGTTTGGCAGGGGCGATCTTGATTTCTTCACCTGCCACTTTGTGATTGATCAGATCCAGAAGTTTGGCGCGGTAGTCGTCTGTATATTTACCGGGTTCAAAAGGAGTAGATAACTGATCAATCAGCAGTTTTGCCATGGTCAATTCCTTCTCATTAACGTTCAGAACCTCTGGGAGGTTTGGAACCTGAGAAACGGGACGAATCTCATCCGGATAGAAAATGGTTTCCATGGAGAGGCAATCTTCCAGCACACGAATCGCAGCCAAACTGCTTTTGGAACGAATGGATATTTTGGCGATGCCAATTTTGCCTGTATCGCGCATAGCAGTCATTAACAGCTGATACGCGTTACCACCCGCCTGATCAGGGGAGAGGTAATACGTTTTTTGAAAATAAATCGGATCAATCTCCGTTAAATCCACGAAGTCCAGAATGGTAATGGTTTTACTGCTGGACTCATTTAACGCCTCCAGCTCGTCCTTCTCAAACAAGACGAATTTGCCTTTCTCATACTCATATCCTTTGGTGATTTCTTCCCATTGAACCTCAACGTCGCAGGAAGGACATTTGCGTACATATGCGAGTGGACTACCGCAGACTTTGTGAATATAACGCATGGAGATGTCTTTGTCTTCGGTAGCCGAAAACATTTTGACAGGAACATGAACCAGACCAAAGCTAATTGCACCTTTCCAGACCGTATGCATGAACGGCTCCTTTCCGAGAACATTTTATGATTAGTATGGGCATTTCACGGGCGGGATAACCGTATTTGGCCGGAACGGTATGCTTCAGAAAGAGTGGGGAATGATAACAGAAACATCCTTAAGATCTGCATATGTAAACGCTGGTTAGAAAGAGGATGATATTAGTTATTAACTATCACGTCAGGAGGTACCCTATGAAGAACAAACGAGACGAAGATGAAGCTCACGCCCATACGTTCTCTCCGTATCCTCGTGCTGAGTCGGAAGGATCTGAGGATTTTCATACGCCTGCAACAGCGGTTAACTGGGAGGCTGTCACTTCAGAAGAGCTGCCGCTGGACCGGGAGTCGTTCATGCTGGATATTGACCGGATGGTGAATGAGGGCCTGGGCGGGGGACAAGTCACGGAAGATAACGGTTATATAGGTGATAGTACAACGGACAGTATGGTTCGGGAATCACATGAAGATCCGGAAGGGGAGTATGAATAATCATGATGGATGTGCAACGCGCCAAAGCTATTTTTGAATCAAAGGATACGATTGCTGTTACGTTGGAGGGAGATCCGGTCTGGATCGAAAATGTGGATGAAGCCAACGGCATGGCAACGGTACAAGTAGGAAGCAGACCGGGAAATACCCAGACCGTTCGTGTAGATCGTTTGGAAGAATAGAAGCAAAAGGACGTGCTGCGGGATGTCCAAGAAAGGCCGGTGCCGTCAGGGACCGGTTTATTTGTCGTTCGTGTGAATGTTTGGCTTGGCTTCTATCCTTCTTCTGATCCTTCGATGTTGCGGGGGAAGAATGGGACCGATATAATAAGGTTCAAAGTGAACTCAGGCGGATGGACCGCCAAAGGTGGGGCGTATATTGAATCAGACGCACGAGCAGTGGGTGTTTCACTCCCATGGCATTGCAGATACAGAAGTACTCGCGTCCGCACTCGCTGAACAGGCAAACGCCGGCATGGTGATTGCACTGGACGGTGATCTGGGCGCGGGCAAAACAGCATTTTCACAGAAGTTTGCCTGGCATTTGGGTGTACGTGATGTGGTCAACAGCCCCACGTTTACACTGATTAAGGAATATGAAGGGCGTCTGCCCTTGTATCACATGGATGTGTATCGCATATCACTGGAAGAAGCGGACGAGCTTGGACTGGATGAGTATTTCTATGGAGCCGGAGTCAGTCTGGTGGAATGGTCCAGCATTATTCCCGAATTGCTGCCGCAAGAACACTTGCATGTGCAGATCGAGACGACAGGTCCGGAGGATCGAACGATTACGCTGGATGGGTATGGTGAGACGTATGCTGCCATGTGCCAACAGTTCAGACAGAATGGAGTCAAATGATGATGGAAGATTTACAAAAAAAGCCGCGCCAGCGGTTTTTGGCGTTGGATACGTCGACTGCGGTGATGGCAGCCTCAGTTATGGAAGGTAACGCCCTTCTGGAAGAACGCAATGAACGGGCAGAACGCAACCATTCGGTGCACGTGGTGCCTGTGATGGAGCAGCTGCTGGAAGCCAGCGGCACGCAGCCGGGACAGCTGGACGGCATTGCCGTCGGCATTGGCCCAGGCTCGTACACGGGCATCCGCATTGCGGTGACCGCGGCGAAGACGCTGGCCTGGGCATGGGACATCCCCGTTGCCGGGGTGTCCAGCCTTCAGGCTCTGGCCTGGGGCGGCTGGCACAGCGGCCTCGCCGCCAAGGCCGAAGCTGCGGCAGAGGATGCCGCAGCCGGGGCTGGCGGAACGCCATCCGCGGACCAGGGCGGCACAGGTGCCGCCCCAGTCCACTGGATCGTTCCGCTTGTGGATGCACGGCGCGGTCAAGCCTATACCGCGCTGTTTGCCTCCGCCGGGAGCGCTGCGCCCCGGCGGCTCGCGCCAGATGCCATCCGTCTGGTGGACGGATGGCTGGAAGCCCTCGCCGCCCGCATGGCGGAGGCGGCGCAGGAAGAGCGGCCCGCTGCCGTCTGGATTGTCGGCGAGACGGGCCCGCATGCGGCAGCAGCGGCTGAGCTTTGCTGCCCCGCAGGAACGGCGCTCCAGCTCGTGCCCTATGAGCTGGAAGGCCGTTGGGTTGGGCGCTTAGGCGCCGAGGCGCTGCTTGCAGGTCAGCGAGATGACGTGCATGCACTGGTGCCCAATTATACCCAGCTGGCCGAAGCGGAAGCCAACCTGCTGCGCAAAGGCTAAAAGAGGTTGTTCAAAAAGTCCGCTTTTGATTACGAAGTATGCCTAGTGGCATCATCAGCATCGAATATGGAATTCAGCCGAAATAAGCGGATGCTTGCGAACAATGTTTCCTTCGGAAACATTGTAGTTGCTCACGTAGTTTTCCCTACGCTCCGCTACTCCATTTCTAGCTTCATCCCATCTTCTCGGTACTGAAAACCGGTCTTTTTGAACACGTACTAAAAGGGGAGGGGAAGCAGATGGACAACGTGGAGAAAGAAGAGCAGGAAGCAGCGTTTCAGTTCAGGTTCATGACTCTGGATGATATTCCCGATGTAATGATTATTGAACATGAAGCCTTCACCCTGCCTTGGACGGAAGAAGCGTTTCAGAATGAATTGACACACAATCATTTTGCAAAATATATGGTCATGGAATTGGAAGGAACGGCGATCGGCTATGCCGGCATGTGGACGATCATGGATGAAGCCCACATTACCAATATTGCGGTCAGGGAAGCCTATCGTGGACGCAAGCTGGGCGAGAAGCTGCTGGACGAATTGATGAGAACAGCGGCTTATCTCGGGATGGAACGAATGACCCTGGAAGTCAGGGTTTCGAATCGGATTGCCCAGAGCTTGTATCAGAAAAAAGGGTTTGAATCGGCGGGTCTTCGCAAAGGCTATTACTCCGACAATGGGGAGGATGCGATGATTATGTGGGCGAATTTGCCGCCCGCAGACCGAAGCGGCGAAGAGGAAGGAAGCGTAACGGATTCATGAATGATTTCAAGGAAAAGCTAAGTTCGGAACCATCTTATATATTGGCCGTGGAGACAAGCTGTGATGAAACATCCGTTGCGGTAGTCAAGGATGGACGGGAAGTGCTGTCCAATCTGATCTCCAGTCAGATCGAGACACATAAGGCATTTGGCGGCGTTGTGCCTGAAGTGGCTTCGCGTAAACACGTTGAAGTCATTACATTGATGTTGGAGCAGGCTATTGAGCAATCGGGCATTCGTCCCCGCGATCTGAGCGCGATCGCCGTCACGCAAGGGCCTGGTCTGGTCGGTGCATTGCTGGTCGGTATCGTGGCAGCGAAAACGATGGCCATGGCGCTTGGCAAACCGCTTATTGGTACACATCATATTGCAGGACATATCTATGCCAACAGACTTACCCATGAGCTGCAATATCCAGCGATGGCATTGGTTGTTTCGGGTGGTCATACAGAGCTCGTGCATATGGAATCCGAAGGCAAGTTTAAACTGATCGGGCGTACGCGTGATGATGCGGTAGGCGAGGCTTATGACAAAGTGGCGCGTGCGCTGGGGTGTCCCTACCCGGGAGGACCGCATGTGGACCGGATGGCTGCTGAAGCCGAGCAGGCGGTACCTTTGCCGCGCGTCTGGCTTGAAGCGGATTCGTATGATTTCAGCCTTAGCGGCTTGAAATCTGCTGTACTGAATGTGTTGAATCAAGCCAAAATGCGTGGAGAAACGCTTGAACCATCTGCTGTGGCAAGGGGCTTTCAGGAAGCTGTTGTTGAAGTGCTGGTAGAGAAAGCGGTAAGGGCTGTCCGTGAGTATGGATCACGTCAATTGCTGTTATGCGGTGGCGTTGCGGCAAACCGGGGATTGCGTTCAGCTTTGCAGGAGCGTTGTGCGAAGGAAGGGCTCGAATTGCTGATCCCGCCGATGGAATATTGCACCGACAATGCAGCGATGATTGGAGCTGCGGCATATTTGAAATGGCAGCGGGGAGAAATCTCGGAATTCGATGCCAAAGCAGATCCTGGACTTTCGCTTGAGGCATGGTCAGTTCAATCGGTATAGAATAATTCATGTATATCAGACTTGACAGCCTCATGTGAAGACTGTATATTAATTACAAATTAAAACAGGAATTCGATATGTTCAACTAAACATTTACACGATAGCGGAGAGGACAGAAATAACCTGGAGAAGCGAAGTGTTCGCCTTTATCACCGGATTTTCCCTTTTAGAGAAGGGAATCAAAGAAATCTGGGGATAACAGCGATCGGAAGGTTGTTCTGTCATCGGAGCGCCAGTGTAAATACTCATTTGTTGACTTATATAGATTCCTGAACTGAAAACGCAATGAACAGGAACAGTAGGGTAATTCCCGGTCATAGAGAGCTGCGGGGTGGTGCAACGCAGTCGAAGGAAACCTGAAACTCACCTGGAAGCGGAACGATGGAACACGGTAACTCCCCGGGAGAAGCCGAAGGCCGATGATGGCCCAAAGTACATGGTTACGGGTTGCCTCCGTGAAAGGGCCGTTGTTGATGGAATACGGATGACATATCGGTAGAAAATCAACAATAACTGAGGGGGCTTTTGTCACTTTGGGCAATGATAACGGTATGGACGCATACAGGATCAGCTCGAAGGAAATGAAAGTCAACAAGAGTGGTACCGCGAAGGTGAACAGCCTGTCGTCTCTTGCAATATTGCAGGAGATGGCAGGCTTTTTTTGATTTTCAAAATGGTGATGGGTTCATGATCACATATCATAAATGTAATGAACGGGAGCAGTAAAACGATAAAGCGCACAGAGAGCTGCGGGGTGGTGCGACGCAGCAGCTGGAATCGTTCGAATCTCGCCCGGGAACGGAGCTGTGGAAGCATGGAGACCGATGTCTCACCCCATTGTCCTTGAGGACGAAAGGGCATGTGGTACACAGCAACGGCTAACCCCCGTTACAGGGTGTTTCTCCGGCTGTTGGTTGTTCGTGTTGCATGTACACAGAGACAACTGATATGCCCGGAGACGACGAGGTGGATGGTGCCTGGCGCAAGCCTGGACTATCAAGCAAGAGTGGTACCGCGGAGGGATAATAACCCGCCGTCTCTTAGATGAGATGGCGGGTTATTTGTGTTTGCTGCCGGCAGCAGGGTGGGCGATGGGAATCAATAATCACGGTTAAAAGAAAATACGCCAGGTGTGCAAGTCGACGTGCACACTTGCATGGATTGCGAAATGAATAAATATAGAAAACGGGAAATGAACGCCTCGTTCTGATCCCCAATAACGAATAATCATTCAAATTTGATGGAGGTTGATGGATATGACAACGAACAATAACAAACGCATGATAGAGATTTTTGATACAACACTGCGCGATGGAGAACAAGCACCGGGAGCGAGTCTGCAGCCTGAGCAAAAAATTGAACTGGCACATCAGTTGGCTTCTCTGGGCATTGACGTCATCGAGCCTGGATTCCCGATCTCAAGTCCAGGTGAGTTCGCGGCGGTTCAGGCGATTTCCAAACAACTGCAAAATGTGGAGATTTGCGGATTTGCGCGTGCGGTCAAAGGGGATATAGATGCAGCCGTTCGAGCAACGGCTGACGCAGCCCGCCGCCGAATTCACCTGTTTATCTCCTCTTCGGACATTCATATTGAGCATCAACTGCGCCGTCCGCGCAGTGAAGTGGTGGCTACCGCGCGGGAGATGGTCTCCTATGCACGTCAGTTCATGGATATTGTGGAATTCACCGCCATGGATGCGGCTCGTACGAAGATGGATGATCTGATCGAGATGGTTGAAGTGGCAATTGAAGCGGGAGCAAGTATTATCAACTTGCCAGATACCGTCGGGTACGCACTGCCGCATGAATATGGAGAGATGTTCCGTCATGTACGTGAGGGTGCAAGGGGCGGAGACAAGGTTCGCTACAGCGCACACTGTCATAATGACTTGGGGCTTGCGGTTGCTAACAGTCTGGCTGCCATTGCCAACGGTGCTTCCCAGATTGAAGTAACCATTAACGGTGTGGGAGAACGGACGGGCAACTGTGCACTGGAGGAGCTGATTATGGCTCTGGAGACACGGGGAGACGCGATTGGCGCAACGACCAATATCAAACTGAACCAGATGTATGAGACATCCCGTCAGATTAGCCGTGCCATGCATTTCCCGATTGCCTACAACAAACCGGTGGTGGGACGTAATGCTTTCCAGCATGAGTCTGGTATTCATCAGGATGGTCTGCTCAAGAACCGGAGTACGTATGAGATTATGGACCCGGAAGCACTGGGGATTCCACGCAGCATGATTATTCTGGGCAAACATTCCGGTCGTCACGCTTTGAAAGATCGGGTCCGCAAATATGGTTTCGAACCGGATGAGCAGCAGATGGAACAACTGTATGAGGTATTTAAAGAAACTGCCGATCAACAAAAAGTGGTCAGTGATGATCAGTTATTGCAGATGGTTAGCCAAACTATGAATATCCCTGCACAGGATTATGAGCTGGTTGAGTTGCAGGTCACCGCAGGCAGCATGACCGATCGAATGGCAGCAGTTCGTATTCGTACGAGCGCAGGGGAGCATTCCTATTCTGCGGTTGGTGGTGGTCCGGTAGATGCAACCATTCGTGCGATTGGCCAAAGTATTTCGGACGATATTACGTTTGTCGATATGGAGATGCACGCGCTGAGCGGAGGAGAGGCAGCGAGTGCGGAAGCGGCGGTTACCGTGGAACGTGCAGGACGTGAATTCAGAGGGACAGCCACTCACAATGATATTGTCATGGCTGCGGGTCTGGCGTATGTCGCAGCTTGTAATGCTGCCGGATTGAAGGCAGAGTCTTCCGATAGTGATGAACCTGTGCACGCATAATAGTACTTCAGCAAATCACATAAATTTGTGATCACAAGCAGACCAAAGGCAGGCCTTGAATACAGAGGTCTGCTTTTGTCCTTTTATAGGAGATAAAAAGGGAATCGATGATTACGTTTGTCAAGATGTGAGTATAGTTATCCACATATCCAGTGCAAATTGTGGGTAACTGCACCAAAGTCAAACCAGTAATGTTTTCGAAAATAAAAAGCATTAGGGGATAGAATGTCTTATATATATCCACAAAGTTGTGGATAATGTGTATAACTCGGTGGATAAATATGGTTTGTGTGCAAAATAAGCTATTCTACCGCCGTCCAATTAAATAGAGTCGATTGCTGGCTATCTTGCTTTTTTGTGGATAAATATGATGGTGCTGAGTGGAAAAATATTTTTCGGATTTCGAGTGGATTTGACAAATATGAAAACACCCTTGTCAAATCTCTCCCATTATAATCAACAAAAAAAGCTGACCCCATCTATGGTATTATCCCCTTTAAGTAGACACTTGAAAAAACCTTCATGTTATCATGAGGGTTCAAGTGACACTTGGAGGGGA
>NZ_JASOYM010000035.1:0-818 GCF_030226665.1 Paenibacillus sp. UMB7766-LJ446
CAGTTTCGTTGTTCGCCACGTCCTTCATCGGCTCCTAGCGCCTAGGCATCCTCCGTGTGCTCTTAGTAGCTTAACCAACTCGCTCGTGTTCGAGCTGTCGCTCCGCTTGTTTTGGACTGCGTCCAAAGCCAAAAGTCGCTCCATTTCGATCACTCGCTCATGCAGTTTTCACTATTTATTGAAACTTGTTTAACACAAGTTCAGCTAGGATGATTGTTGATCGGTCACTTGAACCGAACAAGCATTCATCCCTAAAAGGAATGTTCTAAATCGCAAAATTTCGTTTCGATATCTAGTTTTCAAAGAACAAGCTTGTAAAATCTTGTTGGTGGAGCCAAGCGGGATCGAACCGCTGACCTCCTGCTTGCAAGGCAGGCGCTCTCCCAGCTGAGCTATGGCCCCATATTAGATTTTAAGGTATACATGGTGGGCCCTGGTGGACTCGAACCACCGGCCTCACCCTTATCAGAGGTGCGCTCTAACCAACTGAGCTAAGGGCCCACATTATATATATATTGAAACCCGTAATGGGTTTACGCTTGGCGGCGTTCTACTCTCCCAGGACCCTGCGGTCCAAGTACCATCGACGCTGAAGGGCTTAACGGTCGTGTTCGGGATGGGAACGTGTGGAACCCCTTCGCTATCGCCACCAAACGTTTGAGAGTTTGAGCTCTCAAAACTGAGCAACGAGTGAGTAACTAGCCGACCTGGCTAGATTTTGTATTTGAATGTTTCCACTCGGGAAACGATTCTCCATAGAAAGGAGGTGATCCAGCCGCACCTTCCGATACGGCTACCTTGTTACGACTTCACCCCAA
>NZ_JASOYM010000036.1:0-804 GCF_030226665.1 Paenibacillus sp. UMB7766-LJ446
TAGCTGGCCATAGGAATCCACCTGTCCAAGAAATACGTTATCAATCGAAACACCTAATTTCTCCAGTTCCGTATCCAACCATTGCCTGTTTAGACCTATCGTGGCAAGCGGTTCGTCCATTATTTTTCCATCCATAATGACCGATTGAGGTTCTTGTTCTGGCCCGACATTTATCCCCAGGTGTTTAGGCGTAAACGGTTGATTTTCCTTGGTTAAAAGAACGCTAACGTCACCGCTTGACTCCATGATGGCGAATTCAACATCGGCAGCTTTGAACACATTCTTTATTCGAAGCTGTTCCATAAGTTCATCCGTGGTAATCCTTTCTTTTTTTAGGTTATCCTCCATGATCTTGCCGTCCTTAATGAGTACTGTTGCTTTGCCGTCGAATAGGTCTCTTGCCGTTTTGCTTTTCAGCTGTAAAAGTTCAATCCCTAAAGAAACAACGGTCCAAACCGTCATCGCAACCAAGCCCAGATACCAATTGGACTCCAGATCCAACGAAACGTAAGCTGCAAGGCTGCCGATCGTGATGCCGGTGATATACTCAAACAATGAAAGCTCTGATACCTGTCGTTTACCCAATATCTTCGTTAGGACAAAAAGAACCCCCATAGCCAATAACGTTCGCAAAGCAATTTCTACCCAATCCGGCATAATATCACCATTCCTTTCCAATCACATTTAATCGACAAAAGTTAATATGTCCCTATTCCATTATTTTCATACATTTCCATTTGAAAATTTTTCTAACGTATGCTTTTGTTGCGAGACGGAAATATTAATTTCGGTATTGGGAGAATG